>CAIWFK010000072.1 GCA_903911905.1 uncultured Myxococcales bacterium
CGTGACAGCGCAGCAGTAACCATTCTTGCAGGAGCCGCTCACGCAGTTGCCGCCTGCCAAGCAGGCCGCACCCGCCGCGAGTTTGGTTGTGCACACGCCCGCCGAATTGACGAAGTTATTGGTCGTGTCGCCGCAAGTATTGCAGGCGCCGCTGCCTGAGGCGCACGCGACGCAGTTGGAACCGGCCGTCGCAGTGCAGCAGATGGAGCCCGCACAGGCACCGCTGCCACACTCGGAATTCGCGCTGCAGCTCTCGCCCGCCGCCTTCGCACAGGTACCGCTGATGCACGACCCAGAGACACAGTCGCCATTGGCAGCGCACGCGTGCCCCGCGATCTCTTTTGACTTGCACTCACCGCTGGGCGTGACGTAGTTCGCGCTCGTGTCCCCACAGGCCGTGCAGGCGCCCGTACTGGAAACACACGCGACGCAGTCGGACCCGTGCCCACTAGCCCACGCACTTGCCTTCGTCACACTGGCACCCCAGCGCGCCCGCGCAGAAGTCGAGCGCGTACTGGCCGCGGCGAGCTGCGCCGCAGTCGTCCTTGGTGCGGCACGAGGGCTCGCACATCGACGTGGTGGTGTTGCAGAAGAACAGCTGCGGGTCCGGACAGTCGGTGTCGTCCAGACACTGGCCAGAGCTGCCACCGCCACCACCAGTGCCGCCGTCGACCTTCGGGGTCGTGCCGCCACAGGCGACCAGGGTCGCCAGCGAGGCCATCAGCAGCGCAGTCAAAAGCGCGTTGCGAGTCATCATGAGGAAAAACTCCTTGGGTTTGGGAACCAGCGATGAAGCAAAAAAGGCCGCGCACTCTCACCATTGGCCTTCGAGGGTGTCAATCACCGTGAGCGAATGGCGTGCCACATTCTTTCTCGAAGGGTTCCTTGATGTTGCATTGCGTCACCCGCGACACGGCTGTCACGTTCGGGTTGAATGCGACGCGATGAAGTCGCTCCGTGATTCGCTGGGGGTGGTGCTGGGAAAGGTGGCGGCCGACCTGCGCTCGGGTGCGCCACTGACCCCCATCTGGAACGAGGTGGTGGGAGAGCTGATCGCCAGGCACTCGAAGGTCCGTTCGCTCGAGCGCGGCGTGCTCACCGTCACCTGCGAGCCGGCGTGGCGGGCCGCCCTCGAGGCCGAGCGCGCGACGTTGTTGACCCGCCTGCGCACCCGGGTGGGTGAATCGCAGATCTCGTCGGTCGTCTTCGAGTCATGATCGCCAGCGCCCTGCTGCTGCTGCTGCTGACCGCCGCGCCCACGCCCGAAGCGCGGCTGACCGACGTGGTTCGCGAGCAGTTCGAGCGCGCCGGCCGCACCACCCCTCCCGCCGACCCGGCGCTCAACCGCGCCGCCAGGGCCATCGCCGAGCGCGCCCTGGCCTCGGGCGTCGACGACGCGGCCAGCGCCCTGCGGGTGACCGCCGCCATCTCGCGCAACGGCGGGTGGGACCCCAGCCCGGTGGCCATCGTGCTGCGCGGTGAGCCCGACGAGCTGCCCACCACCCTGGCCCGCAACGCGTTGGCCGAAGAACCGGTCTCGTTGTTGGGCGTGGCCCAGGTCGAGCGCGATGGTCGCGGCGCGGCGGCGATTCTGCTCGCCCGTCGCAAGCTCGACCTCGACGGCTTTCCCCGATCGCTGCCGGCCGCCAACGGCACCGAGCACCGGCTGTGCGCGGGGCTGCGCGACCCGCTGACCCAGGCCGAGCTGTTCGTCACCCGCCCGGCCGGCGACGTCGATCGCCTCGCGCTCACCCCCAGCAAGGGTCGGCTGTGCGCGCAGGTGACCTTCCCCACGCTCGGCCGCCACACGGTCGAAGTGCTGGCCCGCGGGCCGCGCGGCCCCGAGGTGGCGGCGCTCTTCTTCGTCGAGGTGGGGCCCACCAACCAGCTCGACGAGGTGATGGCCACCGCCGAGCCGACCTCCGAGCGCGAAGCGCGCGCCCAGGTGCTGGTGCGCATCAACGCCCTGCGCCTGCGCATGGGGCTGACCGCCGTGCAGCAGGACCCCGCGCTCGACGCCATCGCCCAGGCCTGGGCCCAGCGGCTGGCGAGCGAGAACTTCTTCGCCCACGTCGCGCCCGACGGGTCCGACCTGAAGGACCGACTCAACAAGGCCGGCTACCACTTCGTCGGCGCGGGCGAGAACCTGGGCCTCTCGTCGGGCCCCCTGGCCGCACACTTCGGCATCGAGCACAGCCCCGGGCATCGCAAGAACCTGCTCGAAAAAGATCACCGCATGCTCGGCGTGGGCGTGGCCCGCCGCGCCGACGGCATGACCGTGCTGGTCGAGGTGCTCGCGCTGCCCTCGGCCCAGGCGCAGGCCGAACCCGTCGCCGACCCGGTGGCGGCCGCCTACGCTGCCATCGCCGCCGAGCGCACCCGCCGCCACCTGCCCAGGCTCTCGCCCAGCCCGCTGCTCGAGGCGCTCGCGCAGCAGCACGCCCGAGACGCCTTCGACGCCCAGGTCCCCAGGGCCCAATTGCCCGGGAAGCCCCGCCTGCACGACCGGGTGTTCGAGAACGTCGACACGGTGAAGACGGTCTCGGTCGATCTCTTCGTGGCCGACGCCCCCACCCAGATCGTCGAATCGAAGAACCTGGGCAACCAGACCAATTCGATGGTCGGCGTGGGCCTCGTGCTCGGCGATTCGGAGCAATACGGAAAGGCCCGGTATTGGATCGTCGTGATCTATGCTGGCCGCTGAGGGGAACTCTTCCACACCACCATGGCCACCCAGCCCATCATTCTCGCCGTCGACGAAGACCGCGCGTACCAGAGCCTCATCGCCCCGCAGTTCAACCTGCAGGGTCACACCTACCGGTTCATCACCGATCGCCGGAAGCTGTCGGGGGGCTTGAAGCAGCTCAACCCCGATCTGCTGATCGTGGTGGGCGAGCTGACCAGCGACTTCGTCATTCAGGTGCTCGACACCCTGGCGCTCGACCTCACCTATTCCACCCGCCCGGTGATCGTGATCTGCCGCGACCAGGCCGACGCGGGGTTCGTCAAGGGCTTCCGCTCGGGCGTGGTGGCGATGCTGCCCGGGCCGCTCGTGGCGGGCCACGTCGATCAGATCTCGGCCATCTGGAACGACCTCGCCACCCGTCAGGGCCTGGTGTCGGGCCAGGGCGACGGCAAGGCGCTCACCGCGCTGATGGAGCACGTGCGCCGCACCCGCCGCTCGGGCGTGCTGGTCATCTCTCCGCGCACGCCCAACGAGGGCCGCGCGTCGTTCGTGCACGGCAGGCTCGAGCGCGCCCGCTTCCTGGGCGCCACCAACGTCGACGCCCTGCGCGCCATGGCCCAGCTTCCGACCGTGCCGTGGACCTTCGCCGAGGTCGCCGGCCGCCAGGGCGACGGCGCGGGCGTGGTGATCGAGGTCGGTGACGTGGTGACGGGCGAAACCGAGATCGCCGAGATCACCGGCACCCCGCTCCCTCCGTCTGGTGACGAGCCCCTGGCCTTCGAGGTGCAGCCGGCCAGAGCCGCGACGCCACCGGCGGCGACCTCGGCGCCCACCGGCAAGATTCAGTTGCTGCTGGTCGACGACGACGAAGCCATTCTGCGCATGTTCAGCGCGCTCTTCGGCAAGCACGGCTTCGAGGTCACCGTGGCCCGAGACGGGCAGGCCGGCGCCGAGCTCGCACTGCAGAAGCCCTTCGACCTGGTCTTCGCCGACCTCAACATGCCCCACCTCGACGGCTGGGGCATGCTGCGCCTGCTGCGCGACGATTACCGCACCCGCGAGCTGCCCATCGCCTTCATCTCGGCGCACGACGACTACCGCGAGTCGCTGCGCGCGCTCGACGCCGGTGCCCAGGCCTACGTCTCGAAGGGCGTGCGGCTCGACGCCCTGGTGGCCCAGGCCCGCAAGCTGCTCGAGCCCCGCAGCCTCGTTCAGGCCCTGCTGGCCATGAACAACCCCGAGCCCATCGCGATGCAGATTCACGCGATCGGCCCGCAGTGGCTGCTGCACCAACTGGCGATCGATCGGGTCAGCGGCACCATCACCGCGCGCGACGGCTGGGCCAGCTACACCCTGGTCTTCGTCGACGGTGCCTGCGTGCACGCGTCGGCCGTGGCCGGCAAGTACACCGCCGAGGGCGAGCGCGCCTTCAACGCCTTCATCGGCACCCGCGCCGCCGAGGGCGAATTCTCGCGCCAGCCCAGCACTGCGGCCCGCAACCTCTTCCTCGCCACCGACGTGCTCATCGAACGCGCGGCCACCACGCTCAACGACAACGAGCGGCGCCTGCGCGAGTCGATGATGGTCCAGGCCACCCAGGTCGAGGTCAACAAGGCACTCTACGACGTGTACCGCCAGGTCGGGCCGCGCGAATGGCTCGAGTGCGCCCGGCTGATCTGCGAAGAGAACATGGCTCCGCGCGACATCATTTCCCGGCTCGAGCTCTCGCCGCTCGACATCGAAGAGACGATGAAGGACCTGATTCGCCGCGGCGTGGTGACGCTCAAGAAGCTCTGAGGCGCGCCCAGCAAAACGCCTCCGCCCTTTCGGGGGAGGCGTTTCCTTCGTCGAACCGAAAATCGAACGTCAGACCAGTCGACGCTGAGTCGCGAACGACTCGATGCCAGCCTGCTGCGCCGACGGCAGCGCGTAGAGCGGGCACTTGATGCAGGTGAAGGACTGCCACCCACGACGCACGGCCTCATCGAGACAGTTGTCGTAGTGCGCGCAGTCGAGGTTCCGGTGATGCTCGACGCCCAGACGCTTGGGGCCGGCTTCCGGATTGATGGACTGAGGAAGTTCAGTGGGACACGGCTTCATGTGGTTTTTCGCCTCCCGGAAATTCTGGTGAATCCCCCCAACAGCGGAGCGAGGTTTTTCGCTCCGTCCAACCGTCGGGACTGC
The DNA here is from genome assembly GCA_903911905.1 of uncultured Myxococcales bacterium. Taxonomy (GTDB): domain Bacteria; phylum Myxococcota; class Myxococcia; order Myxococcales; family Myxococcaceae; genus Xiheilimnobacterium; species Xiheilimnobacterium phototrophicum. The sequence continues at coordinate 4,871 of CAIWFK010000072.1, forward strand.
TACTTGATTCATCGCCGCTGACGCAATGGGTCAGCACCGACAGGTCCCGGAATCCTTATGGGATTCACTACGTTTGAAGAATGCTGCCCTTCGTGAAACTGAAGGGATTGAGCCGTCTCTATTGCCAACGAGCGACGGATGTCAAACCGGGGTCCCCTGCTTTTCGTCTCACTCGTGCTTCACGGCGCCGCCTGGGGCCAATCTTCCGCGCTGATCGAGGCGGTCCGGGTGCACCAACCGAAGGTCGCCACCATGGCGAGCCAGGAGCTCGCCGCCTGCACGCCGCCCCACTGCCAACAGCGCGATCGCCTGGCGTTGCTGACCGCCGTGCTGGTGCTCAGCGACGGCGAGGCCGAGCAGGCCGTGACGCTCCTCAGCGGGCACAAGGCCCCGAAGGGGCTCGAGGCCTTTCACGGCTGGTACCTGGGCGAAGCGCAGTCGTGGGTCGGCCAGCGCGCGAAGGCCATCGTCAGCCTGGGCCGGGCTCGCAAGTCGGCCCCGGCCTGGCTGCAGAAGAAGATCGACGTGCGGGTCGCCGAGCTGCAGGTCGACCTCGGGCAGGCCGCCAGGGCGTCCGAGGTGCTCGAAGCGGCCGCGGCCGC
>CAIWFK010000073.1 GCA_903911905.1 uncultured Myxococcales bacterium
CATCGGGCGTGTCAGGGCGCTTACTCCACCCCTGCCCTCAGCGCAGCAGGCGGCTGATGTCGTTGTAGAAGACCCGCACCACCAGCATGGCCAGCATGGCGAAGCCGATGAGGTTGGCGACCTCGCGCGAGCGGGGGGGAATGGGCCGGCGGCGAATGCCTTCCCACCCCGCCGCCAGCAGGCCGAAGCCGTCGAGAATGGGAATGGGCAGCAGGTTCACCAGGCCCAGGTTCACCGAGATCATCGCCATGCGCACCAGGAAGACGTCGAAGCCCAGCTCGGCGCTCTTCGAGGCCACCTGGAAGAGCAGAATGGGGCCGCCGACGTTGTCGAGCGAGATCTCGCGGGTGAAGAGCTTGCCCATGATGATCGAGATGGTGCGAATGGCGTCGGGCACCGCGCGGAAGGACGCCGCCAGCGCCTCGGCCGGCCCGGTGTGGATGTTGAGCTTCTCGTAGTCGGGGCCGGCGGCCAGCACCTCGCCGCCCACGAAGGTCTCGAAGCCCAGGCGCGGCCGCACGCCCAGCTCGAACACCTCGGACTTGTTCTTCAGTTCGTCGAGCGCCTCCTCACCGGCCTGGCTCATGGTCTGGTGCTTGAGCTCGGTGCCCGAGCGCCAGGTCAGCTCGAAGGGCGCGTGCTCGGCCGCCTTGAGGTGGGTGCGCACCGAATACCAACTGAGCAACTGATCGCCGCTGAACGAGACCAGGCGATCGCCCTGGGTCAGCCCCGCCTTTATGGCCGGAGAATCGGGGAAGACCGCCCACACGTAGAGATCGGCCGACTCGACGCCGAGCGCCGCGAGGCCCTTCCCTTCCTGCTTGTCGAGGGTGAGGGTCACCACGTCGGGAGCGACGAGGTCGAACCCACCGACCGGCACCACGCGGCTGCGCACCACCACCACCGAGAGCGGGTTCTGCGCGGCGTCGATGACCCGGCCCAGTTGCAGCTCGTCTTTGACCACCACCCCGTTGATCGACAGGATGCGGTCGAAGGTCTTGAGCCCCTTCTCGAGCGCGAACGAATCGGGCGGCACCCCGATGATGGCGGGGCGGGCGATGGGCGAGACGCCCAGCAGGCCCTTGGTGATCTTCTCGACCTGGTTGTTCTCGACCACCTTCTTGGGGGTGATCTGCAGGGTCACGTCCTTCCCGTCGCGCTTGACGGTCACCGGCACCACGCGCTCGTAGATGTTGGTGAGCGCGGGGCTGATTTCGTCGAAGGCCCGCACCGGCTTGCCGTCGACCGAGGTGATGACGTCTCCGGGCAGCACGCCGGCGATGGCGGCGGGGGAATTGGGTTCGACCGCGCCGACCCGGGCCGAGATGATGGTGTGATCGCCCGAGAGCGCGACGAAGTACGCGATGATGGGGAAGATCAGGTTGAAGGCGGGGCCCGCCGACAAGATGATCATGCGCTTCCACCAGGGGGCGGCCAGGAACGAGCGCTTCTGGTCGGCCTCGTCGAGGTCTTCGCCCTCGTACATGCCGGCCATCTGCACGAAGCCGCCCAGGGGCAGCGCGGCGACCTGGTACTCGGTCTCGCCCCGCACCACGCTGAAGAGCTTGGGCCCGAAGCCGATGGAGAACTTGAGCACCTTCACGCCCGCCCACTTGGCGGCGAAGAAGTGCCCCGACTCGTGCACGGTGACGAGGACGCCCAGGAAGATGAGGAAGTACGTCGTGTCCTGAAGAGCGCCCATGGAGAAGGCGACGTTAACCGGGTCCGCGCCCGGTTTCACGTCAGGTCGAGCCGAAGAGCAGGCCGCGGCCGAAGGTCACGTACAGGAGCACCATGGGGGCGTTGAAGATCAACGCGTCGATGCGATCGAGCATTCCGCCGTGCCCGGGAATGATCTTGCCCGAGTCCTTCACCCCGTAGGCGCGCTTGAGCATCGACTCGCACAGGTCGCCCGCCGGCCCCAACAGGCTGCCCAACGAGCCGAGCACCAGGCAGTCGGCCACGGTGAGCCCGGAGAAGAAGAAGACCTTCTGCACGAAGAGGAAGCCGATGGCGCCGGCGAAGCCGCCGAAGAAGCCTTCCCAGGTCTTGTTGGGGCTGACCTCGGGGTAGAGCTTGTGGCGCCCCAGGAAGCGGCCCGCGAAATAGGCCGAGGTGTCGTTGCCCCAGGTGATGACCAGGGCCGCGACCACCCACCAGCCGCCGTCGGGAGCGTTGCGCAACTGCGAGAGCGCGGTCATGCCGCCCGCGCCGTAGAAGAAGGCCATCAGCACGTGGGCGGTGCGGGTCGGGGCTTCGGCGATGGGGCCACGCAGCAGGTGCCAGATCCACCCCGTGAAGACGACCACGCCGGTGACGGCGATGACCCCGGCGGCGCTGTCTTTGGGCAGCGCGATCGGCAGGAAGGGCAGCAGGGCCGAGCAGGCGACCACGAACCAGGTCAGGGCGGAGGTCTCTTTGAAGACGATCTGCTGGTATTCCCACGCGCAGGCGGCGGCGGCGAAGCCGAGGACCACGCCGGCCCACCAGCCGCCCCAGGCGATGCCCGTCAGCACGATCGGCAGCAGGGCCAGCGCCGAGACCAGCCGCACGATGAGGTTCTTGTTCTTCTCGGTCACGTGCCGGCCAGGCGAATGGGCGTGACCTGCGCCTGGGTGAGCCCGAAGCGTCGTTCGCGCTGCTGGAAGGCACCGACCGCTTCACACAGTTGCTGCGCGCGGAAGTCGGGCCAGAGGGTCTCGGTGAAGTAGAGCTCGGCGTAGGCGCTCTGCCACAACAGGAAGTTCGACAGGCGACGCTCGCCCGAGGTGCGCACCACCAGGTCGACGGGAGGCAGGCCGGCGGTCCACAGGGTGGCGTCGACCAGGGCTTCGCTGACGGCCTGGGGCTCGAGGTTGCCGGCGCGCACCTCTTCGGCGATGCGGCGGGCCATGGCCACCAGCTCTTCGCGGCCGCCGTACGAGAGCGCGAGCGTGAGCACCATCGAGCGGTTCGAGGCGCTCTCTTCGCGCAGGGCGTCGAGGGGTTCGCGCACGTAGCGGGGCAGCTTCTCGAGCTCGCCGATGGCGTTGAGCTTGATGTCGTTCTCGAGGATCTCGGTGCGCTCCTTGAGAAGGTATTCGCGCAGCAGGTCCATCAGGCCGGCGACCTCGTCGGCCGGGCGCGACCAGTTCTGGGCCGAGAAGGCGTACAGGGTCAGGGCCTTGAGCCCGAGGCGGCGGGCGCTGCGGGTGACTTCCTGCACCGAGGTGCTGCCTTCGCGGTGGCCTTCGAGGCGGGGCAGCTTGCGCGACTCGGCCCAGCGACCATTGCCGTCCATGATGATGCCGATGTGCTGCGGCAGCGGCCGCGACTTCACCCGGCTCTCGAGGTCTACGAGCGATTCCATGAAGGGCATGACTCCAACTTCGCGGCGGGCACCCTACCCGATAGGCGCGCCGCGTCGAGAGGGAACTACCCGGGCAGCAAGATGATGGGCGGGTCGGGCCACCCTGACGGGCGTGTCAGGGTGAGTGGTCGAACCGTGCGAATCAACGGGCAGACGCGACGAGTGGGTGGTTTGGGCTAGTGTCCGCCCCGGCAATGGCTCCGAAGGTGATTGGCCCCTACCGCGTGCTCGAGACCCTGGGCAGCGGCGGCGTGGGCACCGTGTATCGCAGCATCGATCGCCGCACGGGCGAGGTCGCTGCGTTGAAGCTGTTGTCGACGGGGCCGGCACTCGACCCCAAGGCGGCGCGGCGGCTGGCGCGGGAATTCGAGACGCTGCAGGGGCTCTCGCACCCGAACGTGGTGAAGGTCTACGACACCGGCGTCTTCCAGGGGTACCCGTACCTGGCGATGGAGCTGATCGACGGGCTGACGCTGCGAAATTACCTCTCGTTGTCCGACGAGGTGCTGGCCAGCGACCACGGGCTGCTGCGGGCCATCGACGCTCAGCGGCGGCTGGGTGGGTCGCTCGAGAACATCGTGCCCGACGAGTTGGACGAGGCCGACGAAGAAGATGAAGGCCCCAGCCCTTTCGGCCTGTCGACCTTCGGGGAAGAAGCTCCGAGTGAGGAATATTCGGGGGGCGACGAATGGGAAACGGGGCCGGGGTCGGTGCGCGCGCTGGCCGACTTCGTGGACGAGCCCGACACCAACAACACCAGCCTCTCGGGCGAGTTGATTCTGCCCTTCGACGCCCCGGGCGCCGATCGGGTCATCGGGCTCAAGCCGTCGGCGGCCGAGCTGGAAACGCTCAACCGGCCCGAGCGCGTGGGTCGGCTGAAGGACGCGATGCTCCAGTTGTGCGAGGCGCTGGCCTACATTCACGGGTACGGGCTGATTCACCGTGACCTGAAGCCGACCAACGTGATGGTCGACGAGGATCGCATCGTGCGGCTGATGGACTTTGGCCTGGCCAAGTACATCTCGGACGACGGGGCGGTGACGGCCGACGGTCGGCTGGTGGGCACCTTCCGCTACATGGCACCCGAACAGATTCTGGGCGAGAAGCTCGACACCCGGACCGATCTCTATTCGTTGGGCGTGATTCTGTACGAGCTGCTCTCGGGGCGGCCGCCCTTCGAGGCCAAGACGCCGTACGAGCTGTGGCAGAAGGTGCTCGAGACCGAAGCGCCGCAGCTCCAGAGCGTGAACAACCGCGGCGATCGCGTGCTCTCGAGGGTGGCCCACCGGCTGATTCGCAAGGAACCGGACGATCGGTTCCAGACCGCGGAAGAGGTCTACGAGGCGTTGATCGAATGAAGCACGTACTGCAGGTGGACGTGGGCGACGCCGGCGCGCGGGTCGATCGCTTCGTGGGGTCGAAGCTGGCGATCTCGCGCTCGAAGTTGAAGGCGCTGTTCGACGAGCAGGCGGTGCGGGTCAACGGCCGCAAGGTGAAGAAGGGCGACGAGCTGACCGCGGGCCAGACGGTGGAGGTCGAGTACGACGACTCGCCGACCGACGCGGTGGCCGACACGGGCTTCGACCTGAAGGTGCTGCACGAAGACGAGGTGGTGGTCTTCGTCGACAAGCCGGCGGGCGTCGCGTCGCAGCCGCTCGAGCCGGGCGAGCTGGGCACCATCGCCAACGCGCTCCTGGCGCGTTTCCCCGAGATGGCGAGCGTGGGCGACGACAAGCGTGAAGCCGGGCTCTGTCATCGGCTCGACGTCGAGACCTCGGGCGTGCTGCTGTCGGCACGCACCCGGCCGGCGTGGGAGGCGATGCGCAAGGCCTTCAGCGGCGATCGCGAGGTCGAAAAAGAGTACCTGGCACTGGTGACGGGGCCCCTCGCCGACGAGGGCACCATCGAG
>CAIWFK010000074.1 GCA_903911905.1 uncultured Myxococcales bacterium
AGCCCGGCTTCGGTGATCGCAAGCCCGGCTTCGGTGATCGCAAGCCCGGCTTCGGTGATCGCAAGCCCGGCTTCGGTGATCGCAAGCCGTCGTTCGGCGGCCGCGACGGCGAGCGCAAGTCCTTCTCGGGCGACCGCAAGCCGGCCTTCGGCGATCGCGCTCGTGGCGGAGACGATCGCAAGCCCTTCGGCAAGCGCGAAGACCGCGGCGGCGAGCGCAAGTCGTTCGGTGATCGGGCCAGCCCCGACGGCGAGCGCCGGCCCTTCAAGGGCTCCAAGACCCGCGCGCCGTTCCGTGCCTCCGAACGCCCGGCGGGTCGGCCGGCAGGCAAGCCCCGCGGTGCAGCCGGGAAGGGGAAGCCCCGTCGTTCGTGGTAGATGGGGGACCCATGCGCGTCGCACTCGCCTCGATGCTCGTTCTGCTCCTGGCCGGCTGTTCCGGCGGCCGGGACAAGCTGATCGCCGACCTGCAGAGCCCGCGACCTGAAGTGCGCGCGCTGGCGGTCAAGAAGCTGGGCGAACGCTTCGCCGCCGACGACGTGGGCCTGTTCACCCAGGCCGCCCGCGACCCGGTGGCCATCGTGCGCGCCGAGGCCATTCACGCGCTCGGCAAGAGCCAGGACCCGCTGGTCATCGACCTGCTCAACGAATCGCTCGGTGACCCCGACGAAGGCGTGCAGTTGGCGGCCGCCGGTTCGCTGGCCACCCTGAAGACCGAGAAGGCTCGCGGCTACCTGCAGCTCCAGTATTCGCGGCGCGGCCGATCGACCCGCATCGCCATCGTCAAGGCGCTCAAGGACATCAACGTGCCCGGCGCCATGGCCAGCGTCGTCGCGGCCGAGGCCGCGTCGATCTGGGAACGCAACCTCAAGACGCTCACCGAGGGCGCCTTGCCCGAACGCGTGGGCGCCGCCGAAGAGCTCGGCCGCTCGGGTCGCCCCGATGCCGTCAACCGCCTCGTGCCCCTGCTCAAGGACAACCAGATCGTGCTCGCCGCCGGTGCCGCCCGAGGCCTGGGCCACGCTGGTGACGCCCGCGCCATTCCTGCGCTCACCGCGCTGCTCGACGAGAATTTCCCCGAGCTGCGCGAGGCCGCCTGCGAGGCCCTGGCCCACCTGAAGGAAGTCTCGGCGCTGCCCAAGCTGGTCGCCGTCGCCCAGGAAAAGAGCCCCACCAGCCCGTCGGCCCTCGCCGCCATCATCGCGCTGCCCGCCAGCCCCGAGACCGACAAGGCCCTGTGCGACCTGTTGCTCACCGGCGCCGACGGTGACGTCATGGCCGCCGGTCGCGAGCTGCGCCGCCGCCAGGGCTGCCCCGCCGACCCCATCTTCGAGAAGCTCAAGAACCCCGCCACCGCCGCCAGCGCGCTGCTCGCCATCGCCGTGCTGGGCCCCACGCTCAAGGACGCCGCGGCGAAGGTCACCCCGTCACTCAGCTCGAGCGATGCGCAGGTGCGCAAGCTGGCGGTCGACGCCCTGGCCGAGCTGGGCGACCCGGCGGCCAACGCAGCGCTGCTCAAGGCCTTCGACGCCGAGCTCAAGGCGCTCGATCCGTTGCGCGCCGACTGGGTGCCCCAGGCGCTTCCCACCGTCTATGCGCGTGGCTTCGACCCCGACGTGGCGCCTCCCAGCGACGACCCGTCGGCCTCGGTGCGGCTGAAGACCAGCGACCTGCTCAAGAAGATCGCCTCGCTCGACCAGGAGCGGCGCAAGGAACAGGGCCGCTCGGCGCTGCAGTCGATGCCGCCCCGTGAGCTGATCGACGACGCCAGCGAAGAGCAGCTCAAGGTGCTGACCTCGCTGGTGCGCGCCCTGGGCAAGCTCAAGGTCGACGGCGCGAAGGACAAGATCGAACCCTTCACCCGCGAGTCCAGCCCCGCCCTGCGCGCCAACGCCTGGGCCGGCCTGGCCTTCCTCGGAGAAGACGTGAAGCCGGCGCTCTTCGAGGCTGAACGCTCGGTGCAGTCCGCGGCAGCCATCGCCCTGGTCGAGTCGGGCGCCACGGGCCAGGGCGCGGTGCTCGAGGCCATCGGCAGCATCTCGGGCGACCATTCGCGTCTGCTCGAAGCGCTCCACGGCTCGACGCCCCCGGTTGCCCAGGCGGCACCGCTGATCGCCATCGTCAAGGAAGGCGGCGGCGAGGCAGGGCAGGCGGCGTTGCTGCTGGCCGACATGAAGGCCACCGACGCGGTGCCGGTCATGATGACCCTGCTCGCCGACCCCACCGCCGTCGCGCGCCGTGAAGTGCTCATCGCCCTGGGCCGCATGAAGGACCCGCGGGCCGCCGACGTGGTCTCCAAGGACCTCTACAGCGATTCGGCCGAGGTCCGCGCCGCCGCCGCCGAAGCCCTGGCCGCCCTGGGCGCGAGCGCCCACCTCGAGGCCATCGACGCCCTGAAAGGCGACTACGACCTCCGGGTCAGAGAGACTGCAAGCGCGGCGCTCAAGCGCCTGGCTCCTCAAGGAAAGCCCTGACGCATGGACGTTCGCGAGCTCAAGGACAAGGCGACCCAGCTCTTCTCGAAAGGCAAGTTCGCCAAGGCCGCCGAGGCCTACGAGGAGTACTGCAAGGTCGACCAGAAAGACCTGCAGAGCCGCCTGCGTCTGGGCGACGCCTGGGCCAAGGCTGGCAAGAAGGACAAGGCCGTCGCCGCCTATGCCTGGGCTGCCGAAGGCTTCGCGCGCGATGGGTTCCTGCCCCGCGCCATCGCCGCCAGCAAGCTGGTGCTCGAGCTCGACCCCGCCCACAACGGCGTGCAGAAGATGCTCGCCGACCTCTACGCCCGGAAGTCGTCGGCGCCGCCCAAGCCGCGCACCCCCGGCCTCGATCACCCCGCGGCGGCACCCCCGGCCTCGGCCCCGCCCGCCCCCCTGACCGCCGAGAGCGTCTCGCGCGCCAACGAGGCCCCCGGCATGGCCCAGGGCTTCGGCAACCGCGCCGATGCCATCGATCTCGAGGCACCGACCCCCGGCAAGCGCCGTCCCCAGGCGTCGCAGCAGACCCAGGTCCCTTCGCCCATGAACCGGGCCGACGCCATCGACCTGCCCGAGGTCGAGCTGACCATCGAGACCGGGCGCTCGTCGGTGGGCGGAATCGCGGCCGCGACTGGCCCCAGCCCGACCAGCCGCGCCGACGCCATCGAGATCGAACTCGAGCCCGCGGCCGCGCCGAAGCCCGAGCTCGCCGAGCAGTCGATCGAAATCGAGCTCACCCCCGCCTCCACCACCGGTGAGGTCGAGATTCCCATCGAAGGTCAGCCGCTCAACGAGCCCGACAACACAGGGCTGCCGTTCGAGCTGGCGGCCATCTTGCCGCCGCTGCGCCCCTCGGCGCCCCCGGTGGTCGCCGGCAAGCTGACCCCCGAGCCCGCGGCCGTGGTCGTCGCGCCGCCGGCTCCCGTCGCGGCCCTCGCGCCGCCTCCGCCGCTTGCCCCCATCGAGCCGCCGCTGCCCGTGGGCGGGGTGTCGTTCGAACTCGACGTGCCCGCGCCGCCGCCGTCGTTGCCCCTGGCCGTCATCGTCGACGATGCGCCGGCGCCCGAACCCGTCGCCGCGGTGCCGCTCCCGGCCCTCGAGCTCGAGCCCGTCGAAGAGGCCGAACTGGTCGCTGAACCCGAACCGGTGGTCGCGCCCGAACCCGTGGCCGCACCGCCGCCTCCGCCCGCCGACGCCGCACTTCCGCCGGGCCTGCGGCCCCGCAAGTCTCAGCCGACGCCAGAGCCGGTCGCCGGGCTCGCTCCGCCCGCACCGGCCGCGCCCGTCGCTGCCGCGCCGCCGCCGTTCCAATCGAGCGCTTCGCGCATTCGCCTGCCGGCCGCCTTCACCGCGCCGCCGGCCCGCGCCGAAGCGCCCATGTCGGATCTCGAGCGCAGCCTCCAGAGCTTCACCCAGTCGGCTGCCTCGGGCTTCACCGAGCTCGATCTCGATGGCGATTCGTTGCTCCACGCCGTCGAAGCCGCCGCAGCCCGCGCGCCGGCCCCGTTCCTCTCGTCGGCCTCGGCCCTGGTCGAAGAGCCCATGGACGTGCCCGACGACTCGAAGGTCGAGCCTGGCGCGCTCCCGCGAATTCCCCTGTTCTCGGACCTGCCGGCCGACGCCTTCATCGCCTTGTTCGAGCAGTGCCCGCTGCGCCGGTTCGACGAGCGCGGAGCGATCATCGAACAGGGCAGCCGAGGCGATTCGTTCTTCGTGATCTGCGCCGGTCTGGTGCGCGTCTTCCGCACCGACGATGGCCAGCGCCGTGACCTCGCCACGCTCGAGGAAGGCGCCTTCTTCGGTGAAATGGCGCTGCTGTCCGACGCCCTGCGCAGCGCCTCGGTGGAGGCCGCCGCCGACGACACCCAGTTGCTCGAGATCTCGGCCGCGCTGCTCAAGGACCTCTCGGCGAAGTACCCGACCATCGCCCAGGCCCTTCGCAAGTTCTGCCGCCAGCGCCTGCTCTCGAACCTCATGGCCTCGGCCGCCATCTTCCGGCCCTTCAGCAAGTCGGACCGTCGCGACCTCATTCAGAAGTTCCGCGCGCGCGAGGTGCGCTCAGGCGAGGTGCTCATCAAGGAAGGTGGCCACAGCGACGGGCTGTACGTGGTGCTCTCGGGTGAGGTCGAGGTGAAGGTGAAGGGGGCCCGCGTCGCCGCGCTCCGCGAAGGCGAAATCTTCGGCGAAATGTCGCTGCTCACCCACGCGCCGGCCGGCGCCACCGTGGCCTCGACCCGCCACACCTCACTGCTGCGGCTGCCGCGCGAAGACTTCGATCGGTTGATCTTGAGCCACCCGCAGATTCTCGAGCACATCTCCGAGCTGACCGACGAGCGCAAGCGCGCCAACGCCGCCCGTCTCGAGATGGTGTGAGGTCGAAGGGGCCAGCGGCCGTCAGCGCTCGTCGTCGCGGGCGTGCAGCCGCTCGACGTATTCATCGCGCGTCACCAGCCCCGATTCGATCAGAATCTCGAGCAGCCCGCGCAGCGCCTTGACCTGTGAGGCCGAAATCGTCTCGAGCGCGTCGACCTGCTCCTTGAGCACGGCGATCTCGTTGCGCAGCGCCAGCTCGACCTGCGCGGTGGGGCCCGGTGCGGCGGTCGGCTGCGAAGGCGGGGGAGGCGGCGGCGGCACGGCCTGCGGCCGCGGTGCCGAGGGGGCCTGACCTGCGGCCGGCGGCGGTCGCTCGTCGAGCTCGTAGACCGCCACGCCCAGGTTGCGGGGGTGAATGGTCTGCATCGATTCGCTGGCTTCACCGAAGTAGTACTTGCGAATCGAGCGGTCGATCGACGACGCCGTCGCCACCGCCACCTGCACCTTCTTGTTGGTGGCGAACTCGAGCTCCTGAATCTGCTCGAGGTTGGTCGGGTCAGACGTCGCCAGGTACAGCGTGTGGCCGTCGACGCCCAGCGGGAAGACGCCGTAGCGCTCGGCCAGATCGAGCCGCAGGTGGTCGGTCACGCGCGCATTCAGCTTCGCCGCGTCGAGGTCCACCGAGCGCAACTGGAGCTGGCTGGCCAGCATCGCCACCATCGACGACTCGGTGACGAACCCCATCTCGACCAGGGTCTTGCCCAGGCGCCCGCCCCACTTCTTCTGCTCGAGCAGGGCGGCCTTGAGCTGGTCTTCCGAAATCAACGCCGATTCGACCAGCAGCTCGCCGAGTCGTCGCCGTCGTCCTGTCAGAGCAGAGGGAGCCACCTGGCTCCAAGGTACCAGCGGGCGCTGCGAGAGGAAAGTTTCACCCGCAGCAGATGATGCGACTCACTTCTCGTCGGCGGCGGAAGGGGCCAGCTTCTTCGCTTCGGCCTTCTCGGCGGCGGTGGGCGGCTTGAGGCGCAGGCTCTTCCAGGTGCCCTGGCCGTCCTTGAGGGTGAAGGTGGCCGCCAGACCGATGGCCTTGGTGCCGTCGTTCATGTCCCAACCCACCGTGCTGTCGGCGGGGCCGGGGTTCAAGTACAGCGTGGCCGAGGCCTCGCCTTCCTTGACCAGCGTGGTGCCCGCGGGCTCCTTGACCGCCCGGGCGCCCGCTTCCTTGATGTTCGAGAAGAAGCCGAAGGCGATCTTCCCTTCGGTGATGGCCTTGGCGATGGCCTCGTCACCCACGTTGCCGCCCGCGTTGGCGAAGTCGAGCGCCTGGTTGCCGTTGCCGTGCGGTGGGCCATGGGCGATCAGCGCCACCGGCGTCGTGGCCGACTTCGCTTCGCGCACCACTTCCTCGACCGTCGAGGGCAGGTACAGGCAGCCGGTCTTGCACTTGAGGTACTCGCCGTCGTGGTAGCCGGGCAGCGAGAGCAGCGTCAACTCGGGGAACTGCACCTCGCGAATCTGGGTCAGGTTGACGATGTTGGGGAAGCCCGCCGCCGCCGCCGCCACGCCGTCGGTGAAGTCGGCCCGGCACTCGCCGTTGCCGATCACCACCAGCACCGGCACCTTCGTCGGGCCCAGTTCCTTGAGCACGCGGGTGATGCCCGAGGCCTTCTCGCCCACGTCGCCGGTGACGACGATCGCGTCGACCTTCTCGTCGCCGAAGAACTTCACGTACTTCTTCAGGGCGACCAGGTTCTCGCCCGAGTCTTCGTTGATCGGCCCGAGCACGCCCAGCACCAGCGCGCCGTCGGCGTCCTTGTCGGCGAAGATCAGCCGCGCGCCGTCCACCTTGCCCACGCGCTCACCGAACTTCAGTTCGCTGGCCGGACCCGGGTCGATGGGGGCGGCGCATTCCTTGTCCGCGCGCGCCAGGGCGACGGGCGGGGGAGGGGGCGGCGTCGGCTTGCCCGCGTCCTTCACCTCGAGGGCGGTAGCCTTCACCGGCTCGGTCTTCTTTTCGGGGCAGGCGACCAGCGACAGGGCCGACAAGGCGACGACGATGCGAATGCGGTTCACTTGAAGCTCCCCCAAGAGGAAAACGGCGCCAGAGAAAGGCTGGAAAAAGTGGGGCGGTCGTAGCGGAAACGATCTCGAGGGTCCAGCCCGTTCCCATCGCCAGCAGCACTCGTCCTCGCGCGCGTCTTTCTGGAGTAAGTCACCTGACCGACCATGCGCTCCACGACGATCTGCTGTGCGTTGCTTGCCGCAGCCTGTGCCCATGCGCCGCTCTCGCCCTCGGCGCTCGACGACGTCAAGGCGGTGGCCATCGTGGTTCGTGTCGCCGACGAAGCCGGGCCGCACGCCACGGTGTTCCGTGACGACGTGGCCTGGAAGCCCCAACTGGCGCCCAAGAAGATCGAAGACGCCGAAGCCGATCGCCGGCTCGTGTCGGCCATCACCAACGGCACCTTCGAGAAGGACAAGGACGGCGCCCGCAAGCTCACCGCCCACACCCTGACCCGCTTCGAACTGGCCGACACCCTGCGCTCGCAGTTGCTCGACCTGTTGCCGCGCTCGCACCCCTGGGCGGGTTCGGTGAACCCCGCCGACGTGGCGCGCGCCCTCGAGAGCTTCCTCGTGCACGAAGTGCCCGCGCCGCCCCCCGACTACCACCGCCTGCTCGAGCTGGGCGTCGACACGGTGGTCGAGATCGTCATCGAGGACTACGGCATGCACGCCGACAAGGGCCGCGCCGGGCTCTACCTGGTCGGCACCGCGCGCATGTTCCGCATCGACGGCAGTGAGCTGTACCACCGCAAGTTCTTCTCGGACGAACTGACGGCCGGGCTCGAGGGGCTCGACCCCTTCGCCGTCGCGCGCAACGCCAACCTCTTCGCCGAGCGACTCAAGAACATCGTCACCGCCGTCGCGCAGCAGGTGGCGGCCGACCTGACCTTGGGGCAACCGGCGCGCGCCACCCCGCCTCCTGCTGGCGAAGACGTGAAGTCGCCCAATCGTGCGAAGGCGCCCGCAGCCCCGGCGGCCGACGACTCGCTCTGATCGCAGGTCACGGCGCTGACGCGGTTCTGCGCCGCCGGCCGATCGTCACCGCCCCGAGCAGCGCGAAGAGCCAGCCGGAGTCCACCGTCGAGCAGCCGCAGCCGGCGGAATTCACGCTGCCGCCGCCGGTCCCGTCACCCCCGCCCGTGGCTCCGCCGCCTCCCTGTTGCGAGCTGCCGCCACCGGTCGAACGGCCCCCGCCTCCACCGGTCGACACCGTCACGTCCTGACAGAAGTTCACCGCGCCCAGCGGTTGGCAGGTGGTGCTGCCCACGCAGTTGGTGGGGTTCTGCGGGTCGCATTGTTCGCGGCAGCTTCCGTCGAGGCAGCGACTGCCCGAAGGGCAGACCTTGACGGTCGGCGAGGTGCCGCAGGTGCCATTCACGTTCGAGAGTTGATCGGTGCACCCGCAGATGCCCACGCCGCTGACGTCGGTCTGCACGCAGCCCGCGCAGGTGCCGGCCACGTTGACGTTGCAGCCGGCGTAGCAGCGCCCCAGAAAACAGGTCAGGCCGGCGTTGCAGGTGCCCGCGTTGGTGCAGGTGGTGCACGCGTTGCCAGCGGCTCCCGGCACGCACACCGCCTGCCCGCTCACCAGTTGGCAGGCTTCACCGATCGGGCACGAGTCGGGCTGGCTCAGGGTGCACAGCGCGCGGCACACCGTCTGCGGCGACCCGACGCAGGCCAGCCCCTGCACGCACGCCGCGACGCCGCCGGCCACCGTGCCGCACGGTTGGCCCAGGTTCGCCTGCTCGTCGGGGCACGCACACGCGCCGCCCCCGCTCAGGCTCAGACACGCTGAGCACGTTCCAGGCGTCTGCGGGTTGCAGGCAGCGTGACACCGCCCGGATACGCAGGTGAAGCCCTGCGCGCAGGTGCCGTTCGCGCCACACGCCTGGCAGAGCCCGGGCCCGGTCTGCGCCAGGCAGGCACTGTCACCGCTGACCAGCCCGGTGCAACTGAGCGACGAGCCGCAGGTGGTGCTCGTGCACGCCGTGCATTGCGTGCCGCCGCTCGCGCTCGCGCCGCAGCACTGGCGACAGAAGGCCACCGAGCCTCCGGTGTTCACGCAGGTGTTGCACGAATTGCAGAAGCCGGTGACCTCGCACCGGTTTCCGGTGGCACCGCCCGGAAGGCACGCGCCGCCGTCGCAGGTGTAGTCGACCGAGCAGTCCGAGCCGGTCGTGCACTGCGACGAGCACCGCGCGTTGGGCAGGCAGTACGAGCCCGAGGCCGACGACGAACAGGTGTACCCCGGGCCACACTGCGAGGAGTCGGTGCAGGTCAGCGAGCAGAAGGTGGTCGAGTCCGAGAGCGACAACAGGCAGATGCCCGACGAGCAGGCCTGGCCGCTCGTGCAGAACTTGCATTGGTCAGGCACGCCGACCGTGGGCAGGCACGCGAACCCGTTGGTCGACGCGCGGCAGGTCAGGCCCGAGGGACAGCTCGCGCCGGCCGAACTGCAGTCGTTCACGCAGGTCAGGGTCGTCGCTCCGGGGGCGCCCTCGCAGACCAGTGGAGCGGTGCACGACGCCGAGCTGGTGCAGGTGGTGCCCAGGGCTCCGGGAGCGCCCGGGTACACCGTGCACACGTCGTTGAGGTCGGCCGCGGCCAGGTTGCGCTTGAGGGTGCCCGGCTGCACCAGGGGGTACATCACCGCTTCGAACACCGCGGGCGTATGGTCGAGCCCCAGGAAGTGGCCGGCCTCGTGGGTCAACACGCTCTCGAGATCGTAGGCGCCTGCGACCTGGCCGGTGGTGTCCCAGCCCACGTTGTCGTTGAGCTCCATGTCGGCGTCGAAGATCTCGTTGCTGGGCAGGTTGAAGTTGGTGGTGGTCAGGGCCAGGGTCGCCGACGAGTAGCGCCACGAGGTGCCGGTCAGCCAGATCACCGAATTGCGCCCGTCGCCGCTGGCCACCGCGGCCGTCCCCGCAGGCGAAGCGAAGTTCGCGCCCATCGCCACGTCGTACGAGGTGCTGCAGGTGCTCACGCGCGCCGTGGTCCACGCTCGGAAGTCTTCGGGCGCCCGTTGCAGGAAGGTCGCCATCGTCACGCCGCCGGTGATCAGCGCGCCGCCCTGGTTGTCGACCGTCTCGGCGAAGCTGACCTGGGGCACGCAGCGGCCGTTCACGCAGGTCATGGTCGACGGGCAGGTGGTGGTGCACGGCGGAAAGAACCACTTGTGGCCCGAGGGCACGGCCAGCGCCGAGCCGGCCAACAGCACCGTCAGCCAGACGGCCTTCATCGGGCACCGCCGATCGCCCGGCGCAGCCGTGCCAGCACCTGCTCGGGGGGGCCCAGGTCGGTCTCGGGTTGCAGCAGGCGGACCCGATCGGCCGCGCCGGGCCGCGCGAAGGCGAGGCCGGTCAGGTCGCGAACCGCGACCTGTCGACCCTGCCGCTCGACCATGCCGATTTTCCCTGCCGCCAGTCCGCGCACCACCCAGGTGCCGGCCTCGTCGGTCGCGGGCTCGAGGAAGAGCACGCAGTCTTCTCCCAAAGTGAACGACGCGACCCCGGCCACGCCTTGACCCACCTTGCCCACCTCGCCGCCGGGCTGCTTGACGAGCAGGGTGGTGGGCACCACGCCCTTGAGCCGCTCGGTGACCACCAGCTCGGTCCAGGTCCAGATGCGGCGGTTGTCGTCGCTCCAGGCCGCCTGCGACTGACGGGCGGTGGCCCGCACCACGATCGGTGCGCGCACCGCCATGTCCTCGAGCGTCTCGGCGATCACCGTCGTCGCCGACGCGGTCAGCCCCACGGCGCCCAACAGGGCCAGCAGCCGGCGGCCGGTCACGAATCTGGTCATGGGGAAGATGCTACAGTGAGCGGCGTGCCTCGCGCCGTGTTCTTCATTTCGTCTGCTGGCTACGAGCCTGCGTGGTCGGCGATGTCGATGGCCCTGACC
>CAIWFK010000075.1 GCA_903911905.1 uncultured Myxococcales bacterium
CCTTGCCGTACTCGCCGCCGCCGCGCAGGTTGGGCACCGCGTACACCCCACCCGCCTCGAGCCAGGGGTAGATGAAGCTGGTCCACGCGCTGCGCATCGACACGTCGAAGCCGCCATAGCCGTAGAGCAGCGTGGGGTTGGCGCCGTCGAGCGCCACGCCCTTCGCCGCCACGAGAAACATGGTGACGCTGGTGCCGTCCTTCGAGGGGTAGCTGACCTGGCGCACCTCGTAGCGAGCCGAGTCGACCGGCAGCTCGACCTTCGACCACAGCTCGCTGTGGCCGGTCTTCACGCTGGTACGGAAGATCTGCGGGGGGCTCACGAAGCTCGAGAACGAATAGAAGGCCTCGTCATCGTCTTCGTTGCCATACAGGTTCGAGGCGGTGCCGAGGCCAGGCAAGTCGAGCTCGCGCACCTTCCGGCCCTCGAGGGTGAAGAGCTCGACCACGCTGACCGCCTTCTTGAGCGAGCTGATGGCCAACTGCCCGCCCACGATGGTCAGGCTTTCCCGGGCCGCCGAGCGATCTTCGGGCACCAGTTCGTGCCAGGCCTTGCGCTCGGGGTGGCTGGGGTCGACGCGGAAGACGCGCTTGTTGGGCGCCCCCTCGTCGGTGAAGACGTACAACTGGTCCTTCCAGGCGTCGACTTCGTACTTCGCGTCCTTTCCGGCGACGAGCAGGCGCCAGTCGGCGTCCTTGCCCGGTCGCTTGAAGTAGAGGTCGTTCTCGTTCCACCCGCGCATCACCGAGGCGAACCACCAATGGCCGTCGCGTGAGACGCTGGCGCCCAGGAAGGTCTTCGGGTCGCCGGTACGCGCGTGTACCAGCTCGTCCTTCGAGGGCGGCTCACCCAGCACGTGCCGGCGGAGCTCACAGGTGCCGGGGCGATCGGCGATCGACACCTTCGGGTCGTCGGGCAGGAAGGCGTAGAGGAACGACTTCGAATCGGGCAGCCACGAAGGCGAGGCGTACCGGGCACCCGGCAGCACGTCGATCGGCGAGCGCACGCCGGTGTCGACGTCGAGCACGAAGAGCGTGGCCTCGTCGGCGGCGTTGGGCTTCTGCGCGAAGATCACCTTGCGGCCGTCCCACGAGGGCACCCACACCCCCAACGACACGGTGTTGTCGGTGGACCACGCGTTGGGGTCGAGCAGCACCTGCTCGGGGGCGGTGGCACCCGCACGCCAGTAGACGACGGCCTTTTCCCTGTCCTTGTGGGTGCGCGAATAGAAGTACCGGCCGCCCCGCTTCACCGGCGCGCCGAGCGAGTCGACGTAATAGAGCGCGCGGAAGCGCTCGAGCAGCGCCTCACGGCCCGGCTGCGCGCCGAGGCGCTCGCGGGCAAAGGCGTCTTGCGCACGCATCCATTCCTGGACCTCGGGGCTCTTCGCGTCTTCCAGCCAGCGGTACGGGTCCTTCAGCGTCAGACCGGCGACGACGTCGGAAATGAGCTGCACGCGGGTCGAGGGCATCAGGGGCATGGGGCTGACCTTGTCGGCGACCGGGCCGGCGTCGGGGGCTGCAGACGTGGCGGGAACCACCGCGGGGGCGGTGACGCACGCCGAGATCGCCAGGCACGCTGCGAACGAGAGACGGAGCATGGTGAAGGCAAGGCGTACCACGCTCGCGGGCCGTCACCCGGTGGCAATCGCCACGGGCGCTTCACGGCGCGCGTAGCGAGCGAGCGTCTGCTGCAGCACGTCGAGCGTGATGGGCTTGGTCAGCACCCCGTCCATGCCTGCCTCGAGACAGAGCGCGAGCTCTTCGCGCAGCGCCGAGGCCGTCAGCGCCACGATGGGAGTCGACCGCGCGTCGCCGGCCAGGGCGCGAATGCGCCGGGTGGCCTCGAAGCCATCCATGGTGGGCATGTGGCAGTCCATCAACACCACGCCGAAGGCGTGCTGTTGCACCAGGTCGACTGCGCGCGCGCCGTCTTCGGCGACCTGCGAGGTACACCCGCACTTCTGCAGCATGGCCAGGGCGACGTGGCGGTTGATGGGGTTGTCTTCGACCAGCAACACGTGAGCCTTCACCGACGCGACCGGTTCGCCACCGCGCCCACGGGGTGGCGGCTCGCACGGCACGCAGGGCATGTCGATGGTGAAGGTCGACCCCCGCCCTTCCTGCGAGTCGAGCGCCACCGTGCCGCCCATGAGCGTGACCAGCCGCTGCGAAATGGCCAGGCCCAGGCCACTGCCGCCGAACCTGCGGGTGTACGACATGTCTCCCTGCTCGAAGGGCTGGAACAGGCGGGCCGCGACCTCGGGCGTGATGCCGGGCCCCGTGTCGGACACCGAGAGCCGCAAGCGCTCGCCCACCTTCACCACCCGCAACACGATCGAGCCGGCCTGGGTGAACTTCACCGCGTTCCCCATCAGGTTGGTGAGCACCTGCCGCAGGCGCACGGGGTCGGTCATGAGCCCGCGGGGCACGTCGGGCGACAGGCTCGAGTCGATGGCGACGGTGACCGGCGCCAGGGTCCTGGCGAGCGTGACCGTGTCGGCAAGCACCGCGTGCAGGTCGACGGGGGTCGATTCCACCGACACCTTGCCGCTGTCGAGCCGGGTCAGGTCGATGATGTCGTTGACCAACGCCACCAGTTGCTCGCCCGACCGGCGCAGCAGCTCGAGCTGCTCGCGGGTCGCCGCGTCGTGGGCCTGGGTCAGCAACAGGTCGGTCAGGCCGATGACCCCGTTCATGGGCGTGCGCAGCTCGTGTGACATGTTGGCCAGGAACATGGTGCGGGCCCGGGCCGCGTGCTCGGCCTCCCGCACCGCGCCCGAGCGCAGGGCGTCGAAGGTGACGGCGATGGCGCAGAGCGCGAGGAACAGGCTGACCGCGCGCAGCACCTGCACC
>CAIWFK010000076.1 GCA_903911905.1 uncultured Myxococcales bacterium
CCGACCCGACAGTGGCGTCCGTCAGTTGACGCCTGCCGAGGCAGCGCTCTGCCCGAAGGGGCCAACAGGCGCCCCACTCTCCTACGTTCGACTGATTTCACCCTCGAGGCCCTGACGCGAATGAGCAACCCCTTTGACAGTGAGCACGTCGATGCGTGGAGCGATGACGTCGCCGACGTCGAGAGCCTCAATGCTTCGGTGTCGGACTCCATTCTCACCGGCCTCGAGACGGTCCGCCGTGATGCGCGACAGGCCCCGACGAAGCTCAAGTCGCAATGCCTGCTGGTCCTCGGACCCGCGGGAGCCGGAAAGACCCACCTGTTCGCCCGACTTCGCAGGCGCTCTGGTCCGCGCGCGGCCTTCGTCCTTCTTCGACCTGAGGTCGGCACCGAGCCGACGACGCGTCATGTGCTCGCCGCCGCGGTCGACGCGCTGAGGCACAAGCCAGCCAACCACGACGAGACGCAGCTCGACATTCTCGTGGGTGCTGCCCTGGCGTTGCAGCGCGGGCACGGTTCGCGCTTTCCCACCGCGCACCTCGATGAGCTCCGCAACGCTTCGGACTCCGCTCGTGAGCAGCAGATCAGCGACACCGTCGACGCCGTCGCCAAGCACTTCCCCGAGATCGATGAGACCTGGCTGCAGCGGCTGTTGACCGTGCCAACCGCCAGTCCCGTGCAACGACGAGCACTCCTGACCTGGCTCTCGGGGCGCGAACCGGAACAACTCCAGCTCGAGCGGCTCGGTCTCAAGGAACCGATGCCCGACAGCAGCGTCCTGCCCGCCCTCAAGACTCTCGCGATCATCGCCGCACAGAGCACGCCGCTGGTGCTGATGTTCGACCAGCTCGAGAACCTCGTGCAGGACGACGAGACGACCTCGCGCATCACGGCCTACTCCACGCTCATCAGCGAGCTCTACGACTCGGTACGCGGCCTGGTGATTCTGCAGATGGCCCTGGACGGCGAGTGGCAGCAGCGAATCAGCCCGGCCCTGGCGACCAGTCATCGTTCGAGGCTCGAGCGCGATCGCCAGCTCCTCTCCCTGCCCACTGAGCAGCAGCGCAGCGAACTCATCGACGCCTGGACCCGGGCGCTCCCCGCGAGCGAGCGCAAACCGCCACCGTGGCCGCTGTCCGACAAGGAATGGCAGGTCTGGGGCAAAGGCCCTGGAGTGACTCCGCGCACGCTGATGGTGGCCTGTCGCGAGGCATTGGCCCGAGGCGATGCTCCCGCAATCGCGGCACCGCCGGCCGAGGAGCCGAGCACGGACGCGCTCGATACCCGACTCGACGAACTCTGGAAGGCCGCCCTCGTTGAGGCCCGGGTTGTCTCAAAGCAGGCTACCGATGAGACCCGGCCCATCGACCGCGAGCGAGTGCTCGGCGGCCTGGTCGGGGCGCTGCGGTTGAGTGGCGCCCCTCCGCTGTCGATGAAGAGCGGAAAGCAGCCCCATGACCTCAGGCTCGGAGACGAGCGCGGGGGCACGGACCTCTACGTCATTCAGCAGGGCAACGGTCGCTCCGCGGCGACCTCGATGCAGAAGGCCGCGACCGCCGCACAATCACGACGAGTGGTTGCGCTACGCGAGGCCTCCCGTCCGTTCCCCTCGAGTTGGGCGAAGTGCCTCGAGGGTCTCTCGCTCCTCCAGCAGAGCAGTCACGGGCAATGGGTTGAACTCTCGCCCAATGAGGTCAACGACCTGCTCGCGCTGAGTGGCCTTCTCGCTTCAGCGCGCTCGCAAGACCTCAGCGGCCGCGACGGCAAGCCGATTCCGGAGTCTGAGGTGCACGACTGGGTGAAGCGTCGACTCGAGCCGCGTGGCTGGCCCGCGGTCGCCTCGATTCTGACGACGACCCCACGAGACGCCTCGGCAGCTTCAAGCGCGGGAGCTATCACGCCGCCCCCGAAGACTCCGGCGCAGGTACCGCTTCCCATGGCTGGCGACGGTAGCGTTCCGGGAATCCTCCGCCGCTTGAGACTCGCGTCCGTCGACCGTCTGGTGCGTGAGGCGCGGCTCATCACGAGGGACCGAACGCGGGCAGAGGTTCTTACGGAGCTTCGAGCGCTTGGAGGCGACGTCCGCTGGTTCGGTCGGTCGATTGTGCAATGGGTCGGAGGGGCGCGATGACGCACGTACTGTCGGTGACGGAGGTTCGAAACGCGCTTCGGTGCCCTCGCGTGTTCGCGCTGGGCCGTTCGCGAGGTCGCCAGGTGTCCTTCCCACTCGGAGCCTCTTCACTTGGCTCCGCGTTCCACCGCATCGTCGAGTCGCTCGCCCTGAGCGTTGGTACGCCGCCGCCAGGGCTCGCACGCCTTGAAGCGAGCGCGACGGAAGCGCAGGTCGAGGCGGAGCTTGCGGCGTGGTGCGTCGAACTGCTCGCTCGCGAGCTTGAGGTTACACCCGCCTATATTTCGATGCCCGCCGAGGTCGACGACCTCGCCGAGGCCCTTCGAGCGTTCGCGAGTTATCTCGCCCGCCGCGTCCAGGGAGACCTCAAACCGGCGGAGGCGCTGAAGCGCTTTCTCAGGAGCCCCGAACTGAGCACCGAGTCGATCATCAACCTCGGGAAGACCAGCGTGAAGCTGGCTGGTCGCATCGACGCGCTCCACTCGCCGTCGAACGGACAGGCTGAGGTGGTCGAGTACAAGCTCACTGACAGCGAGAATGAAGACGTCGATCGCGCGCAGGTCGCGCTCTACCGCACGCTGCTCTCGAAGCAGAATGTGGACGCAGCTCCGGTCATTCTGCGCTTCAACCCTGCGCTGACCGAGACCCGCCTGGCACCGGCCACGGCCGATGAACTGGTGAACTCGCGCTTGCTACCGCTTCTGCGCGCGATGACCGGATGGATCGACGCGCCAGAGTCGGCGCCGGCGACGGTGAGAAGCGATCTCTGCCCCGCGTGCCCCCTTCGTGGTCCGTGCGCGGAGACGTACAAGGACGTGCTGGCCAGACGCGATGACCCACCGTCGAGTGCCAACCGGCCACGCCCGGCCGAAACCGGCGAGGTGACGAAAGAATCCGCAACGCCGGTGGTGAAGGACATGCCGGCTGACGCCACGGATGTGGGTGGCCAGAAGGAGGCCGAGACGCTCAAGCGGCGAATCGTCGAATTGCTGAAGAAGCAGGGCGTGCACGTCGCCTCACCGAAGGCGGCCGTGGTCGGCGCCCGAATGGTGTCGATCGAAGTCTCGACGGTGAGCGGGCGCATCAGCGCCATCGACAGGGCCGCAGAAGACGTGAAGCACCACCTCCATGCCGATGACAACGTGGTCGCCGACTACCGAAAGGACGGTGGTCTTCGGGTGTTCTCGATTGAACGCAAGAAGCCTCGGCCGGTCCTCGCTCGACCGACGTACGAGCGTCGCGCAGCCTGGCTTGCGGCACGCCCAGGCCGATTCATCGTCGGTGAGGAGATGAACGGAGACGTCCTTGGTGGCGACCTGTCGGACCCGACCTGCTGTCATGTGCTCATCGCCGGGCAGGCAGGCAGCGGCAAGTCGGTGCTCCTCCGCTGCATTGCGACCAGCCTCGCGCAGTACCAGCCCCCGTCGGCGATTCGCTTCACCCTCATCGACCCCAAGCGCGTCACGTTCCAGACGCTGCTCGCGGGGTTGTCCTCACATCTCGC
This sequence comes from uncultured Myxococcales bacterium, assembly GCA_903911905.1. GTDB lineage: Bacteria > Myxococcota > Myxococcia > Myxococcales > Myxococcaceae > Xiheilimnobacterium > Xiheilimnobacterium phototrophicum. The sequence continues at coordinate 3,635 of CAIWFK010000076.1, forward strand.
CGGACCGCTCTGCATCGACGTCGAGGAGGCGCTGCCGGTGCTCGATGACCTCGTGAGCGAGATGGAGGACCGCTATGCGCTCTTCGCCGGCGCGAAGGTGCAGGACATTCAGGAGTTCAACGAAAGCCAGCCTGAGGCCGAGCGGCTCCCTCGACACGTCGTCCTCGTGGACGAGTTCGCCGACCTGATGGTCGAGAAGGCGCCGAGGGAAGAGTTCGTGTCAGCGGTCAAACGACTGGGCGCGAAAGCGCGCGCCGCCGGCATTCACCTGATCCTCGCGACCCAGCGACCGACCAAGGAGAGCGTACCGATGAACGTGAAGGCCAACCTCAGCGGCCGAATCGCCCTGAAAGTGGCGTCTTCCCTCGAGTCGAAGATCGTCCTCGACTCAGTCGGTGCTGAATCGTTGCTGGGACGAGGAGACCTCCTCGCCAACCTGGGCGACGGCATTCGACGCGCACAGGCGCCGATGGAGGGCCGCGAGAGCCCGTAGCGGTCAGGTGTCGCCAACTCCCGAGGCGTTCATCACGGGGCCAACGAAATGCGCGTGGCCGCGAGAATGTCGTCGAGTTCCTTCGCCGGGACGTTCTCCATCAGGAATCGCAGCAGGTCCTCCTGGCGTGGCTGACCGAAGACCATTCTGTAGAGCGTCAGCGATCGCAGCAGGCGCTGCGCCTGCTCGTGCTCGCGACTGGACGGCAGGGCCAGCACGCGGCGTTCGATCTTTGCCGCACCTGTGTGCACCCAGAACGGAATGATGTCGGAGCTCCCTGCTGGCTTGTTCGCCTGCGCGCGCTCAAAGAGCTCCTCCCACGGGTCGATCGACTCGCCGGCAAGCACCGCGCTCGCGTTCGCCGTTGCGACATTTCTGCGGACGGCGTGCCCCTTGTATCGATGGACCCGTCCCTCGCGTTGCTCCAAGTCCACTGGGTTGGTCGGCAGGTTCCAGTGAATGACCGAGTGGCAGTACGGGTGGAAGTCGAGCCCCTCTTGTCCAACCGAGGTCGTCGTGAGCACGAAGGGCCAGAACGGCGAGTTGAATGCGCGGCGCACGAGGTCCGCGCGCGTCGGTTCGCCAAGCCCGGACTCAGACTCCTGGTCGCCAAACCGCACCGCGAAATGGGTGCGTAGTCGGAGGCCTTCCCCTTCCTCGATCGTGCGCCCGCCGTCGCTGGGCTTGAGTTCCCGCGCGAGGACCGTCGACGCCCGAAGCGAGAGCGCATCGCGCATCTGCTCGGCGATCTTGTCGAGCTTGTCAGAGCGGTTCTCGCCGTGAAGCCCGAGATGGTCTCGCAGCACGTGCGCGTACTCGTCGAGCACCGCCTGGAGACAGCCCTTCATTCCGTACTGAAGGATGACCCGCCAGAACGGCAACATCTCGGCGTGAGGGACTTCTCGCTGAATTTGCGAACTCACTTCGTGCTGATTGAAGAACGAGCGGAAAGCCCACGCCGCGGCAGCCGCCGAGGTGCGGACGCGCTGCCCGAGGTCGCCCTTGAGTCCATCGACCTTCAGGCCCATGACCCTCAACATCGAACGCAGCAGGCACGGCCCTGGTCCGCCAAGTCCCAGCTCGACGAGCACCTCGAGGAGATCCTCAGGCTGTCGGCCGAGAACGGGAAGCATGTTGATCTGCGACTGAAGCATCTGGGCGGCTGCTGAGACGTGTTCGCCCCAGGCGCCCTCGGCATCATCCGTGGTCTGCCCAGACCACTTCGCGGCGAGATCCTTACCCTTGAGCCATTCGGCAGTCGCGTCGCGGTCGAGCGCTTCGTCCAACATGATGGGCGCCGCCCAATACCATCGCTGGTCGACGGGCCCCTCCTTCGCTTGAAGATGGTCGAGCCGTCGAAGGCTGACCTCGATCCGCTCGCGAGCGACTTCAGCGACCTGTGCGAGCGTCGGAGACGTCTTCGTCTGCTCGAGCAGTTCCCGAGAAATCGTGAGCGGGTCGCAAGCCTTCGCGAGGAACAAGCTCGGGTACATCGTCGCGAGCACTGGCATGCCCGTCAGTCGACCGTCGTCCTTCGAGAACCGGAGCAACTTGGCATCGCGGTTCCCGCCATCGCTCATTCGCCGCTCGGCCTCGTAGCTGACCAGACTGGCGACGGCCCGAGGGACGAACCGCCACGACGAGAACACGAGGTGCTTCGTAAACCGCTGAAGCTCGGGTTCCGCGTAGGGCCCCTCGAGCTGGTAGTAGGGGAGCGAGGGCGACAGCCAGAGCAGTCGGTGAGCGCCCTTTCCAATCGTGAGGTCGACGAGCCTGCGAAGTCGGCCGTTGCCGAGATCGATGGGCGACCTGGCGGCCACCTTCTTCATGTCGAGGAGCTGATTTCCGGGCATCGAGAGAGCGCGCGCGATCTCGTTGCGCTGCGTTGCATCGCTCCGGGCGCTCTCGAGGCCCTTCGTCAGGGAGTAGTCCGACTCCATGAAGCTCAACAGGAACGGCGCGCTCTTCCAGTACTCAACGGGATTGTGATGTTCGACCGTTCGCGCGATTCGACTCATCGCCACGTAGCCGAGGGTATCCTCGGTCGTCATCGGGAGCGGCGCCTCGACCACCTCTTGGAGCATGCCGTTGCGGTCCTCGGTGGCTCCGAGTCGCTCGGTTCGCACCATGACGCGGCGCAGTCGATCCTCGAGCTCGCGCGTTGCGCGCTTGAGGCGACCGGTGTCGCGGCTCAGCCCCCCGACGTCGAGCATCGCCAGCCGATATTCCTGGAGGAGGTCCTTCACACCGGAGACAGCGGCGTCGGACCGCTCGAGGAACTCCACGGTGCGAACGAAGTCGGCGTAGTGGTCTTCTCCGCTCGAGTCGCCGGCCGGCGTGTACATCCGGTACGGGGTCGCCGACAGCAGGAGGACCCGCACGTCGTTGAACGAGAACATCTGGTTGGCGAGCTGCGACTCGCCGTTCGTTGGATCCAGCAGGTGCGTGAAACGCTGGAACTCGTCGAGAATCACAAGGTCGGGCTCGAGCTGGCGCAAGCAACTGGCGGCGAGAATCGCCCGAAGGTCACCGACGAAACGAGTTCGGGCTCGAGACGTGTCGTCGTCGAGGCGACTGTTGTACTGGGGCAAGGCGGCGCACAGGCTGTCGAACTGGGCGCGGAGTGTCGGTCGCCCTTCAGCAGCTTCCCTCACGTCGTGCGCGGCGATCGACTCGCCGAACATTCTGGTGCTGTCGAGCGATGGGTCGATGTCCTCGAGGGCACCCTGACCAACATTGCTCTTGAACGTCTCGATGCTCGCTTGCCCTCTGAGGACATTCAGCGGCGCGGCCTTGCTGCCGAGCGACCACAGCTCGCGCAGCATCAAGTAGATCAGCGCTCGCTCTTCGACGTGGCCCAGGCCGTTCTTGAGGTCGAAGGAGGTCGACGGCGTAAAGGCGACGAAGTTGAGCCGCGCCTTCGAGTGCTTCAACTGGCTGACGTGCTTCGGCAGCAGCGTGAGCCGGGTGTCGAGCGCCGCCTCGTGCTCGCCGATTCGGATGCGGTCGATGTTCTGGCGGGCGATGTCGGCGTTCGAACAGATGTAGACGACGTCAATGCGGTCGACCTTGTCATGAAGCGATTGAATCGACTTGGCGACGACACCGCGGGCAATGAGCGTCTTGCCGAGCCCGACCTCGTCCGCGACCAGGAACCGGCGCGAAGCGTCTGGTGCGAAGAGCCGGCTGTGAACGTGGTCGACCGTCTGCCGCTGAAAATCGCGCAAGCCGACCAAGGCCCTCTCTGCGTCCGCGAGCAGGTCGCTGCTCATGATTTCCCCTTGGACAGAATGACGTGCGCATCGCGAATTGGAGCCCAGGCGTCCATGAACCCAACGGGGAAGCGAGCGAGTCCCCCTTCGACTGCCGTGAGGTCGTCGACGAGTTGCCCGACCGCGGCGAGCTTGGCCGGCTCTCTGGCCAGCGCTGCGAGCAGCGATTCGAGGATCGGGGCGCCATTCCGCCCCTGGCCGCTCGAGCCTACCGCCTCGGCTTCGACCTCGCTCTCGGTGAGGATTCCCAGAATATCGAGCGGGTCGATGACCAACAGGAGCCGGAGGAAGCGCAAAACCTTGGCAGGGTCGGACAGCATCGAGTCCAACACTCGCGACAGTCGGTTCTCGGGAGCACCAATGAGCTCGGCATGAACGACAAAATCCTCCTTCGCCGTGAGGCCTGCCTCAGCGATCGTCAGCCGCAGAGCAAAGAAGCTCGTCAGCGCGTCGAAGCTGCACCGGGGGAACATGATTGGTCCGATCGGTGTCCTGGCCGCGAAGCTCTGCGTGAACGTGTCGGGCAGGGTGATCGGGCGAACAGCCAATTCCGCGTCGAGGTTGAGTTGCGGGGAGCCCTCGAGGCTCACCGAGAAGTGCCCGTCGTCCACTGGTGAAACGCGCGCCACCCATTTAGTGCGAGCGCAGTCGGCTCGAATCTGACGGACCTTGGCCTCCAGATCCTTCTCGGGCGTCGCCTTCGGCCCCTCTCGGTCTGCCAAGCTGTATGGCACGAGCAGCGCCGGGATGGTTGGCGGTGCCCCTTCCAGCGCCTCCAGGATCGAGTCGATACCAACCTTGGACTTCTTGCCCACCAGGCCGATCAAGAACTCGACGTTCTCGGCGAATGCCGCGTTGGTGGCGTTCGCAGAGCCGGTCCACAGCACCGATTCCCTGCCGCCGTCATGGACGAAGAGCTTCGCGTGGAGGCCGTTCGGCGGTGGCAGGAATTCGTTGCTCTTCGCCGTCTCGAGTTCGGTTGAATCTTCAAGTTGGTCGAGCGCGTCTGCGAGGACAAAGACCTGCTCGAATCGCTCCAGGGCTTCCGCGGGAAGCTCGTCGAGTTCTTCGAGGCGTGAAACCAGCGTTCCACCGGTTCCAGGAAGTCGGGCGAGCAGGCCGCTCGAGGCGAAAGGCGAGATCACCAACCGATTGTCGACCCGGTCGTCCAGGAAAGGCATTCCGGTCGAGGGTTCACCGATGCCGATCGGCGCGAAAATGAACCTGTCGAAATTCTCGGGCGCCTCGAACGCGACCCTTCTGAGTTCGTCCGAGACTCGATCGACCGTCTTCCGAATCGATGGGCTCACCTTGCCAACGGCAAGCGACGGCAGCGTCTTGAAGAAGTCACCCAGCGGGTGGTTGGCGGCTATCGCGAGCTTGCGGTCGGTCAGCTCGCCGTCGAGGACGAGCGCGGTGTCCCAGCTGGTGTCGAACGTGAGGTTGCGGCTCAGGCAGAGCACGCGGTACCTCACCGCCCCCTCAGTCCCGACCATTCGGAGCGCCCATACTTTGGGGTGAAAGACCCCGAGACGGCTTTTCGGGGTCACCTGCACCACTGACTGTTCGAGGTAGGCGAACAGCCGCTGATAGCCCCGAGGAACGCTGATCTGGCCGGACTGGCAGAAGACCGTCGTGCGCTCCGCGAAGGTTCGAATCGTTTTCAGCAGGGCGAACGGATCGATACTCTCGGACTGCGACTGTCCTTCGCCGATGGGCCTCGTGAAGCCGTCGAGGCGGGCGAATGCGAGCGGGGCGAGCAGCATCGCCGTCAGGTCGAGCGAGTACGTCGTCGCGATGGCCGCGTCGAGCTCGAAGCCATCGGGTGGACGCAGGGCTTCGTGGAAGAGCGTACGCGAGTCAGGATTGAGCATTGGTGGCCAACTCCGGACGCAGGTCTTCGAGAATTCGCACGGCAGAGGGCCAGCGGTAAACGAGGCGCCCAGTCCCAGAATCGGTTCCCCAGAGTTCGAGCGCTCGGGGGTTCCCAAGTCGTGCTCGGGGTCCCTTCAGCTGCCGTTCGCGATGCCGAATAAGCTGTCGCGCGTCCTTCGCGTCAGCGCCACCATCGGGGCTCAACCAGCCACGCAGCCCGACCCAGCTCTCGACGAAGCTCCGGGTGCCGGGGCTGACTCGCATAAAGGGCGCAACGAACGCCCAGAAGTCATTCAGGGACCAAGCCGACAGCGCCGCCTGACTGGCCAGGAGCTCGTCATGCCACTGGGTGAGCCAGTTGCGATACTTGGCCAAGAGCTCTGACCGTCGCTCACTCTCGGGGAGTTCTTCCGCGAGCATGAGGTTGTAGAGGTAGGCGGACCCCAGCATCGCATCTGAGAACAGCTGCGCCTGGCGGAGCGTCTCCTGAACCCGTTTGGGAAAGTCCTTCGCCTGCGGATGTTCCCAGGGCTTCTCAACGTCCAGCGTCGTGCCGTTGCGCAACAGCCAAGCCAGAAGAGATGACCCGACGGTCAACGTGATCCGCTCAATGAGGTATGCACGATCGCCAGCGCGGAGCTTAAAGCTTGCCTCGCCGGGGAAGCCCGCCGGAGGGAGGGGGAGCCCTGGGTGCCAATCGCTGCGTGCTCGACCCTGAACGAGCTGACCGTCATCGTCGCGAGCGCCATCGAGCTCACGGAACTCGGCGAACAGTCGGTGGTACTCCTCGGTACCGAGATCCTGCTGAAAGATTCCCCACCGTCGCATGCCCGCCCAATAGACGCTGCTCGGGAGCCGCTTGAGCCGCTCTCTGGCGACCTTTCCGAGCACGCCAGAGGTGTCGTCTGAGTTCATCAGAGCGCTGATGAGCTTGATCTCTTCCTTTCGCGCCGCCGCTTCGACCTGATCACTCGGCGACTTCCGCTTATGGAGCAGGCGGTAGATCCATGGGACGAACAGGAAGTACCCGGCCCGCGTCTGCAAGGTACCGGTGCCCGGGAAGAGTTCGTTCGAGAACCCGTCCCGAATCGCTGCGAGCCCGAGTTCGTCGCGAGCATCGTTCTCCTTCAGCTTCTCGATCGCTTCCATCACGCGCCGCCGATCGTCGGCAGACGCGTCAATCCAACCGAATGAACTCATTGCTCCTCTTTCACGCGAACGCGTTGCCGGGTCGCGAGCAGCTCTTTGGGCGGGTGGGGGACTTTGCGTTGCGACGGATCAGCTGGCGCTTCCAATCACAGCCGATCACTCCGTCACCTCCACCACGCGATGGCGCAACGTTAGCTGTCGCAAGTAGGTGCGCCAACGTGTTTGATCGAGGTGTGACGGTTCAGGTCCCACCACTCGTCGTGGATGCGTCCGGAACTCAGTTGCCTTCGTTGCGAGGCGGAGCCGTCATGTACGCCATGGCCACCTACCTCGAGTCCATCCGCCGACCCCCTCGTTCCCTGACTGACCGAGAGCAAGCCGCACTCCTCCGCGTCACGGGAGAGCGGTTCGCCGGCTACCGAGACCACCTGCTGTTCTCGATGGCGCTGGGTACCGGTCTTCGCGCCCACGAACTCCTCGCGCTCAATGTCGGGGACGTGTTCGACGACCGCGCCGACCCACGCAGGCGCGTTCTGCTCCAGGTCTTCAAGGGCCACGCGACCCATGCCGGAGCGCAGCAGGACGTTGTGTTCTCGAACACGCTTCGCCTGAAGCTGCAGAAGTTCCACACGTGGAAGGTCGCCCAGCACCAGTCCGTGGATGCAACAGCACCACTCTTCGTGAGCCAACGTCGACAGAGGCTCTCGTTGCGACAACTCCGTCACAGCTTCGCCAAGTGGCAGCAGCGCGCCGGCTTCGAGCGCCATCTCAGCTTCCATTCGCTGCGTCACGCGGCGTGCGGCGCCGTCTACGCCCGCTCGAGAGACTTGCGGCTGACCCAGCGCTTCGCCCGGCATCGCAGCGTCGTCACCACCATGGTCTACACGCACCCGTCCGACGAAGAACTCATCCGCGCCGTCGAGCAACTGCGCTGCTGAGCCTCACTTGCAGCGACAAAGTGAACGACCGCGCGCAACTGAGCGGCGCAACCCACCGTTCACTTTCCTCGTGGACGCCGTTCACTTCCTAAAAACTGCCTCAATCGAAATCGGCCCCCGACACCTGACGGGGATGTTCTCCGGTCACGAAATTTTGACCGCCCCCCCTCCCCCACCAATTCCGTGCCAACGGGCGCCCGGAAAGCGGCCATCTGCCGAACGAAAGGCGCCCACCCAAGCGGGCGACTTCCCCGGGGGAGCGCGGCCGCTCGAGGCATCGACATGGCCGCTTTCAGCGAGAAGCGGCCATCTCCTCGTCATCATCGACCTCGAAGTGACCGTCGGGTTTCTGGACCGTCTCGTCGGTGGAGGGCGTTGGGGGGTTCGCGTACTGCTCCTGCTCACTTGCGGAACGCCTGGCTGGAAGCATGCCGCCAAGCGAGGGGTCCACGGCACCGTCGGTGAGGTCTCGCAGCATTCGCTGGTGACGACGCTGCAGCTCGCTCAACGAGAGCGCGCCGTTGACCTCGTGTCGTGCGTCGGGCCCGCCCTCGAGGAACTCCTTAAGCCGGAGCATCAGGTTGAAGTCGTTGACGCTGTCGACGCGCACGCGTCCGTCCTCCAGGGCCACCCCGAAGGACGTGATGTACGTGTCGATGGCCTCCAGCGCGCGCGCTTTGCCGGTCGCCAACTCGGTCGCCCGCTGCTCGACCAACTTCTCGTCGGTGCGCGCGTCGACGCGCTGCTTGGCCGCCTCGCGCCTGCGGAGGCACTCGTGCCGCGCCGAGTAGTTCGCGATGACGGAGTGGTTGACGCCGTAGCGCTTCGCGAGATCGCGGTACGACGGGAAGCGCGTCGCCGGACCGTGCCCGTCGCCGTCATCGAACAACTCCCCGAAGACGAGCAGTCGATCGAGCTCGTGGTACGCGACGCGCGGTGGGTCAGCCTTGCGCGGCCTCCCATTCTTCTTCGGCTGGACAGTCGTTGGCGTGGTGGTGTCCGTCATCGTCCCTGACTCCTCTCGAGGTTGTTCAAAAGCGGGGTGACTTTCGAGCCGGGGACCCATCGCGCTCGCACACGCGCGCTCGGCGGGGAACCTGGGGAACTGGTGGCCGACCTTCACCACCGAGGTTCCCCGCGACAACGTCGCGAGCTCGCTGCGCTTCGCAGCTTCTGGGGAACATGGGGAACCTCGAGCCCGCATCTTCTCCTGTGTGCGCGAATTTATTTCCGCGGCATTCACGAAAATATTGAGTCCTTGTGCGTAAAGCTTTGGAGAGGTTCCCCAAGGTTCCCCTCGAGCGCAGAAGCACCTGAAGAAGTCGTCGGTTGGCCAGGGGGAACCTCGCGATTGAGGTTCCCCTCGAGGTCCCCCGCGGCCTCCACCAAGGCGTACTGCTTGCCCTTGTTGCCGCCGTCTCGCACCAACACCACGCGATGGCCGCCGAAGACTCGGTCTCTCGCCGTCTGCAGCGCGCGACCAAGCCTCGTCTGCTGCGACTTCGGCGTCCCATCACCACGGACACCTTCAAGAAGCTCGAGCTCGTCACATTGCTCGTTCAGCTCGGCCACCCGCACCGACCGCGGCCCCCACCGTTCCCACCAAGCGCGTGTGAACGAGCGCCAGGCCTCGCCCTCGTCGTCAGCCGCCTCGTAGAAGGCGTCGAGGTTGCCGAGGAAGCCCTCGACGCCCGACACCTCCAGGATGCCGCCCATCACCGCAGACCAGCCTTCGTACGAACCAAGGCGTTGCTCACCTCGCGGCCGCCCCGCCGACAGCCACGCCTGCACGAGCGTCAGCGCAGCCCGCACCAGCGCAGGCCGGTGCTCGCGCGCCCAGCCCAGGAGTGGGTCATGCCGAAAACCACTGCGGCGCCAGGGCATGTCGCGTTTCGGGTCGATGCGAATGCGGACGCAGCGACGGGCCAGCTCGAGGCTGAAGCGCGGGTTGTTGGCCGCAGCCAGCCACATGGCCGTATTCGGGAGAGTGACCATGCGGCTCTCGCCAAGCACGCGGTCGCGCCACACCTCGGCCGTCAGCACCGAGGCCAGCGCTGGGCTGTCCAGGACTCGCTTCTCGGACAGGTTGTCGAGGAGAACGATGGGTCGGCCGCTCGACAGCTCGGCGGTCAGCATCTTCCGGCACTCCTCCTCGACCCCCGGCAGACTGCGCGCGTCGCAGACCTGACCCGTCGCCACCACGCCGATGAGGTTCGCCAACATGCCCTTGCCCGAACCTGCCGTCGGCGCCTCGACAACGTGGAGCGGCGTGCACCCATCTATGAGCCGCCGAGCAAATGGGAGCAACAACGCCGCGATGGCGTGAGCGCGATCGCCCGCGTCGACGAAAGGGAAGTCGGCCAACAACTCGTCATTGAGCAACCTCCTCGCCTCCGCGATGTCGACGTCGGTCGGCTCGGGCGGGACGTCGATGGCACCGAGCCCCTCATCGAGCTGGAGCCAGAGTCGCTCCTCAGGATGATGGCCCGCCTTCGCCAGCAGAGCGCCGCTGCGGCCAAACACTGGCGTCGTCACGACCGCATCGATCGGCGCAAACCCAGCGGGCGGAAAGGCCAACAGGTCTCTGGGCACATCCATCGGCGGCGTCGCTGGCTCCAGGGTTTCACCGTATGGCCCTCGACGGCGCGCGTGCCAGTCCGCCGCACGAAGCAGCAGCCCGTACATCGCCGTGTCCTGGAGATCGACCAACCGCGGCTGCTGGTGTTCGCTCCAGAGCCCCACTACCCGGCCAGCCCGCGTGAAGAGCAACGGCATCTCGCTCGCCCCGGGAGCCACGCCGTTGACGGCCGCGAGGTGCGTCTCGTTGGCCGCCACCAGCACGCGGGTCGCCTCATCGATGAGTTCGCGGTGCTGACGACCATTGACGATGATGGCGGGCAGCTCACTGGGCAATGAGCTCGCGGTGCGCGTCTGGGCCGACTGGAACTGCTTGAATTGCTGGCCGAGCGCCCGCTTACCCAGCCCAAAACGCTCGGCGACACGCGCCAGCAAGTCGCTCTTCTCGATGGGGCTCAACGCGCCGGTCGCTGCGAATACCGGCTCGAGCGCCGCAGACAACTCACCTGCCGGCAATTGCCTTGGCACCTTGTCCAACAGGTACTCGTGAAGCCGCTTCGCCTCGGCGACGACCCGCTTGAGCGCGTCGGGCCCGTGCTGGCGGACGACGTCATTCACGTCCACCTTGGTGACACCCGGTGGCCGAGGAAGCGTCGCCAGCCGCACGTCGCGCCCCGCGGCACGGAGGACGCGCGCCGTCTCGAGGGCACCCTTCTCGCCGGCGCCGCTCTCCTCGCTGTCGTTGGCGATGATGATGCGCTTCGCGCTGGCCGTCAGTCGGAGGAGCTTCTGGTGGTCCTGACCCCGGAAGCTGGTCGTCACCGGCGAGATGCACGCGAAGCCGGCCTGCCTGGCCGAGATGGCGTCGGTAATGCCCTCGCAGATGAGCAACTCCTCAGCGCCCGCGTCGTCTTCGCCGAAGAAGTAGTCATTGGTCAGCTGCCGGGAGACGTAGGGCCAACTCTCCGAGTGGACGGGAAGCTTGCGATACTTCGGCGCGTCCCACTTCGCGGTGTCGCTCGACATCATCGTGCGCCGGCCGATGAAGTAGACGACGCGCCCATGGCGCCAATACGGGAACACCGCGCGACCCGTGAAGGTCTCGGCGATGCCGCGCGCTGTCTTCGTGAAGAGACCCGTCGAGAGCGCCTCGGCCTGGGTGGCACCGCATTCCTGGCCGAGCCAACTCATGAGGCCGCTCGCGCCGAAGCCCAGCTTCAGCTCGTCGATGGTCTCGTCGGTAAATCCGTACCCCTGGCGGTAGACGTCCTCGCGAATCTTCGCCGGCAGCTTCGCGTGGAAGAAGCTCGCCGCCGAGGTGAGCAACTCTTCGAGCCGGCGGCGCTCGACCAGCGCGCTCGTGTTGCCCTGCGCGGGCATCGAAAGCCCAAGCCTCCCGGCCAGGACCTCGAGCGCCGAAAGGAAGGTGCCGCCCTGCGCGTACTGAAGGAAGTCGAAGACATCGCCGCCGCCGCTGCCGCCACCGGAGTAGTCGCGCCAGCGATCCTTCCAGACATGTAACGAGGGTGTGCGGTCTTCGTTCTTGAGCGAGCGCCCGACGAAACTGATTCCGGACGGCTTCAGCTCGACGTACTCCCGCACGAGGGCGACGAGGTCCGTCCGGGCCTTGACCTCCTCGACGAGTCGCTCGAAGTCCACGGCTGCCTCTCCAGTGCCCACGCCAAAGACCCAAGCTGAACAACCGGGGGACAAGTACCGCCCAAAAGGTGAACGCCTCGCTTCTTCGACTTGAGCTGGGCGCGGAACGAAGCGTGTATGTCCGTGCGCTCCGGGCGCACCGAGGGCTCCTCCCGGGAATGAAGGCTCATCGATGAATTCGACTGTGTCCCCTGGCTCGGAGGCGACGTGACGACCCGTCATGCGCTGGAGGCCCTGCGACTGCCGGAACTCCAGGCGCGCTACGCCGAGGTGGTTGGCGAGACGACGCGAAGTCCGAATCGAACCCACCTCATCCGCCGAATCGAAGAGGCACTGGCGTCCAGGCCAGACCGACGGCCACCGACGCGACGTGAGGCGCTGACCGTCGAGCAACTGCAGGCTCGCTACCTCGAGGTCGTTGGCAGGCCGACCGGCTCGGTATCGAAGGCGTACTTGCGGTGGAAGATAGGGGAGGCCACGAAGGGCCGCGTGACGGTCGGTCCGCTGCCCTCACGCCGGCGTGGCGCCAACGCGGGCGAGGTGCGGGTCCTTCCCTTCCGCCTCGAAGCGTCAGTCGTGGAGCTGGTGGACGATGCCTGGCGAAGACGGGGCGCGGCCAACCGCACCGAGTTCTTGAGGCGTGCGCTCCAGCACTACCTCGAGCACCTCGGCGACACCGAGGCCGCGCGGGCGCTGGAAGGCACTCCGTGACACCTCTCGGTCGAGCGCCTGTAGACGGCAGCCGAGATCCGACTTCGTTTGACAGTTGAGGTCGAGCGGCAACGAGGTCGACGACCAGATCGCGAGGGTGACCGCGTTGACCACCCTCGCGGTGCGACTCAGCGCTTCGGCTTGCGCGGCTTGGCAGGCGTCGCGGGTTCCTTCTGGCGCCACGACTCGCCCTCGATGTCGAGGACGTGGCAATGCTGGACGAAGCGGTCGACAAGGGCGACGACCGAGGCCGCGCCCGGGAAGACGGTCCCCCACTGCTTGAAGGGCAGGTTGGTGGTGATGACGGTCGAGCGCTTCTCGTGACGGCGGCTGATGATGTTGAAGAGCAGGTCGGCCGAGCGGCTGTCGCAGGGGACGTAGCCAATTTCGTCGATGATGAGCAGCTCCGGCGTGAGGTAGCGGCGCAGTCGGCGCTCGAAGGCCGGAATCGACTCCTGCTTGAGCAGGTCGGCGAGCGCCCACGAGAGTGTCGTGAAGAGCACGGTGTGGCCCTTCGTCAGCGCGGCCAGGCCGAGGTTCTGCGCCAGCATCGTCTTGCCCAGCCCGCTGGTGCCGCGGAGCAGCGCGTTCTCGCCCTTCTCGACGAAGTCGAGGCCGTGCAGCTCTTCGTACAGCCCTCGGTCGATGACCTTCGGGTGGTTCCAGTCGAAGGCGTCGAGCATCTTGTGGTTACCCAGCGTGGCCAGCCTGGTGCGCCGCTTGAGATTCTTGGCCTCCCGCTCGCGTCGCTCGAGCGCCACGAGGGCCTCGCACGTCTCGATGGGTGAGGCGCGCGACTTGGTGAGCTGCTGCAGCACCGCCCGCATCGCGGCCTCGGGAGCGCGGAAGCCGAGCCGTCGAAATTCCTCATACACGTCGTTTGGATTTTCCATCGTAGCCCTCCAGTGCGTGCGGGATGACGTCGCGGTCCGGGACATGGCTGCCCAGCGCCACGTCGAGCGGCACTGGCTTGTTCGCCTTGCGTCGCAGTTGCTCGCAGACGACGGCGACCGCGCCGACGTCATGCGTGCCGCTCGCGAGGACAGTCGTCACCGCCGCGGCGACAGTGGCGTCGTCGTAGCTGCGCAGCAGCCCTGTCAGGCGCGCGGTGAGGCTGCCGACGTTGCGGCCGGTGTCCACCCAGCGCTCGAAGAGTTGGTCGACGTTGGGCGCGAGGGCCCGCAGTCTCTCTTGCCCCTTCGCTTCGCTCGCGCCGCGTTTCTGCGCCAGCAGGGCCTCTCGGTGCGAGGGCTCTTCGATGGACTGCCGTCGACCCCAGCACCGTGCGTGGCGGGCCACCTCCACGCCGCCGTGCAGCACTCGCACCGTCACGTCGTCAGCCGCGACGGTGACGGCGCTGGCGGCGACCTGCGCGTACTCGTGCGGCACCGAGTAGTCGTTGGTGTCGAAGCGCACGAAGGCCGTCTTGTCGACGGTGACGGGCACCACCTCCTCGGTGGGCAGCGCCGCATCGGGCAGGCGCAGCAGGCGCGGCTTCTCCTGCGCGAGGCAGTCGGCCACCGTGACGCCGGGCAGCGTCGGGTGCGGCCTGGGGTTCGCCACCTCATTGAGGAAGGTGAGGAATTCGGCGTTGGCCTGCGCCACGCTGCGGAGCTCTCGGCCCTCGAGGAAGCGCTCGCGCACGTAGCGAATCGCGCGCTCGACACGGCCCTTCTGGTTGGGCTTGCGCACCGTGCACAGCCGGAGCGACACGCAGTAGTGCGACGAGGCGTCCAGCAGCCGTGGGTGGAAGCGCACGGCGTCGCCGTGACGCTCCAGCACCACCGTCTTGGGGTTGTCGAAGAGCCA
>CAIWFK010000077.1 GCA_903911905.1 uncultured Myxococcales bacterium
CGGTCAGCGTACCCACACCAACGCGCGCACCCGCAAGGGCCCGAAGCGTGGCGTGCAGCGTGTCGCGAAGGCAGCGGCTCCGGCTCCGGCGAAGTAAACCTTCCATGCCCTGCTGGTGCAGGGTCGATCACCTGAAAGAGAAACATGGCTGACGAAACGACGAACACCAACCCGCTGCCGACTGCGCCTGCCGAAACGGCTGAGGCGAAGAAGGCCAAGAAGAAGTCGAAGAAGAACATCCTCAACGGGATCGTTCACATTCAGTCGACCTTCAACAACACCATCATCACCATCACCGACGTCTCGGGGAACGTGATCTCGTGGTCCTCGGCGGGTGCCCGTGGCTTCAAGGGCTCGCGCAAGGCCACCCCGTTCGCTGCCCAGGTCGCCGCTGGCGACGCTGCCGCGAAGGCGATGGAGCACGGCCTGAAGAACGTTCAGGTTCTGGTCAAGGGCCCGGGCTCGGGTCGCGAGTCGGCGCTGCGCGCCATTTCGGCCGCCGGCATCAAGATCTCGCTCATTCGTGACGTCACCCCGATTCCCCACAATGGATGCCGCCAGCCCAAGCGCCGGCGCGTCTGATCACCTCTTCACCAGGAACACACTTCAATGGCCCGTTATACCGCCAGTGTCTGCCGCATTTGCCGGCGCGAAAACCTCAAGATGTACCTCAAGGGCGACCGTTGCTACACGGACAAGTGCGCCATCGAGCGTCGCCCGTACCCCCCCGGCCAGCACGGCCAGGGCCGGGTGAAGTTCTCGAACTACGGCGTGCAGCTGCGTGAGAAGCAGAAGGTCAAGCGCATGTACGGCCTGCTCGAGAGCCAGTTCCGCGGGTACTTCCACCGCGCGGCCGCGGCCAAGGGCAAGACGGGCGAGACCCTGCTGCAGCTGCTCGAGCTGCGCCTCGACAACGTGGTCTTCCGCATGGGCTTTGCCGACACCCGCGCCGAGGCCCGCCAGCTGGTGCGCCACGGTCACTTCACGGTGAACGCCAAGCGCGTGAACATTCCCTCGTTCTCGGTCAAGCCGGGGTCGGTGGTCGAGGTTCACGACAAGTCGAAGAAGATCCTCCGCATTCAGGAGGCCATCGAAACGGTCGACCGCCGCGGCATTCCGCAGTGGCTCGAGGTCGACAAGAAGCTGCTCAAGGGCACGGTCAAGACGGTTCCGAACCGCGAAGACCTGACGATGCCGATTCAGGAGCAGCTGATCGTCGAACTGTACTCGAAGTAACCGCTTCGACTTGTTTTCTGCGGGCAGGTCTGCAAAGGCCTGTCCGCATTTCATTTTCTGTCTCACCGCAGGACCCGAGGCGTCCTCCCGCACTTTCGCGGGTACGTTGGTGGCGCGCTCGAGGAAAAAAAGGAAGCACACCATGGCAGAGCAGGGTTTCAATGCGAAGAACTGGCGCGATCTGATCAAGCCCCGCAAGGTCGAGATCGACAGCGATTCAACCAGCACCTACGGCAAGTTCGTGGTCGAGCCGCTCGAGCGTGGTTTCGGCACGACGCTCGGCAACTCGCTGCGCCGGGTGTTGCTCTCGTCGCTCCAGGGCGCGGCCATCACGACCATGAAGGTCGAGGGCAACGGCGGCCTGGTCGAGCACGAGTTCACGACCATTCCCGAGGTCGCGGAAGACGTGACCGACATCGTGCTGAACCTCAAGGAAGTGCGTCTTCGCATGCACACCAACGAGGTGAAGACGATTCGCATCGAGGCCGAGGGCCCGAAGGAAATCAAGGCCGGTGACATCATCGCCGACGATCAGATCGAGGTGCTCAACCCGGGCCACCACATCTGCACCATCTCGGAAGGTGGCAAGGTTCGCATGGAGCTGACCTGCCGCCGTGGCCGCGGCTACGTGCCGGCGCAGAACAACAAGGTCGCTGGCGCCCCGATCGGCACCATCGCCATCGACTCGCTCTTTTCGCCCGTGAGCAAGGTGAACTACCAGGTCACCAACGCCCGCGTCGGTCAGCAGACCGACTTCGACCGCCTCTCGCTCGAGGTGTGGACCGACGGCTCTCTCTCGCCCCAGGATGCGGTCGCGTTCGCGGCGAAGATCATCAAGGAGCAGTTGACGGTCTTCGTGAACTTCGAAGAGACCGAAGAGCCGGTGGTGGTCGACGCGCCCCGCGAAGAGACCAAGCTCAACGAGAACCTCTTCCGCTCGGTCGACGAGCTCGAGCTGTCGGTGCGTTCGGCCAACTGCCTGCAGCAGGCCAACATTCGCACCATTGGCGATCTGGTTCAGAAGACCGAAGCCGAAATGCTCAAGACCAAGAACTTCGGCCGCAAGTCACTCAAGGAGATCAAGGAGATTCTGGCCGAGATGGGGCTCTCCCTTGGCATGAAGCTCGAGAACTGGCCTCCGAAGACTCCCGTCGCGCCGCCTCCGGCTGCTTCGGCGGCTCCGCGGGTCTGATTCGTCGTCAGATGCACCCCGGCGCATGTCGCGCCGGGCACCACAAAATCACCGGTTTGACGGCTGGTGGTTATTTCCGCCCGGTACCTGACACGGCCAGGCAGGTTGGAG
The DNA here is from genome assembly GCA_903911905.1 of uncultured Myxococcales bacterium. Classification (GTDB taxonomy): domain Bacteria; phylum Myxococcota; class Myxococcia; order Myxococcales; family Myxococcaceae; genus Xiheilimnobacterium; species Xiheilimnobacterium phototrophicum. Next base: position 2,540 of record CAIWFK010000077.1, read on the forward strand.
AAGGCACATGGAACACAAGGTTGGTCACCGCAAGCTGCAGCGCACCACGTCGCACCGTCTCGCCATGCTTCGCAACATGGTGACCTCGCTCATCGAGCACGAGCGCATCGTCACCACCGTTCCGAAGGCCAAGGAAGCGCGCAAGATGGCCGAGAAGGTGATCACGTTGGGCAAGAAGGGTGGCGTGCACAACATTCGCCTCGCGCAGCGCTACGTGACGGACCGTGCGCTGCTCACCAAGCTCTTTGGCGAGCTGAAGGACCGCTACGCCAAGCGCTCGGGCGGTTACACGCGTCTGATGCGTGGTGGCTTCCGTCGCGGCGACGCGGCGGACATCGCGATTCTCGAGCTGGTCGACCGCCCCGAAGCGGTGCCTGCGCCCGAGGCCGCGGCCAAGCCCGAGACGAAGTAACCCGATTCGGTCGGCTTGAAGAAGGCCAGAAGCCCCGCCTCCAACCTCTGGGAGCGGGGCTTCGTCATGTTCGGGGCATTGGCGGGAAGCGACTACTGGTGCGCCGGCACGCCGCCCTTGAGCAGCACGACGGTGGCCTCGGGCTCGTTGGAATGCACCTCGATGTCGGTGATGCGCAGCGTAGGCGGTGCCCGGTTGCCCTTGGCGTCGAAGATGACCGCAGGGCTGAGGGTGACGCTGCCCCCGTTGGCTTCGATTTCCGAGGTGGTGCTGCGCCAGGTGCCGTTGACGATCAGCTCGACGTCGAGCCACTTGTCGCCGCTGTCGTTCTTCACCATGTAGATGGGGTTGGTCGCGTCGCCGCTGATGATCAGGCGCGCGTTGATGTCGTTGGCCGGGCCGCGTGACGGGCAGGCCACCCCGAAGGCCCCGACGGTCAGGCCGAACCAGGTGACCAGCACCAGCGCCTTGTACTTGAAGAACCGGTCCGAGCTGCGGAAGTCCTCGATGACTTCTCCCAGAATCGAGACCGAATTGAGCACGGTGTCGGCGAAGCCCTCCTGCAGGGCTTCGCGGGTCAGTGCCTTCTTCTCGACGGCGGCCTGCGGCCCCTCGCGCGCGGCCGACCGCACGTTCTGGAGCCGTGGGTTGCTCGGTGACGAGGCGGCGGGGCGACGGTCGAGCTCGAGTTCGTGCTCTGGGCTGGGGACGTTGGGGTCAGACACCCGAACAGTCTACCCGAAGTCGTCACTTCTCGCGGAGCCGCTCGAGCGCGCGCGAGGCGAGGGCATTTTCGGGCTGGGCGTCGAGCACCTTCTGCAGCCACTTCTGCGCCTCTTTGGCGGCGTCGGCGCGCTCGGTCGAGCCTTTGGCGGCCAGGAAGTGTTCGGTGTGCAGCACGCCCAGGCGGAGCGCGAATTCCATGTTCTCTTCGTCCTTGTCCACCACCACGTGCAGTTCGCGGTCGGCGGCCGGCCAGTTCTTCTCGAGCTGGTAGACCAGGGCCAGCTTGCCGTGGGCCGAGGTGTCTTCGGGGCGCAACCGGGCCGCGACCTCGAAGCGTGAGCGGGCGGTCACCAGGTCCTGGCGCTCGAGGGCCACGTCGCCCAGCTTGAGCCACGCTTCGTCGAGCAGCGGGTTCAAGTCGATGGCCTTGAGCAACTGCTCTTCGGCGCTCTTCGCGCGCTGGCGCGACTGGTAGAGGCTGGCCAGGTAGAGGTGGTTCTTGCCGTCGTCGGGCGCCAGTTCGATCGCCCGCTGGAATTCGTCGACCGCGCGGCCGGCGTCGTCGAGCCTGGCGTACGAGAGCCCGAGCAGCGAATGCACGATGGCCTGGTCGGGGAATTCCTGGAGCAGCTCTTCGAGCTGCACCACGGCCTGCTGCGGCACGTCGCCCGCTTCCAGCCACTGCATGGACTGCTCGAGCCGTGGCCGGGCGGCACGGGGCATGGTGCCGAAGGGGTCGACGATCTGGTCCATGAGCGCGCGCGCGGTCTTGACGTCGGCAGCCGAGGCGTTGCCGGTCACCACCACACGCAGGGCCGCCACCGCTCCGTGCAGGTCGCCGGTGCGGGCCAGCGCCTTGGCCAGGGGCAGCGACCACGCGGCGCGATCGGGCGCGAGCGTGGTGGCCTGGCGAAGGGGCACGAGGGCCTGGTCGAACTGCTCCGATTCGACCAGCGCCACGCCCAGGCGGTAATGGAATTCGGGCTCGGTGGGCATCAATTCCACCGCGCGACGGAACTGCGCCACGGCGGGGCCGCTCGCTTCGGCCGCCCGGGCGAAGCGCACCAGGCCCTGCATGTAGTGCGAGCGGGCCGAATCATCGCTGGCCAGGCGGGTCAGCAGGGCCTCGCCGGTGCCGGCCTGTACGTGGGCCTCGCAGAGCATTCGCGCCAGGCCCAGGTCGGTCGGCTGTCGTTGGGCGAGCCGCTCGAGCGACGCCACCACGGCCTTGCCGTTGTGGTGCTGCAGTTCGACTTGCGCGGCTTCCCGCTCGGTGAGGGGAACGGGGGTGCTCTTGCTGACGGTGGCGCACGCCGAGCAAACGAGAAGGACGGCCAGCGACGGCCTGGCACGGTTCATGACTGCGCTCGCGGGCTGGTGCTCGCGCTGGCGACCGGCACGTCGACGCCGCCCTTGCCGCCCAGGCCGACGTTGAGCGCCACCACGGCGTCGCGCACGGCGCGAATGAGGCCGTCGCGATCGTCGCCGAAGGGCGCGGGGTCGATGGGCTTGCCGATCGCCACGCGAATCGGCCCGGGCGTGATGTTCCACGAATTCTTGGGCATGAGCTTCCCAGAGCCTTCGATGGCCACCGGAATGAGGGGAACGCCAGCCTTCATCGCCAGCGCGAAGGGGCCCTTCTTGAACGGCAGCACTTCGTTGGTCTCGGAGCGGGTGCCTTCGGGGAACATGATGATGCTCACGCCCGAACGAATCTGCACGGCGGCGCGATCGAGCGAGGCGATGGCCGAGCGGCGGTTGCCACGATCGACGAAGACGAACTGCGCCAGCCACATGTACCAGCCCAGAATGGGCACGTACTTGAGCTGCTGCTTCGAGACGAACCGCACGTCGACCGGCAGGGCGATGAAGAGGGTGGGAATGTCGATGGTCGACTGGTGATTCGACACGAAGATTATGTGGTTTGGATACTGCTGTTGTTACTGGCACTTTTTTAGCAACATGGTCCATATCAATTTCGTGTCTGGCTTCCTCCGACGAAATGTCCATTTC
>CAIWFK010000078.1 GCA_903911905.1 uncultured Myxococcales bacterium
CGGCGACGTTGCAACTGGCGGCGCAGCGCCGCATGACGCCCGCCATGGTGGCCGGGCCCACCGAGCCCGAGCTGGCGCCGGTGCGGCCGGTGGCGCCGCTGTTCGAGAGCGCGCGCAGGCAGTCGCGTTCCTCGAGCCCGCTGGCGATGCTGATGGTGCTGCTGCTCGTCGCAGGCGGTGGGGCGGGAGCGTGGTGGTGGTATTCGCGCCCCGAGCTGCCGGCCCCGATCGCTGCGGCTCCGACGCCGACTCCGACTCCAACTCCGATTCCGACGCCGGTGCCGCCCCCGGCCCCCGCTCCGACGCCTCCTGCGGCGACCGTCGCCGAAGCGCCCGTCGCGCCCGCGCCCGAGGCCCCGCCTGCGAAGGCTGCGGCACCGGGCCCGGTGACCTTCCGCATCAACAGCATTCCGACGGGCGCCACGGTGAAGGTGGGCTCGAAGGTGATGGGCGTGACGCCGGTCATCTTCACGCTCGACCCTGATGACGCGGGAGAAGCGACCGCCGAGCTGACGCTCGAGCTCAAGGGGTACCAGGGCATCACCTTCATCGCCACCAGCCCCGGCCCGCGCTTCGACCTGGTGCAGCGGCTGCAGAAAGGCACGGGCAAGCAGCCGTTCGCGGGGGCTGCCGCCGAGCCGCGCGACGAAGCGGTGTACGTGCCGTTCGTGCTGCCCACGGCGCCGGTCGCGAGCGACAAGCCGGCACCGGCCAGTACGCCCGTGGCGGCCGCGAAGCTCGAGCCGGCCGAGGGGCTGGTGCCGACCGAGCAGCTCACCGTGCGGCCGAAGCTGGTGACCGCGCCTCCGGTGGTCATTCCCGAAGCGGCGAAGGCCGCGAACGCCAACGGCACCCAGGTCTCGCGGTGCGTGGTGACGGTGAAGGGCACGCTCGAGAAGTGCCGGGTGGTGAAGTCGGTGCCGCTGCTCGACGACGCGGTGCTCGAGGCGCTCAAGGCGCGGGTGTACGAGCCAGCTCGCGTGGGGACGCAGGCGGTGGCCACCGAAGTAAGCGTGGTGGTGCACCTGGCGTCGCGCTGAAGCCGCGCCGCACCGCCGCAGCGCCGCAGCGCCGCTCGATGGGCCGCTATTGCGTCAGTTGACGCATGGTCGCGAGGAAGGACTGGGTCGAGGCGTGCGCGCTCGCATGTTCGCGGTCGCGCACGATGAAGCGCCCCGCGACGGCCACGTCGGCCACCTCGGCGCCGCCCAACACCAACCCCGAGAGCAGTGCCTGGTCAGGCAGCCCCGCCACCAGCGGCCCATCTCGACGCACGGTCACGAAATCGGCCGGCCGCCCCGGCTCGAGTGACCCGACCGGCAGCGCCAGGCTGCGCGCGCCGCCTTCCGTGGCGATGGAAAGGAGTCGCGCGGCGAGCGCGCTAGGCGCTCCCGTCGCCGGCGTCAGCACGTTGCGCTTGAGCCGCAGCAGCCGCAGGTGCCCTTCGAGCTGTCGCGCGTCGTCGAGCAGGTCGACGTGGGCCTGGCTGTCGGTGCCCAGGCTCACCGTGACTCCCGCCGCGAGCAGCTCGTCGGCACGCACCACGCCATCGCCCAGGTTGCGCTCGGTCGACGGGCAGGCACAGACCGCGCTCTTCGAGTTCCCCAGCAGGCGAACCTCGTCGGCCTCGAGGTGAATGGCATGCACGCCGGTGAACGAGGGCCCCAGCAGGCCGACCTCGTCGAGCAGTTCGATGGGGCGACGGCCGTGCTCGGCGAGGCACGCGGCGATTTCCGCAGGCTGCTCGCTCACGTGCATGTGCAAGACACCGGTCCACGCGCGCATCGCGGTCAGCCAGGGCCTGGGCACGGCGCGCACCGAGTGGGGTGCCAGGCCCACCGTGACGTACGGACTGGTGAAGCGGCGCTGCAGCTCGGCGGTGCGGCGCAGGCAGGTCTCGACGTCAGGGTCGAGGAAGCGGCGCTGGCGCGGGTTGGGCGCCACCTCGAAGCCGGCGCGGGCATAGCCCACGCGGAGCAGCACCAGGCGCACGCCGACCTCGGTCGCGGCGCGAACGACCTGGGCGGCCAGCTCGTGCTCGTCGGCGTACGGCGTGCCGTCGGGCTGGTGATGCAGGTAGTGGAACTCGCCGACGGTGGTGATGCCGGCGAGCGCCATCTCGAGGAAGGCCTGGCGTGAGACCACGTACACGCCCTCGGGGTCGAGCGAGGTGGCGGCGGCGTACATCGCCTCGCGCCAGCTCCAGAAGTCGTCCGAGCTGCCGGGGTTCGTCAATTCGGTGCGGCCGCGCAGGACGCGCTGGAAGGCGTGGGAATGACCGTTGACCAGCCCCGGCAGCATCACCCGACCCGGCAGGCGGACCCGCGCGGCATCGGTGGGTGCCGAGGCCACGATGGTGCCTCTGGCGTCGACGGCCAGCGTCTCACCGAAGCGCAATTCACCGGCGCGAAAGAGCGCGTCAGGCTCGAAGATCGTCACCATGGCGACTCAATGTGCCATGTCGCCCCTCGCGAGGCGCGCGCAAACCTGTCAGGAAGGAGGCTCATGCGTTCCACCTTCGTGCGCTCGGCCCTCCCGTTGCTCCTCGTACTCGTGGTGTCCGGCTGCGGCACGACCTCCAGGCCCTGCGTGGGCAATGGGTGTTCGAGCGACGCCGGAAGCGGCGGCGATGGTGGTCACCCCGCGGCCTGCGTGGGCGGGTGCTCGGGCTTCCTGCCGGTGTGCGACGTGACGCGCGGCGTGTGCGTGACCTGCACCGACGCCGAGGGCTGCTTCGCGCCCAGCGCCGTGTGCGACGTGGGCGCGGCGAATGGCCGTGGTGCCTGCGTGGTGTGCACCGCGCAGAGGGGCTGCGCGACGCCGACGCCGCTGTGTCTGACCGGCTCCAACGGCAACCGCTGCGTGCAGTGCGCAGGTGACGGCGATTGCACGGCGCCTCTGGTGTGCGACCAGGCCACCAACCGCTGCGTCCCCGTGAACGACGCCGGCACTCCGGTCGATGGAGGCGCCATGGAGGTCGACGCGGGCACCTTCGACGCCGGCGCCTTCGGCGGCAATGGCTTCACCGGCCCCGACGGCGGCCCCTGCATTCCGCCCATGCAGGGCGCGATGTGCACGGTCGACTGCGCGCCCGGATTCCACTGTGCGGGCGGCACCTGCGCGCTCAACGGCAACCAGGGCCCGGTGCAGGTCACGCTGCGGTGGAACACCGATGAAGACGTCGACCTGCACCTGCGCGAGCCGACGGCGAACGGTGGCTTCTGTGAAATCTTCTACGGCGACCGCCAGGGTTCGAGCTGCGGGGCGCGCGGCTCGCTCGACCTCGACTCGAACGCCGGGTGCTCGCTCGACCACGTCGACATCGAGAACATCATCTACGACCCCGACGCCGGCGCGCCGAGCGGCCTGTATTCGGTCTACGTCGACCACTACGCGAACTGCAGCAGCGCGACCGTCTACGTGCCGTTCCAGGTCGAGGTGCGGGTGCGCAATTCGCGCATCGGGTATTGCGGCGCGTTCGCCGCAGGCGGGCCTGGGTGGGACGACCATGGTGGAGCGCTTGGTGGGCAGCACGTGCTCGACTTCGTCGTTCCCTGAGCGCCCTCGCGCGTCGCCCACCCAGACTCCGCGCGTCCACAGCTCACCCACCGAGCCTGCGCGACTGCCCTGCCTCGTCGGCGGCGCCGCGTCGCTCGTGAGCCTGCGACGGAACCGACGCTCGGCTCACGCCGGGTAGTACGGGCGCAGCAGCGCGTAGACCACCACGCCGGTCACCGACACGTACAACCAGATGGGGTGCAGCAGGCGGGTCACCTTCGTGTGGCGGGCGAACTCCTTCTTCCACGCGAAGTAGAACGCGGTGAGCGCCAGCGGCACCACCGGCACCGAGAGCAGCACGTGCGAGGCGAGCAGGCTCAGGTACACCGTGCGCAGCGCGCCCTCGCCGCCGAACTTCGTGTCGCCGTGCACCGAGTGGTAGGCGAGGTAGCCGACCAGGAAGCACGACGAGGCGACGAACGCGGCGATCATGAACGAGCGATGCAGGTCCTGGCGCTTCGCGCGAATGGCGAGCCGGCCGGCGACGAGCAGTGAGGCAGCCAGCGCGTTGAAGCAGGCGTTGAGCGGCGGCAGGAACCGCAGGCTCAGGTTGGTCTCTCGCAGGCCGCCGTTGAAGAGCAGCAGCCACGCCAGCAGCGAGAGGGCGCCGACCGAGACGACGGCGTTGGCGACGAAGAACGGGCGATCGGACGAAGTGGTGGTGCTCATACGCGCGGCAGGGCAATAACCGACCGCTCGCCCGCTGTCCTTCCCGGAAGGACAGGTGGACGCGCCACGGCACTCCAGCCTCCGCGACGTGACCGGCCAACCCCTTGATACGCCGGGCCAGCACCGTGGCCGAAGACTTGCGATGAGTCAGAACGCCCATCAGGCGCTCAACAGGGTGGGAGATGCGCGCTCAAAGCACACCTTGCACGGGGCGGCCGTTCGCCTGACCATCATCAATCGCGTTCCACGTTCAACCCGGAGGCCTCTCATGGCGCGTCTGGCGTCTCCCAGTCCAGGACTCGGCGTCGTGCTCATCGGTCACCTGCTGCTCGCCGCGAGCGCGCAGGCGCAGGTGTGCACGCAGAGCCCGTCCGACCTCTCGCTGAGCCGGCAACTGCGGCAGGCCTACCTCGACCTGCTGGGTCGCCCGCCGAACCTGTCGGAGTACGCCTTCACGCTCAAGAAGGGCGCCATCACCGACGACGACCTGAAGGAGCTGATGCGCCGCGAGGAATATTACGAGCGCATGAAGGGGTACCACCGGGCCCTCCTGCGCGCGAACATCTCGAGCAGCATCTACACCCAGGGTGACAACCGGCTGAACCCCACCACCGATGGCGCCAAGCCGCTCGAGATTCGCGGCAACCCGTCGGCGCCGCTGCGCGGTCAGAACGGCGTGGGCTGCAATCACGCCATCGACCAGGACCAGTGCGCGACGCAGCACGAAGACCCCAACCTCGAGGGCAGCCGCACCACCTGCCGCGATCAACTGGGCGTGCCGCTGCCGGTGTCGGTCGACTACAACGCCACGCAGTACACCTGCACTGCGCTGGCGGCGACCACCTGCGCCGACGCGATGACCCAGGGCCTGGTGCCGGCCAGGCACTACTACTATTGCGACATGCGGCAGACCGGCGGCGTCGCGGCGCCGTACTACTGCCTGCCCTCGCAGACCAACCCCATCACCGCCGTGCTGACGACCGAAGAGCTCGACGCCAACGGGCGGGTGGTGGCCTTCACCAACCCCTCGGCGCCGGCGGGCCAACTGGCTCGCCTCGAGCGCTGCACCACGAACCTGACGCTCAGCGGCGGAGTGAAGGGGCGCTACGTGACCCAGCCCGGCTGCATTCAGCGCGAGGGCTACACCACGGTGCCCGCGCCCTTCTTCGACACCTCGGGCGCGGCGACGGTGACCATGTGCGCCATCGAAGCGCAGACCCGCGACGTGAACCCGTGGACGATGGAAAGCTGCGAGACCGGCCGCTTCACCGGCGACCGTTCGTGCGGCTGCGGCGTGGGTTCGCGACGCTGCGAGCCCGGCTCGGGGGCCCTGCACACCGCACGCATCGACGCGGTGAACACCGAGCCGCTGCTCATCGCCGACTCGGTGCTGCGCCGCGAGGAGGACTACTTCAGCATTCTGACCACCCGCCGCTCGTTCGTGAACGGCACGCTCTCGCAGCTCTACCGGCAGAAGCAGAGCCCGACGGTGTGGTTCGCCACCTCGCCCGCCGCGCAGGCGGTGGTGCCCGACCTGCCCATCGGCAACACCACCACCTGGGTCGAGTACACGCGCGACGAGAATGCCTCGGGCGTGCTGACCAGCGCGGCGTGGCTCTACCGCTTCCCCACCCGACGCTCGCGCGTGAACCAGTTCTACGGCGCGTTCCTGTGCAAGAGCTTCGCGCCGCCGGCCGACGCGGTGCCGCCCTCGCCCGAAGACAGCTGCAACCGCGAGAACAACCTGGCCAAGCGCTGCGGCTGCTCGTACTGCCACGCGACCATCGAGCCCACGGGCGCGCACTGGGGTCGCTACGGCGAGCGCAACGCCCAATACCTGGACCCGGTGAACTTCCCCCGCTTCTCGGCCAAGTGCCGCGACTGCGCGCTCAACGGCGACACCACCTGCGACAACCAGTGCGGCAACTACGTGATGCAGGCCTTCGACGGCGCGGGCGCCAGCGACCTGGGCCTGTTGACCACCTACCTGTACCGCACGCCCGAAGAAGAGCCGAACATCGTGGGTGGCCCGCGGCTGCTGGTCGAGCGCATGATGCAGACCGGCGACCTCGAGCGCTGCGCGGTGAAGAACGCGTGGAACGCGCTGTTGGGTCGGCCGATGACCGGGCCCGAAGAGACGTTGAACATGGGCGCGCTGCTGCAGGCGTTCGCGGCGAGCAACCACAACTTCAAGACCCTGATGCTGGAAATCATGAAGACCGACGCGTACCGGAGGGTCGACTGATGAACCGCTCACGCACCATGGTGCTGGTGGCGCTGGCC
>CAIWFK010000079.1 GCA_903911905.1 uncultured Myxococcales bacterium
AAGATGGCGTAGTTGAGCGCCGCGCCGCGCTCCATGTTGCCGCCGATGACCAGCAGGTGCCGCTTCGTGCGCGCGACCAGCCAGCCGAGAATGGCGTCGAGCCCGTCGGGTTCGCTCGACGAGTCACCGCCGATCACGATGGCGTCGACGTCGTCCTTCTCGAAGCGGGTGATGAAGGTGTCGAGCACCGTTCTGGTCTCGGGCTCGAGGTCCTTGATGCCGGCCAGCACGCCCAGCACCACCTTCTTTCGGGGCTTGTCGCGACGCACCTTGAGCGTGGCGCCGGTGTGCTCGAGGGTGAAGGGCGGCAGCGACTTCACCTCGGCGGGAGAAAAGTGCTCGAAGGGCGCGTTGCAGTCGAACTGGAAGCGATCTTCGAAGCCTTCGAAGTCTTCGGCGCGGGCCAGGCCGGCCACGAGCAGCATCAGCCACGGCAACGACTTCACGTTCAGGGCCCCTTCTTCTTGGGCGGCTCGGCGGGCTTGAGGTCGCTCAACTTGATCGACTCCATCTCCCTGACCGTGGGGCGGAGCTGGTCGAGGTTGTACGGCTTGGTGGTCTCTCGCGAGACGTCGAGTGAGTGAGGGCCGCTTTCCTGGGAAGCGATGGCCTTGAAGCGGGCGCGGAAGTCGTCGCGTTCGGCGAGGGCGCGGGCGCGCGCGGTGCGCTCCTGCTCGAGCTGGCGACCCAGCGCTTCGATCTGCATCGCGAAGCGATCGCGCTCGGCCTCGACCGCGGCGGCTTTCTTCTTTTCCTGGTCGGCCACGGCTTTGAGCTTCTTCAGGTCGTCGCTGGCGGTCTGCTGATGCAACTGGCGGGCGATGCCGCGGGCCTCGTCGCGCTCCTGGGTCAGCTTCTCGTTGGCCAGCTTGAGCTGCCGGGCCACTTCGCGGGCCTCGGCAGTCGCCTGGCGCTCGTTGGCCAGCGCGCCGTCCCATTCGGTGGTGGCCTGGCGCGCGTCTTCGACCTGCGCCTCGAGCGCGGCGAGGCGCTCGTCGGCCTGGGTCTTCTCGCCGGTCAGTTCGTCGATGCGGGTGCGGGCCTGCGCCAGCTCGGCACCGAGATCGGCCGAGGGAATCTCGGCGCGCGCAGCCAGGAGGGCGGTGTTCGATTCGTCGAGGCGGGCGGTCAGCTCGGCGACCTCGGCCTGCGCGGTCTGGGCGTCGAGCTTCGCGCCCTTGAGCTCGGTGCGGAGGCTCGAGAGGCGCTTGCCGGTGTCGGTGAACTTCGATTCCAGCTCGGCGGCGGCCTTCTGGCTGGTCTCGAGCGCGGCTTGCAGCTCGGCGACCGAGGCCTGGGCGGCGGCCAGCGCGGTGTCGCGTTCGGCCAGCGCGGCCTCGCTGGCGGTTGCCGCGGCGGTGAGGTTGGCGATGGTCTCTTCGTGTGCAGCGAGGGTCGCCAGGTGCGCGGCGATGGTCGCTTCCTGCGCGGCGCCGGCGGCGGTCAGCGTGGCGATTTCGCCCTCGAGCGCTTGCCGGGTCGCCTCCAGCTCGGCGAGGCGGGTCTGGGCAGCGGTCAGCCGCTCGTCGCGGGCGCGGGTGTCGTCGGACGCCTTCTCGAGTTCGCCCTCGGAGTCGAGGACCTGCCGCTCGAGCTCGTTCTTCGCGATCTGGAGCTGTTCCAGCTCGAGGGTCCGGGCCTTGAGTTGCGTCGAGAGCTCGCCCAGCTCGGACCCGATGAGCGCGCGGGCCTTTTCGGACTCGTCGCGGGCGGCGCGGGCCTCGGTGACCTCGCGCATCAGGGTGGCCGAGCCGGCGTCGAGCTCGTCCTTCAGGCGCTCCAGTTCG
>CAIWFK010000080.1 GCA_903911905.1 uncultured Myxococcales bacterium
CGAGAAGGCCGAGCCCGAGAAGCCCGACCCCGCGCTCAACCCCAGGTGCAAGAAGAAGAAGGGCAAGAAGCTCCCCAAGGAGTGTGAAGAGCCGGTCGCGGTCGTGAAGAAGGACAAACCGCCCAAAGACGCTCCAAAGGACGTCGAGGTCGAACCCGAGCCCGTTCCCGCGAAGGTCGAGCGGAAGGCCGAGAAGGCCGAGAAGATCGACAAACCCGAGAAGACGGACAAGCCAGAAAAGCGCGAACCCGACAAGCGCGCCACGGCCACCCGCGAGCCGCCGCGAGAGCCCGCCCGCGACTCCGGTCCTTTGAAGAAGAAGAGCGCGCTCGACGAAGAACTGGCGGTCTACGGCGCCGAGGCCTCGGGCGCGGTGGTGCAGCGGGTCGACGACCGCGAGCGCACGCGGCCCCAGGCCCCCACCGTGCTGACCCACGATCACCTGCGAACCATGGGCGTTCGGTACGTGCACGAAGCGCTCGACCTGGTGCCGGGCCTGACCGTGACCCGCGACATGCAGGGCTTCTACCGGGTCACCGTGCGCGGGCTGCGCTCGGACGCCGAGGTGATGTTCACCCTCAACGGCCAGCGGCTCAACACCGTGTACGACGGCAAGGCCCTGGCCTCGCTGCCCGTCGACACCCTCGAGCGCATCGAAATCTACCGCGGGCCTGCTGCCGCCGACGTCGGGCTGGGCAACGTCACGGGCCTGGTGAACCTGGTCACCAACCGCGACGAAGGCCTGCGCGTCTCGGCCAGCGGAGGCAGCTACGAGGCCTTCGACGGTCACCTCTCGGCCGCGAAGGACTTCGGCGGGCTCAAGCTCTTCGTCGACGGCGACGTCGCCAACCAGTTCGGTGAACGCAGGCCCGTGCTCCGCGACGGGCTCGACGGCACCGTGCCGCGACCGAAGACCACCTCGGACCAGCGCTTCCTGGTCAACGCGGGCCTCGGCGCCAGTTGGACCAACGACGCGGTCGGCACGCTGAGCCTGAGCGGTCGGTTCATTCGCGAAAACCGCAGCGCGCTGGTGGGTCAGTTCGACGTGGTGGGGCCCGCCTCGCGGCTGCAGTGGCAGGTCATTCAGGTCGGCCTCGGGTGGACCCGCCCCGTGAGCGACGGCATGACCCTGGCGGTGAAGGCCTGGCTCGATCTGCAGAGCACGGTGCGGCTGTGGCAGATCAGCCCCGACAACTACCAGGTGCGAGCCAACGACCCGAACACGGTCTTCGATCACGGCGTGCGCGAGCAAGAAGGCTTCGGCACCCGGGCCATCGGCGCCGAAGGCCGACTCGACGTGGCCCTGCCAGCCAAGAACCACCTGGTGGCGACGCTCTCGGCCGAACAGCAGTCGCTCAGCTCGTTCAGCTACCTCACCAACTACGTCACCGCGACCTACGCCAACGTCGGCGTCCTGACCCGCCCCGACGGGCTGGCGTACCCCACCGAGAACGCCACCGGCGGTCGGGGCCTGGCTGCCGATCGCTTCAACCTGGGCCTGTCGGTGGCCGACACCTGGCCCATCGTCGAGGCCCTCGCGCTGCAAGCCGGGCTGCGCTTCGACCTGACCCAACTGCCGCGCGCCGACAGCACCGGCTTCGTGGGCGGCGGCTTCACCCCCTCGGTGGGCCCGCGCCTGGGGCTGGTGATCACCCCCGTCTCGAGCCTGAGCTTCCGCGCCTTCTACGGCCGCAGCTTCCGCGCGCCGACCATGCAGGAGCTCGCCGAATCGATTCCCGCGTCGGACTCCAGCCAGGGCCGCAACATCGGCAACCCGCAACTGCAGGGCGCGAACCTCGACTCGGTCGAGGTCGGGTTCGACTGGGTCGAAGGCGTGGGCGACGGGCGGCTGCGCTTGAAGGGGCAGGGCTTCTTCGAGCGCATGGGCAACGCCATCGTGGGCGTCGACTCCACCGGCGCGCTGGTGCCGTACACCAACCGCCCCCAGGGCGTGCAGGCGGTGGGGCTCGAGGGCGAAGCGCGGCTCGAGCTGACCCAACGGGCCACCGTCTGGCTGAACGCCTCGTGGGTGCGCGCCGAAGACCTGGGCACGCCCGCGTCGGCCCGCTTGCTGACCGATCAATCGCAGCTGCGGCTCAACGGCGGCGTCAGCCTGCCCATCGGCCGCTGGCTGGCCTTCGACGTCATCACCCGCTTCGCTTCGGAGCGTCGCAACGACAGCCGCACCGTGCTCGAGCTGCTGCGCAAGTACACGCTGCCGCCCTCGACCATCTTCACCGTGCAACTGCGCACCGAGCCCCTGTTCGATCACCTGGTGCTGGCGGTGCTGGCCCAGAACGTCTTCAACCTCGATCGCGCCGACGACGCCTACCGCATGGACCGCGTCACCGGTGGGGTTCCCCGCGAAGGGCTGCTCGTGTTTGGCTCGGCCAGGGTGGTGTTCTGATGCGCTCACTGATGCTTGCGGCGCTGATCGCGGTCTCGGGCTGCGCGGCCTACAACGATCAATGCGTCGCGCTGGTCGACAACCCCAACCAGCGGGTGGCCTTCATCGGCAAGGAACTGTGGCTCGACAAGCCCAATGCCCGCCACGCCGCCAACGCCCTCGGTGAAGCGGTGACCGACGGCTTCGTCTGGGTCTACAAGGACAGCACGCCCGTCGACTTCGCGGTCATCAACGGCGGCTCGCTGCGCGCCGACGGCCTGTGCGTCAGCCACAGCATCCTGCCCGTCGGGCCGCTGTCGAACGGCGTGCTCAACGAGATCATGTTGTTCGAGAACCAGATGACGTCGGTCGACCTCGCCGAGCAGGAGGTCATCGACATGTTCGAGCATTCGGCCGATCGCCTGATCGTCGCGCCCAACCCGATTCCTGCCTCGCCCGCCGGCCAGTTCCTGCAGGTCTCGCAGGAAGTGGACCTGAGCATCGACTGCAGCCAGCCGGTCGGCAGCCGCATCACGAAGGTGAGCATCAAGGGGCAGACCCTGCAGCGCCCGGGGCGGCCGTTGGATCAGGTGAAGTACCGCATGGCGCTCTCGAACTACCTGGCCGGCGGCGGCGACAACTACACCATGCTCGCCAACAAGAACCTCGACCCGGCGCGCAACGCCTTCCCCGCGCCGCGCTTCGGGGGGGTCGACGCCAACATCGCGACCCAGTTCCTGCTGCAGTCCCAGTACAACCAGACCGCCGATCAGGGCCTCAAGCCGAATTCCCGCATTCACTTCACCAACTGCTCGGTGCCGGGCCGGCCGGCGAACTGAAACGGGAGGAGCGTCTTTCGCCCCTCCCGTCGGTCTGATCACGCGTCGAGCTGCGGTCGCTTCGCGTCGGGCCAGTCGACGTGGAAGAACTTGCCGCGCGGCGCGTCGACCCGTTCGAAGGTGTGCGCCCCGAAGTAGTCGCGCAGGCCCTGAATCAGGTTGGCCGGCAGGGTCGCCGAGCGGTACCCGTCGTAGTACGAGAGCGCCGACGAGAAGGCCGGAGCCGGCACCCCCTCGAGCGCGCAGGCCGCCACCACGCTGCGCCAGTTGCCCTCGGCCGCCTCGATGGTCTTCGCGAAGTACGGGTCGAGGAACAGGTTGGCCAGGTTCGGGTCGCGCGCGTAGGCCTCGGTGATCTTCTGCAGGAACCGCGCGCGAATGATGCAGCCGCCGCGGAAGATCTGCGCGATGGCGCCGAAGTCGAGCTTCCAGTGGTTTTCCTTCGCCGCCGCCGCCATCAACTGGAAGCCCTGGGCGTAGGCCGCGATCTTCGAGCAATAGAGCGCGTCACGCACCGCGGTCACCGTCACCGGCACCTTGAAGGCCGGCGCGCGGGGCTGACCAATCAGCTTCGAGGCCGCGACCCGCTCTTCCTTCTTCGCCGACAGGTACCGCTGGAACACGGCCTCCGCGATGGTGGGGCTGGGCACGCCCAGGTCGAGCGCCGAAGTGCTGGTCCACTTGCCGGTGCCCTTCTGGCCGGCGGCGTCGAGCACGATCTCCACGAACGGCTTGCCTGTTGCGGGGTCGACGTGGCCCAGCACGTCGGCCGTGATCTCGATGAGGAAGCTGTCGAGGTCGCCCGTGTTCCACTCGGCGAAGACCTTGGCGCAGTCGGCGGTCGACAGGTGCAAGACCGACTGCAGCACCTGGTAGGCCTCGGCGATCACCTCCATGTCGGCGTACTCGATGCCGTTGTGCACCATCTTCACGTAGTGCCCGGCGCCGTCGGTGCCAATGTACGTGGTGCAGGGCACGCCACCCTTCACGGGCTGACCGGGCCTGGCGCCCATCAGCGGCTTGCCGGTGGTCGCGTCGACCTTGGCGGCGATGTCCTTCCAGATGGGCTCGAGCAGCGCCCAGGCCTCGGGCTTGCCGCCGGGCATCAGCGACGGGCCGAAGCGCGCGCCTTCTTCACCGCCCGACACGCCCGAACCGACGAAGAGCAGCCCGCGCTCGTTGAGCGCCTTCTCGCGGCGAATGGTGTCGGTGAACAGCGCGTTGCCGCCGTCGACGATCACGTCGCCCTTCTCGAGCAGCGGGGTGAGGCCGTCGATCACCGCGTCGGTCGGGCCACCGGCCTTGACCAGAATGACGATGCGGCGCGGGCGCTTGATGCTGGCCACGAAGTCCTTCAGTTCGGCCGCGGCCACCAGCCCGCCACCCGTGGTGCCGAACACCGCCGGCGGGTTGTCGGCGAGGAACTTCTCGGTCACCGCGGTGGTGCAGTTGTAGACCGCGACCTGGTGGCCGTGGTCGGCCATGTTGAGCGCCAGGTTCTGGCCCATGACCGCCAGGCCAATGAGGCCGACGTCGGCTGAGGCTGCTGCGGGGTGTGTCAGTGCCATTGGGTCTTCGACTCCAGTCAGGCGGCCAACAGGCTGGCCGCGGGTTGATCCAGAAACCACAACGAGATCGCCGCCAGGCGATGCGCCCGGGCAGCGGGGAGCATGCTCTGCGGGTCGGTCAGCGCGGCCTTCACCGCCTCACGCTTGCCTTCGCCCAGCACCAGGAACCACAGGTGCCGCGCTTCACGCAGCCCGCGGAAGGTCAGCGTCACCCGCGCCGGCGGCGGCTTGGGCGAGTCGGTCAGGAAGGCCACCCGATCGACCTCGTCTTCGAGCAGCGGGTGCCCGGGAAAGAGCGAGCAGACGTGGCCGTCGGGGCCCATGCCCAGGTGCACCAGGTCGAGCGGAGGCAGGTTCGCTTCGTACGCGCGCGCCGCGGCCGCAGGGGCCTGCCGGGTGTCGACGTGGTGGAAGGTGGCGCCGGTGCGACCCATCGCCGCGTAGGCCTGCGCGTGGTTGCTCTCGACCGAGTCGATGGGCACGCAGCGCTCGTCGCCGTAATAGAAGTGCACCCGAGACCAGTCGAGCTTCGCGTGGGCCAGGGCGGGGTAGAGTTCCTTCGCCGCCGAGCCGCCGGTCAAGGCGCAGGTGAAGCGCCCCCGCGCGAAGATGCTGGCGTGGGCCAGCACCTCGGTGCGTTCGACCAGTTCGCGGGCCAGGGCCTTCGCGTCGGGGAAGATCAGGCGTTGGGACTTCACCGCTCGAGCTCCACCGCGAAGTGCAGGGCGCTCTGGTACAGCTTGTCGCTGCCCCGGCTGCCCAGCGCGGCCACCACCAGGTCGGCGTCGCTTCGCTGCGAGAACGGCACCGAGCGCTTCGTGCCCTGGGTGTCGATGGTCACTGCCGACGGGGTGACGTCGAGCCGCACCCGCACGCCCTCGTCGGACTCGAAGGTCACGCCGGTCAACCCGCGCTCGGCCGCCCGCAGTTCGACCTGCAGCGTGCGGTCCTGGCGACTCATGGTCCACCCGCGGGCGCCGCGCTCGGTGTGTCGCTCGGGGCTGCTCCAGCCCAGGCGCGCGCCCAGCCAGCCAATGAGCAACCGCGCCGACGAATCGGCATCGGGCCCCGCGTCGATCGACACGCGGCGCAGCTTGAAGAGCATGGCCGGGTCGCTGGGCGCATCGAACGCCGCGGCGATGATCAGCCGCAAGGGCGCCGAACGCAGCCAGTTCAGGTCAGCCACCCGCGAGGTCACCTGAGCGCCCAGCCGCTCGACGCGGAAGAGCTCGCTGGCGCGCGTGCTGTCGAGGATCACCCGATCGACGCCCACCAGCAGCTCGGCCACCATCGCGTTGTTGGGCGGCAGGTCGCTCCAGAGCACCGCGCTTGGAATGTCGGGCACCAGCAGCGCGCGCAACAGCGACGGCAGGTGCTCACCGCCGCGCCCGCGCGCTTCGATGGTGATCTCTTCGGTGCAGACCAGCTTGCCGCCGCCCGGCAGCATCTTGCAGTTGGCGGTGACGAAGGCCTCGACCTCGGTGCCGGTCGCGTTGGGCCGATCGTTGAGCACCACGGTGCGCGAGGGCACCGAGGCCACCAGCGCGTCGGCCAGGGGCTGGGCCTGCTTGAACTCGGCGTCGGTCGAGGTGTGCACCACCAGGTTCCACGAGCAGGCGCGGGTCACCGACACGCTGCCGGTGTTGGCCTTGCGCCACAGCGCCGCCAGGTCGCGTTCGATGGCCGCCACGTCGACCGCCACGTTGTGACCGCTGGTGAACCGCTCGACCTCGTCGGTCGGCGGCGGGGGAGGCGGGGTCACGGCCGTCTCCACTGGTGACCGTCGCGCAGCAGCATGCGGTCGCTCTCGTCGGGGCCCCAGGTGCCGGCGTCGTACATCTCGACCTCGCCGCGCTCGGTTTCCCAGGCCTTGTGAATGCGGCTGATCCACTTCCACGAGGCCTCGACCTCGTCGCCGCGGGTGAAGAGGGCCTGGTCGCCCAACAGGCAGTCGAGCAGCAGCCGCTCGTAGGCCTCGGGCGGCTCGGTGCCGAACGAGGTGCCGTAGCGGAACTCCATGTTCACCGGCTGAATGTCCATGGTGTTGCCCGGCACCTTGGCGCCGAAGCGCAGCGACACGCCTTCGTCGGGCTGAATGCGAATGGCCAGCACGTTGGGCTGGGGCGCCACGCGCGCGGTCTCACCGAACAGGCGCAGCGGCGCGCCGCGGAAGACCAGCGCCACCTCGGTGACCTTCTTGGGCATGGCCTTGCCCGAGCGAAGGTAGAAGGGCACGCCGGCCCAGCGCCAGTTGTCGATGTGAATCTTCAAGGCCACGTAGCTCTCGCGCTTGCTGTCGGGAGCGACGCCGGTCTCCTCGCGGTACGCCACCTGCCGGCGGCCAGCCACGGTGCCCGCGCGGTACTGGCCGCGCACCACGAACTCGTCGAACCGCCCTTCGGGAATGGGGCGCAGCGCCTTGAGCACCTTCACCTTCTCGTCGCGCAGGTCGTCGGCGCTGGTCGAGACGGGCGGTTCCATGGCGGTGATCGCCAGCACCTGGAAGAGGTGGTTCTGCACCATGTCGCGAAGAATGCCGGCCTGCTCGAAGTACCCGCCGCGCCCTTCGATGCCGATCGACTCGGCGCCGGTGATCTGCACGTGGTCGACGTAGCGGTTGTTCCACAACGGTTCGAACAGCCCGTTGGCGAAGCGCAGCACCATCAGGTTCTGCACGGTCTCTTTGCCCAGGTAGTGGTCGATTCGGTAGACCGACTTCTCGCTGAGCACGCCCAGCACTTCGCGGTTGAGCGTCTGCGCGGTCGACAGGTCGGTGCCGAAGGGCTTCTCGATGATCACCCGGGTGAAGGGGCGATCGGCCTGCGGGTCGACCATGCCGGCCGCCCCCAGCCGGGCGACGGCCACGGGGAAGGTCGAGGGCGGGGTCGACAGGTAGAAGACCCGGTTGCCCGAAATGCCGCGCTGGGCGTCGATGGTGGCCAGCCGGGTCTTGAGCGCCTGGTAGCTGGCCAGATCTTCGTAGTCGCCCTGCTGGTAGAAGAGCCCCGACGCAAAGCTGTCCCACACCGCAGGGTCGAGCGGCCGCGAGCGCGCGAACTTCGAGCACGCTTCCTTCATCTCGGCGCGGAATTCTTCGTCGGTCATCGCCTTGCGGGCGAACCCGACGATGGCGAACGAGGGCGGCAACATGCGCTCGCAGGCCAGGGTGTAGAGCGCGGGCAGCAGCTTGCGTTTGGTCAGGTCGCCCGAGGCGCCGAAGATCACGATGCTCGCCGGTTCGGGAAGTCTTTCGCCAACGAGCCCCTGTCGCAGGGGGTTGTTCGTTCGGTCAGCCACAAACACCTCTTCGCTGGTGGCCCACGCGTGCATCGCGTGAGGCGTGAAGCGCGGCGCAGTGTTGCACGCGCGACTCGCGCTCAGGCAATGAAAAAGCCCTCCCAGGACCGAACGGGGAGGGCTCTTCGAACCTTCGAAAGCGGAAACGGCTTTTCAGCCGTGATTGCCGCCGGCCGGCGTCACGTTGCCGTTGGCGTCGAACACGTCGTTGGGCGAGGGAATGCGGCGCAGGTCAGCGCGGGCGATCTTCCACGCCTGCTGCACGATCCACGAGAGCGAGCGGTCCTGCCGACCGGCCTCGATCTCGATTTCCTTGAGCATCTCCTCAGGGAAGTAGAGCGACTGCTTGCGATGATCGGTGGTCGCCATTTTAGCGGTGGTCCTCACGGGGGTCCGGCGCGCCCGCGACGTCGTTGACCGCCGGGAACGACTTGATGCGCTCACGCGCAATCTTCCAGGCCTGCTGCACGACCCACGACAGCGAACGGTCCTGCCGGTTCGCCTCTTCCTGGATCTCCTTGAGCATGTCCTCGGGGAAATACAGGGACTGCTTTCGCTTGTCGGTGCCTGACATGTTCGTGTCCTGTCCTGGTGATCTGCGCGTTTGAAAAGAAAGCTGAAGTGTCAGGGTTTTATCCGACAGACACCCCCTGGGGTCAACCATTTCCCCGTAGAGACCCACACGGGTACAAAGCGACCATGCGCTGGACACTGATGGGGCTTTTGCTGCTCGCCGCCTGTACCTGCAAGCAGAGCGTCAAGACGGTCACGCCGTCGATCATGGTCGCTCCCACCGGAGTCGACTTCGGGCAGGTGAAGAACGGCGACTCGGCCGCCCGCACCGTCACCCTGAGCGCCGCCAGCCAGGCCGCGCTGGCCATCGGCGCCGTCACCGTGTCGGGAGACGACGCCCCGTTCTTCACCCTTGGCACCACGCCCACGCAGGTCGACGCCTTCGGTTCAGCCACCGTCACCATCACCTTCGCGCCTACCGAGCTGCGCGCGTACACCGCGACGCTGAGCATCGCCTCGAACGACCCCGATCACCCCACGGTGCGGGTGGCGCTGGCGGGAGAGGGCGCCCGGCCCGTTCTGACGGTGCGGCCCGACTGTCAGGCCGCCAACGGCTGCACCGGCACCGCCGTGCTCTCGCCGCCCTCGCTCGACTTCGGCAGCGCTCCGACCCAGGCCATCACCCACCCGGTGCAGACCCTGCCCAACGTGCTCGTCACCAACGACGGCCCGGTGGCACTGACGGTGAAGACCTTCGCCATCGCGGGGGCCGATGCCGCGGCCTTCTCGTTCGCCGGCAACGCGACCTTCCCCTCGGGCGGCAAGACGCTCGACCCCATGGCCGGCTTCAACGTGCCCATCTCCTTCCGCCCCACCAGCGAGGCCCAGGCCAGCTACGCGGCGTCCCTGGTGATCACCTCGGACGACCCGCAGACGCCGATGGTCACCGTGGCCCTCACCGGCACGCTGCGACCCAACCTGCCGCCGGTGATCTGCGCGAACCTGGTGCGGGTGGTGCCGCCGGTCATCGGCGATCCTCCGCGCGACTACACGTCGGCCTGGCCCTCGCTCACCACCGTGCCCGCGGGCGGCTACGACTTCCGCCTCGACCGCGACGTGAGGCCCGGTGAGCTGGCGATCTTCTCGGCCCTGTCCGACGCGGCCAACGCCATGACCTGCAGCTTCGACCCCGAAGACGGTCGCACCGTGACCTTCGCCTGGAGTCTGATCTCGGCGCCCGTGGGGGCCGCGTCGCTGGCCATCGCCGGTGCCGCCACGCCCCAGGCCCAACTGCGGCCCGTGGTGACCGGTGAGTACACGCTGCAATTGACCGTCACCGACAGCCAGCAACACGCCACGTCGACCACGCTGCGCTTCACCGTGGCCATCAAGCAGGACTTCGTGGCGCAGCTGCAGTGGACCGGCTTCGCCGGCGTCGATCTCGACGTGCACCTGGTGCGGCCCAGCGCCGTCACTTCGAGCGACCCGTTCTCGGGCGTCTTCTCGTTCTTCTCGGCCGGTGCGGCCAACCACACCGCGGGCGACATCAACGGGTACGCCGTCTCGAAGGTAGCGCCGGGGTCGGGCTTCGACTTCGACTGGGGGCAGCCGGGGTCAGCCGATGATCCCACCCTCAACGTCGACGACACCGGCAACGGCCCGCTGCTCGAGAACGTGTCGCTCAATTCCCCCGAAAACGACCCGCTGTGCGCCACCGCGAGCTGCACCTACAAGGTGCTGGTGCACGCCTTCGACGACGCGCGGGTCAGCACGCCTGCGGGCTGCGTGGTCGACGGGGGAACGGGGTGCCGCGACGGCGAGCGGTGCACCTGCGCCACCGATCAGCGCTGCGTGGCCGATTCGGCGCCGGCGGGCGATGCGGGCGTGGGAGCCGGCAAGTGCTACGTGGCGACCAGACCGGTGATGCGGTTGTTCTTCAAGGCCAACCCCACGCCGGCCGCGGTGATTCCGCTCGACACGTTGAACCCTCCCGACGATCTGGTGATCGGCGCTCCGTGTCAGCTGCTCTACGTCGCCGACGTGGCCTGGCCCGCGAAGTCCGCGATCGGCTCGCTGCCCGACGGAGGCACGCCGCCGCCGGTGGTGACGGTCAAGGGCGCCGACGGCACCGGCCGCGTGGTGAACCCGGTGGTGGGGCGCTTCGGCTACCGGCAGGCCGGCGGCAGCCTGCAGTGCAGCCCCGACGTCACGCTCGGCGGGGTCGATTGGTACGCGCAGGAACCGCGGTGATCGGTGAAAAAAAACCGGGCGCTCTGGCGAAACCACCGCACAGAGCGCCCTCAAAAGAGGGAAGGGTTCGGCGAACCGAACCCTTCCCGTGAGCCCTGAAGGGGAGGGGGGACTCCAGGGCCCAACAGTCGCTTCGAAAAGTCACCTCAGCTCAAAGAACGTCTGCCACCCTTCCCTGATTCCGTGAGCAGGTACCATCATCATAAGACCGCACCACCCTCCACGCAACTGCTTGGGTCAAGTGAAAAGTGAACCATGAACCCCGAACAAGATCATGACCCTGGGCTGATCGTGCAGTCGGTGGTCGACGCGCTCCACCGGTTGGGGCTGACCGAACGGGGGATTCTGGCGGCCGTCTCGGGAGGCCCCGACAGCCTGGCATTGATGCACGCGCTCCATCGCGCCAAGGTGTTGCTCGAAGTGGCGACGATCGATCATCGCCTGAGGCCGGAATCGGCTGCCGAGGTCGAACTGGTGCACGAACAGTGTGTGCAACTGGGCCTGCGCTTTCATTCACGCGCGGTGACGGTCGCGCCCGGCAACGGCCTGGAAGCGGCGGCCCGCGACGCCCGGTATGCGGCGCTGCAGGCCATTCGAGCCGAGCGGGGGCTGTCGGTGATCGCCACCGGGCATACCGCCAGCGATCAGGCCGAGACGGTCTTGATGCGGTTGGGCCGGGGCAGCGCCCTGGGCGGCGCGGCCGGCATTCTCGAGCGCCGCAGCGACGGGGTGGTGCGGCCGATGCTGGGTGTGACCCGCGAGGAGGCGCTCAGCTTCGTGCTCAGGCAGGGGGTGCCGTACGTCGACGATGCCATGAATCACGACCTGGGGTTCACCCGCGTCAAGGTGCGTCGCACCGTGGTGCCGGCCCTGCAGGCCGCGCTGGGTCCCCAGGTCGAGCGGGCGCTGGCCCGCTTCGCCCGACACGCCGCCGAAGACGATGCGGTGTTGCAGGAGCAGGCCCGCACCGCCCTCGAGCGCGCGGTTCGCAGCGATGGAACGATCGACCGGGTCGCGCTGTTGTCCCTTCAGCGATCGATCGCCAGGCGGGTGACGGCGATGGTGCTCGAGCGCGCGGCGGTGCCGATCGACTCGCAGCTCATCGACGAATGCCTGCGAGCAGTCGAAGGGAAGGGGCCGGCCACCGCCACGCTGCCGGGAGACTTGTTGCTGACGGTCAGAGATGGTGGGGTGGCGGTCGAAAGCGCTCCACCGAGACGCGCTGGCTGAACGGGTGGTTCACGAAACTTCACCCTCAACGAGCGGGCGTCAGACAGGTCGATGGGTTATAACCGGCGGGCGAGAAGCTCGCGCTGAAAGGGTTCACCACCGTGCGTTCCAGCTACAAGACGATTGGCCTCTGGGTAGCACTCATCGTCATCTTCGTTTTCTTCTTCAAATACTTCGGGGCTGACCACGACGAGGTGCAGTCGCTCTCGTTCACCACGTTCCAGAAGAAGGTCGCCGATCACAAGATCACCAGCGTGACGGTGAAGGGCAACGTCTACGAGGGCACCTTCGCGGACTCGACCGAGAAGTTCCACACCACGGGCCCCACCATCGACGCGAGCCTCGCCAAGGACCTGCGCGAAGCCGGCGTGGACGTGACCATTTCGAACAAGGAGGAGAACTCGATCCTCCTCACCATTCTCGTGCAGTGGCTGCCCATCGCCCTGCTGTTCGTCTTCTTCATCTTCTTCATGCGGCAGTTGCAGGGCAGCGGCGGCAAGGCCATGTCGTTCGGCAAATCGAAGGCCAAGCTGCTCTCCGAGAGCCACAACAAGGTGACCTTCGCCGACGTGGCGGGCATCGAA
>CAIWFK010000081.1 GCA_903911905.1 uncultured Myxococcales bacterium
GTCGACGCCACCCGAGCGAATCTTGCCCGACGAGGCGGGCGTGGTGTTGTAGGCGCGCGCCAGGCGGGTGATGGAGTCGAGCAGAATGCACACGTGCTTCTTCTGCTCGGCCAGTCGCTTGGCCTTGTCGATGACCATTTCGGCGACCTGCACGTGGCGGGTGGCCGGCTCGTCGAAGGTCGAGCTGACGACCTCGCCGCGCACGCTGCGCTGCATGTCGGTGACCTCTTCGGGCCGTTCGTCGACCAGCAGCACGATCAGGTAGATCTCGGGGTGGTTCTTCGAGATCGCGTGCGCGATGTTCTGCAGCATCACCGTCTTGCCGGCCTTGGGCGGGGCGACGATGAGGCAGCGCTGGCCCAGGCCAATCGGGCAGAACATGTCGATGATGCGCGTCGTCATGTCGGCCGAGTCGTGCTCGAGCTTGATCTTGCTGGTCGGGTAGAGCGCGGTGAGGTTGTCGAACAGAATGCGCTCGCGCACCTCGGCGCTGAACGGGTCGCTGAAGTTGATCTTCTCGACCTTCTGCAGGGCGAACCAGCGCTCGCCTTCGCGCGGCTGGCGAATGGGGCCGGTGACGGTGTCACCCGGGCGCAGGTTGAAGCGGCGCACCTGCGAGGGCGAGACGTAGATGTCGTCGGGGCTGGCCTGGTAATCGGAATCGGCGCTGCGCAGGAAGCCGTAGCCGTCGCTCATCAATTCCATCACGCCTTCGGCCTGTACCTCGTACCGCTTCTCGGCCACGTTGCCGAGAATGGCGACCAGCAGCTCCTGCTTCTTGAAGCCCTGGGTGCCCTCGATGCCCAGGTTGTGGGCCATCTTCGAGAGCTCGGTGATCTTCATGCGCTTCAAGTCGGTCAACTTGAGCGTCTGCAACTGGCTGGCAGGAGCACCCGCGCCTTCGCCCTGGGGCGCGGCGGCCTCGACCACCGGCTCGGCCGGCTCGGTCATCGCGCTCTCTCCGCGCGCAGCCGCGTCCTGAATGTCGTCGTCTCGCACCGCCCGGTTCATGGGCGTCATCACCGGGCGCGGCTTGGCGTCGTCGTCGCCGTCGGCGTCCGACACTTCGGCGTCACGTTCCTCGCCCTGATCGACGTCACCCGTCTCGACCTGCTCGGCGACCACTTCGAGCTCCTCGACGGGCGCAGCTTCCACCCGACGGGTCGGCTTCTTCTTCTCGTCGTGCTTGGCGCGCGAGGCGGGCTTCTTCTTGTGGGCGTCGGACTTGGAGCGGCTGCTGGCCATGGGTACGGGGGTCGCAGCGGCTGCCTTCAGCTGCGGAATGCAAGAGGAGGAAAAGTCGTGACGCGAGAGAGTGCGCGCCAACGCCCTGACAGCGAACCCAAGGTATGGATCACGCCCCCGGGTGTCAAGCGCTTCTCCTGTCCGTCAGCCTCGCCCCCCCAGGGTCACGCGGCGCCAGACAGGTTCAGCGCGCGCCGAATGTCGTTGGGCGCGGTGGCGTGGGTCAGCGCCAACAGGGGGTCGACCAGCCCGTCGGCGATGAGCGCGGTCAGCGACTGATCGAGCGTGTGCATGTGCTTGTCGCCGCTGCGCTCGAGCACCGCCGGTATCGACTTGAGCTTGGCGGGGTCGCGCAGCAGCTCGCGGGTGGCGTAGCCGTTGATCAGCACCTCGGTCGCCAGAATGCGGCCCCGCAGCTTCGAGCGCGGCAGCAGCCGCTGGCAGAGCACTCCGCGCAGCGCGTCGGCCAGGCGCTCTCGCACGGTGGTTTGATCTTCGGGAGGGAAC
>CAIWFK010000082.1 GCA_903911905.1 uncultured Myxococcales bacterium
AAGTTCACGACGATCCAAATGTCTGCTGACAACGAGGCGGCGTTCGCGGCGCACCTGCACGAAACGAGCGTGGGGCACGTCCGGCGCGTGCTGGTCGTGGGGATAGTGTTCTGGGCCTGCTGCATGGCGGCCTTCGCGCCCCGGCCGGTGGGGTCGGGCGCCGACATGTGGTGCGCGTCGCTGGTCTCGCCCCAGCCGGCCAGGCGCACCGCGGTCTCGGTGCGGGTGACCAGGAAGAAGGCCGCGGCCTCGCCGAGGTTGATGCCGCGGCGGTTGCGCGAGAGCGGGTTGCAGCGCTCGGGGCTCACCGCTTCGAGCGCGCTGAAGCCGGCCACCGTGAAGCGACAGAGCGAGTCGACGCCGCCGGCCAGCACCACGTCGGCCGCGCCCGAGGCCAGCATGCGGGCCGCCGAGGCCAGCGCGCGGGCGCTCGAGGTGCACGCCGTCGACACCGCGAGCGCGGGGCCGCTCAGCCCATAGTGTCGCGCGGCGAAGCTCGCGGGGCTGCCCAGCTCCTGCTGGCCATAGTGGTACTCGGGCGGCAGGGCGCCCCGCTTCACCAGCGCGTCGATGGCCCGCTCGCCTTCGCCGATGCCCGAGGTGCTGGTGCCGACGACACAGCCGACGCGCGCGGGCCCGACCAGGGCTTTGGCCCGCTCGAGCTCGGGGCGAAGCTGCTCGACGGCCTGCACCAGCAGTTGGTTGTTCCGCGAGCGGGTCCACGGCTCGTGGGCACCCAGGTCGGGCAGCGCGGCCTCGACCGCGCCCAGCGGCGTCGAGCCGGGCACCCCGGTCAGCCCGCGAGGTGGGGCATGCAGCAGGGCCTCGCGCACCTGCCCGGTGTCGGCGCCCAGCGCGCAGACCAGGCCCGGGCGCGAGAGGAACGCCGCGACGCTCACGGCGCCTCCTTCGACTCGATGGTCAGGCGGTAGCCGTACGCGTGGTGCTCGAGCTCGACGCGCGCGAGGTCGCCCACGTTCACGCTGACGAACGGTCGGCCGTCGTGCAGCACCGTGCGCCGAGCGCCGTCGTCGAGCAGCGAATAGCCGCTCGGCAGGCCCTCACGCACCGCGGCGGCGGGCCAGAAGGCCAACTGCACGTCGCTCAAGATGCGCTCGGGCGTGACCACGTCGGGCGCGCGCTCGGAATGCGACTGTTCCATCGTCGCGCCGTCCCACGAGAGCTTCGCCACCGTCTGCCCCAGCAGGAAGGCCGCCAGCTGCACCACGTGCGCGTCGGCCTCGAGCTGGGCGTCGAAGGCCCAGGTCTGGTCGCCCCGGTGCACGGTCACCCGCTGGGCCAGGTGCAGTTCGCGCCCCAGCGACCCGGGGCTCAGGGCCAGCAGCGCGCCCGGGCCGGGGCTGCTTCGCACCTCGGTCGTGACGCACGCCGTGGTCAGCAGCGCGGCGACCGTCAGGCCTGCGCGCACAATTCTTCCAGCACGCGCAGGCGGCGCTTCGGCTCGGCGACGTAGGGGTTCTTCTCGTCCCACGCGTAGCCGGCGAGGATCGAGCAGATCATGCCGCGCACGTCCTTCATCGGCTTCGGGTAGAAGATGATTTTCTGGAACGAGCCCGCGTACCAGGCCTCGACGAACACTCGGAAGGCGTCGACGCCCTTGCGCAGCGGCGCCGAGTAATCGCGCTCCCAGTCGACCGTCTCGCCGTTGAACTGCCGGTTCAGTGCCCTGGCCGCCAGGCTGGCCGAGGTGAAGGCAATGGTCACGCCCGAGCTGAACACCGGGTCCAGGAACTCGCCCGCGTTGCCCAGCAGCGCGAAGCCCGGGCCCGAGGTGCTGCTCACGTTCGACGCATAGCCACGCATGTTGCGCACCGGGGTGTCCCACACGGCGTTCGCCAGCAGCCGCGCCAGCGTCGGGTCCTGCGTGACCAGGGCCTGCAGCTTTTCCTGGTGGGTGCCGGGCACGCCGTCGAGGAATTCCGCCGCGGCCACCACGCCCAGCGAGCAACGCCCGTCGCTGAAGGGAATGAGCCAGAACCAGACGTCGTCGCGCTCGGGGTGCACGGTGACGCGAATCTTGTTCCGGTCGAAGGTCGGGTCCTGGCCGATGCGGTCTTCGACGTGGGTGAAGATGGCCTCGCGCATGGGGAAGTTCGAGGGCCGCTCGAGCTTGAGCAGCCGCGGCAACAGCCGACCGTAGCCGCTGGCGTCCAGAATGAACTTCGCCTTCACCTGGTACTGCTCGCCCTCGGGGCTCTTCACCGTGACCGTGGGTTCGCCCGACACGTCGACCGCCGTCACCTCGTGACGCCAGCGAATCTGCGCGCCCATGCGCTCGGCGGCGTTCGCCAGCACCTGGTCGAACTTCGCGCGCTGCACCTGGTAGGTCGAACCCCAGCCCTTCGAGAACTTGTCGCGGAAGTCGAACTCGGTGATTTCGCCCTTCCGGCAGAACGAGGCGCCGTTCTTGTACTGGAAGCCGGCCTCGACCACGTCCTGCAACATGCCGGCCTCTTCGAGGTAGGTCATGCTGTGGGGCAGCAGGCTCTCGCCGATGGAAAAGCGGGGGAAGGTCTCACGCTCGAGAATGAGCACGTCGTGGCCGGCCTTGCGCAACAGGCCTGCCGCGACCGCACCCGAGGGACCTGCGCCGGTGATGACGACCTGGGTTCGTTCGACACGCATGCCCGAATGCTTAGCACCGAGCAGGCCGGGGGGAATCACCCCCCGTGCACGTCAGCAGCCGCTCCCATTGCCCGTGTTCGCGGGGCTGATGGTGCCGTTGCGGTTGCACTGGTTGAGCGCGTTGAGCCGCACCCGGCCCACCGAGCCGCCGCCGCCACCTCCGCCGCCCGCGCCGAAGCAGAAGAGGCCTCCGGCGTTCTTGCCACCGGTGGGGGCCGTGGTGCCCACCGCGCCGTTGCCTCCGTCACCGCCGCAGTTCGACAGGCCCGCCCCGCCGGCCGCGGGCATGGTGCCGTTCCCGCCCTCGACGCCGGGCCGGCCCGACGAGGTGGCTCCGCCGGCCTCGCCGCCGCTCCCGCCGTTGGCGAAGAGGCCGCCGTTCGAATTGACGGTGACCACCGTGCCCTCGAGCAACACCGCGCCGCCGCTGCCGCCACCCCCGCCGCCCAGGCTCACCGGCGCGCCGCCGTTGCCGCCCCCGCCGTCGGCGCCGAAGGTGCCGTTGACCGCGCGCGTGCCCGCGACCGAGACCTGAATCGCGCCGCCGCCGTGCCCGCCCGCCACGCCCGACGAGCCCACGCCGCCCGAGCACCCGCCCCGCAGCGGCACCAGCGTCTGGTTGCCCGACGCGTTCTGCGCCGCGCCCGCAGTCGGGGTCGAGGTCGACTTGCCTCCGTTGGCGCCCTTCGCTCCGAACCCACCGCCTGCGCCGCCGCCGCCCTGGCCCACGAGGCCCGGCGTGCCGTCCAGGCCAGCGCGTGAAGCGCAGTTCTGGTCGGCGCCGGCGCTGCTGCTGACGGTGCCATCGAGGTTGGCGTTGCCCAGCACCGCGATGATGAGCGGGCGCGGGCCGTGCGCAGTGATGATGTCCGAGCCGGCCAGGTTCAGGTTGCCGTTGACCACCAGCAGCACCGCGTCGGGGCCCTGGGCTTGCGTGATGACGGTGGTGAAGGGCGGCGCCGACACGCAGGCACCGGTGATGGCCACGCCGCCGTCGGCCGTCGAGGTGTTCACGTCGACCGCGCAGTTCGGGTTCCAGTCCTGCGACGGCACGCCGCCGACCTGCGCGTTGGTGAAGTTGCTCGGCACGTAGGGGAAGACGGTCGCCATGGGCGGTTGGCACTGCCCCAGCGCGTTGCAGACCCCGCCCCCCGAGCAGGCCTGGCCCGTCTTGGGTTGGTAGCTGCACGAGCCGGCGGTGCAGGTGCCGGCGTTCTGGCATTCGCCGGGCGCGGGGCAGGTGATGGGCGTGCCGGCGCAGCCACCGTCCACCAGACAGGCGTCGTTCTGCGTGCAGCCGTCGTTGTCCGAGCAGGTCGCGGCGAGGTCGACGGTGAAGCCGCAGGTGCCCGAGGGTTCGGCGCAGCCGGCAATGAGGCACGGGTTGTTCGAGGTGGGGCAGGTCTTCGGGGTGCCTCCGCAGCCACCGTCGCCGTCGCAGGTGTCGCCGGTGGTGCAGGCCAGGCCGTCGTCGCAGGTGCCCGTCATCAGCGCGACCGGAGCGACCAGGCACTGCCCCGCGTCGCAGCCCACGTTCATCACGCAGGCGCTCAGGCCGGCCGCGCAGTCCCTGGGGGTGGCGCCGGTGCACTGCTGGGCGACGCAGTGTTCGCCCACCGTGCACGCGTTCGAATCGGAGCAGAGCTGGCCGTTGCAGTCGGGGTCGAGGCAGTCGATGAGCCCGTCGCCGTCGTTGTCGATGCCGTCGGTGCACACTTCGCTCGTCGCTCCCGCGCACTGCAGGCCCTGGCAGTGGCCGGTGCCGCCGCAGGTCTTGCCGTTGCAGTCGGGGTTGGCGCAGTCGACCGCCGCCAGGTCGCAGGGCGGGCCGGCGTCGAGCAGCCCACCATCGGTGAGGCCCGCGTCGGGCAGCCCACCATCGGTGAGGCCCGCGTCGGGCAGCCCACCGTCGGTGAGGCCGGCGTCGGGCAGCCCACCGTCGGTGAGGCCCGCGTCGGGCAGCCCAC
>CAIWFK010000083.1 GCA_903911905.1 uncultured Myxococcales bacterium
GCTCAAGCTGGTCGACGAGGCGGTCACCGGCAGCGGGCTGGCCATGAACCGGCTGGTGCTGGGCGGCTTCTCGCAGGGAGCGATGATCACCACCGACGTGGCCCTGCGCACCGAAGAGACCTGCGCCGGGCTGGCGGTGCTCTCGGGCACCCTGCTGCTCGAAGACGCGTGGAAGCAGAAGGCGGCCCGGCGCCCCACCCTGCCCGTCTTCCAGGCGCACGGCCGGTTCGACCCGGTGCTGCCCTTCGGCGCGGCCGAGAACCTGCGCGAGGTGCTGACCGGCGCCGGCCTGACGGTGGAGTTCTTTCCCTTCGACGGGCCGCATACCATCACCGGCGGCGAGCTCGACGCGCTCTCGCGCTTCCTCGACGCCCGCCTGACAGGCGAACGCACGTGACCCTTCGAGCCCCGCTGGCGCTGGCGCTGTTCCTCACCGGCTGTACCGGGTTGGTCGACCCCCTCGACTCGGGCGCGCCGGCCGACGACGCCGGCGTCGACGCGGGCCCGCCCATCATCGTGCTGCCGAACTTCACTCTGCGCAGCGACGGGTGGCCGACGGGCGAACCGCTGCTGGGCGCGGCGCTGTTGGACGGCGTGCTCTACGCGGCAAGCCCTTCGGGCCTCCACGCGCTGCCCCTGACCCAGACCACCTGGCAACCGGTGGCGACGCCCGATGGCGGTGCGCCGACCTCGCTGCAGCGCCTGGGCACCACCCTGGTGGCGACGGTGGGCAGCGGCACCGGCAAGGGCGTGTGGACGAAGACGGTCGACACCGACTGGCTCGAGCTGGGCACCGCGCCCACCGCTCCGGCCTGGGCGCTGACCCGTCGGGGCACCGAGTACCTGCTGGCGACCTCGAAGGGGCTGTACGCGGCGAGCGACCTCACCGCGTCGTTCGGCCGCCGCACCTCGGCCACCACCGCCCCCTTCACCGGAAGCGTCGAGGCCCTGGTGGCGGGCGTGGGTCAGCAGCGGCTCTTCGCCCTGGCCGACGGCGGGCTCTTCTTCTCGGACACCGCGGGCAGCACCTGGGCCGCGGGTCCGGTGAGCGGGCAGGTCACCACGCTCACCGCCTCGGGAGCCTACGCCTTCGCCGCGCTCGCGGCCGATGGAGGCGAGCTGCGCAGCGACAACTACGGCGCGACCTTCAAGCCCATGCCGACGCCGGTGGGCGCGCCGGTGGCGGCGCTGCTCTTCGACCAGAACCGGGTCTGGGCGGGCACCAACGCGGGGTTGGTGACGAGCGACGACCTGGGCATGACGTGGGCCGCCGACACGCACGGCCTGCCGGCTGGCCTGGCGGTGCGCCAGGTGGTGGTGGCCGGCAGCCTGTTGGTGGTCGACACGCCCAACGGGCCGTATGTGACGCAGTTCCAGTGACTACGTGCTGATGGGCTTCTCGGCGTCGCCGACGCCGTTCTCTTCCTGGGCCTGCTTGGGGTTGGTGCCCCAGGCAAAGTCCTTCGGAATCGAGCCGCCGCCGCGCGAACCACTGGCCCATTCCTTGAGCTGGTGGTCGAGGTCGCGCTCGGGGCGCTCCTTCCAGACGACGGGCGCGTGCTTGCTGTGCGAGGAGCCAGACATGCGTTCGCTTGTAGCGCAGTTCGATTGGCCGCGCAGCGCTCACGAACGGGTGGCCGCCAACTCCCGGGCGGCCGCATCGACGGGCACGGTACGATGACGGTGATGACGCCGACGCCCGCCCGCATTCACGCCTTCGACTGGCTGCGCGGCCTCGCGGTGGTGGTGATGCTGCAGACCCACGCGCTGGTGCTGCTGAACGAGGCGGCGACGAAGACCCCGCTCTTCCGCTGGCTGGTGCGCCTCGATGGGCTGGTGGCGCCCAGCTTCATCTTCTCGGCGGGCTTCGCGCTCGCACTGGTGCAGGTGCGCGCAGCGGCGGCTGGCCGGCTGGCGGCCCAGGCCAGAAAATCGCTCTCGCGTGCGCTCGAGGTGCTGCTGGTGGCGAGCGTCATCAACGCCAGCTGGTTCCCCGTGTGGCGCGAGCCGAAGTGGTTCCTGCGAATCGACATTCTCCACTGCATCGGCCTGTCGCTGCTGGCGGTGCTGCCCCTGCTGGTGGCGCTGGCGAATCGACCCGCGGTGCTGCGGGTGGTGACGCTGCTGATGGCGTTGGTCATCTTTGCGGTCAGCCCCTTCGCCGAGTCCGTGACGGGCCCGTGGTCGGTGCTGCTCAACACCAGGCCAGGCGCCCTCGACGCCACCACCGCGACCACCTTCGCGCTCTTTCCCTGGAGCGGGTACGTCTTCCTGGGCGCCAGCTTCGGCACGACCGTCGGCTCGATGCAGCGCGAGCGACAACTGTGGGCCTGGCTGGGCCTGTTGCTGGGGCTGGGCGCGCTGCTCTGGTGGCAGGAAGACGCGCTGCGCGCGGCGTACCCGAAGCACGACTTCTGGGTGACCAACCCGGCGAACGCGGCCCAGCGGTGGACGCTGGTCTTGAGCCTGGTGACGGTGTTGCGGCTGGTCGAGGTGCGGTGGCCGTCGAGCGTGCGCTCGAGGCTGGCCCAGCTCGTGGGCACCTTCGGCGCGTCGAGCCTCTCGGCCTACTTCTTCCACCAGCTGCTGCTCTACCAGCGCCACGTGGGCGTCTTCACCCGCTTCTGGCGGGGCCAGGCCGACTTCCCGCTCTACGCGGTGCTGGTGGGTGCGCTGGTGGCTGCGACCTGGGTCTGCGTGAAGGGCTGGGAGCGCCTGGAGCCGAAGTGGCGCTCCAGGCTGCCCGGCGGGCGAGCTACTTCTTCGGCAACACCGCCTCGACCTGCTTCTTGAATTCGTCGCTGGCCGGGTCGACCTTCGACTCGAGGTGCGCGACCACCTTGCCCTCGGGCGAGACCAGGAACTTGTTGAAGTTCCACGTCACCTCGCCGCCGTTTTCCTTCAGGCCCGTGAGGTACGCGTAGAGCGGGTGCTGGCCTGTGCCCTTGACCACGATCTTCTGGAACAGCGGAAAGGTGGTCTTGTACTTGAGCTCGCAGAACTGCTTGATCTCTTCGTTGGTGCCCGGCTCCTGGCCGCCGAACTCGTTGGCGGGGAACGCGAGGATCTCGAAGCCCTTGGTCTTGTACTGCTCGTAGAAGGCCTCGAGCGCCTTGTACTGCGGGGTGTAGCCGCACTTCGAGGCGGTGTTGACGATCAGCAACGCCTTGCCCTTGTACTGCGAGAGCGAGACGTCCTTGCCGTCGATGGACTTGACCTGGAAATCGTAGACACTCATGGGGGCACCGGAAGCAGCGAGGGAAAGGGCGAGCAGGGTCGAGAGCATGCGGGCCCATGGCTAACGACCCGCTGCTCGAATGGCAAGCCGGCGGGCGATTCAGTGGCCGGCCGCGAGCATGGGCTCGAAGCGCTGCTTGGCGTTGGCCTTGTGGAAGGCGTCTTCGGGCGAGACCTTGCCGTCCTTGGCGAGGGTGAAGAGCACGTCGTCCATCGCCTGCATGCCCTGGCCCTTGCCCGACTGGATGATGGAATTGATCATCGGCGTGTTGCCCTCGCGGATGATGTTGGGCAGGCCGGGGGTCTTGAGCAGAATTTCGTGCACGGCCACGCGGCCACGCCCGTCGGGGGTCTTGAGCAGCAACTGGCTGACCACCGCCGCGAGCGACTCGGACAGCATGGTGCGCACCTGCTGCTGTTGGTCGGTGGGGAAGGCGTCGATCACGCGGTCGATGGTCTTGGCCGCGTTGTTGGTGTGCAGGGTACCGAAGACCAGCACGCCCATTTCGGCGGCGGTGATGGCGAGCGCAATGGTCTCCATGTCGCGCATTTCGCCGACCAGAATCACGCCCGGGTCCTGCCGAATGGCCGAGCGCAGCGCGTTGGAGAAGCTCTTGGTGTCGGTGCCCACCTCGCGCTGGCTGAGCGTGCACTTCTTGTTCTGGTGCACGAATTCGACCGGGTCTTCGATGGTGATGATGTGCTTGGCGTACTTGGTGTTGATGAGGTCGATGATGCCGGCGAGCGTGGTCGACTTGCCCGAGCCGGTGGGCCCGGTCACCAGCACCAGCCCCTGCTCGAGGTCGCCGAGCGCGGCGATGGCTGGCGGGGCCTTGAGCTCTTCGAGCGTACGAATCTTCTCGGGAATGATGCGGAAGACGGCCGCCGCGCCGCGTTCCTGGTTGAAGTAGTTGGCGCGGAAGCGGGCCACCCCGGACAGCGAGTACGCGAAGTCGAGGTCGAGGTTCGACTCGTAGTGCTTCCACTGGGTCTCGGTGGCCAGTTCCTTGAGGTGCTCGCGCAGCGACTCGTCGCTGAACACGTCCCACCCGGCGATGGGCTTGACCTCGCCGTGCTGGCGCAGGTGAGGCTGGTTGCCGGCGGCCAGGTGCAGGTCGGAGCCACCGTTGTCCTTGAGGTAACGAAAGAGCGTGTCGAGTCGGGCCATGGGCGGTTTTCTTCAGGCGAAACGCTTGGGGTCTTCAGCCACGCGGCGAGCGGCGTCTTTGGTGATGGTGCCGGCCTTGACCAGGTCGAAGAGCGAGTCGTCGAGCAGGGCCATGCCTTCGGACCGACCGGTCTGCATCACCGAGCGAATCTGGAAGGTCTTCTCTTCGCGAATCAGGTTCGAGACCGACGACTTCATGAACAGCGTCTCGAGCGCGGCCACGCGGCGGGTGCCGTCGGCCGTGGGAATGAGCCGCTGCGAGACGATGGCCCGCAGTGATTCGGACACCATGGCGCGAATCTGGGACTGCTGCTTGGGCGGGAAGACGTCGAGCACGCGGTTGATGGTGCGAATGGCGTTGTTGGTGTGCAGCGTGCCCATCACCAGGTGGCCGGTCTCGGCGGCCGTGATGGCCAACTGAATGGTCTCGAGGTCGCGCAGCTCACCGATGATGATGATGTCGGGGTCCTCACGCAGCGCGGCGCGCAGGGCGTTGGCGAAGCTGCGGGTGTGCTTGCCCGCCTGGCGCTGGTTGACCACGCACCCCTTGGGGGTGTGCACGTATTCGATGGGGTCTTCGACGGTGATGATGTGGTCGGTGCGCGACTCGTTGAGCATGGCCACGATGGCGGCCATGGTCGACGACTTGCCCGAGCCCGCGGGCCCGGTCAGCAGCACCAGCCCCTGGTGGTAGTCGGTCAGCTTCTTGAGCGAATCGGGCAGCCCCAACTGCGCGAGCGTGGGCGGGTCCACGGGAATGGGGCGGAAGACGGCGTCCCACCCGCGCTGCTGGCGGTAGAAGCTGGCGCGGAACCGGCCCAGCTTGGGGAAGACCAGGGCGGTGTCGAAGTCGAAGTTCTCGTTGAGCGACTTGCGGTCGGCCTCGGGCAACGCGTCCTTCAAGATGAACTCGACGGCCTGGGCATCGAGCACGCCGGTGCGCAGTTCCTTCAAGGTGCCGTTGAGCCGCATCTGCAGCGGGGCGCCGGCGTGAATGTGCACGTCGCTCGCTTTGGCTTCGACGGCCTTGGTCAGAATCTGCTGCAGCGAGGGCAGCTTCGAACGCATCGCGTGCGCTTCGGCGCCGCTGAAGTCGCTCATGCCCTCGTTGCTGGACTTGGCGAACCCCGAGGAGGACGAGGGAACGGGTGCGGGTGCGGGCGCTGCTGCCGGAGCCGGAGCCGGTGCGGCCACGGGAGCAGGCGCCGACGCCGCCGGCACCGCTCTCGCCACGGGCGCCGCGGCGGGCGCAGGGGCTTGCGCCGGAGCTGGCCGGGACGCCTGAGCTGCAGGAGCCGCGGCAGCCGCTGGGGCCGGAGCCCCACCCTGCTTGGCGATGAACTGGGCGGTGGCGTTCTGCAGCCACTTGAGCTGTTCAGCGCTGATGAACTTGTGCTCGAGGAGCGACTCGGCGAGGCCCTTGCCGGGCTTCGTCGCAGCCGTCAACTGCTCCTGCGAGACGAGCTTGTAGTGAAGCGCGATGCGACCAAGGACGGAGTCTTCCTGCTGCATGCAACGGAGGACTGTAGCGGGGAATTCGGGGCGGTCGCGGGTTTTGTGCGGTGCCGAAAGGTACGACCTGACGGGACCTCCCCAGGGCAGGTCGCCCCACGGTGTCGGAAGGGTTCGCCCTGGCCGCTTCCCCGGGAGCGTGGCTCAGGGCAGCGTGAAGGTCGTCACGACGTCGCCCGCGCCCGACGCCCCGCCGTTGCCGGTGGTCGTGAACTGCCCGCAGTAGAAGCGGGTCTGGCCGTTGGCGCGCACCTCGACCTCCCAGGGA
This sequence comes from uncultured Myxococcales bacterium, assembly GCA_903911905.1. GTDB lineage: Bacteria > Myxococcota > Myxococcia > Myxococcales > Myxococcaceae > Xiheilimnobacterium > Xiheilimnobacterium phototrophicum. The sequence goes on from CAIWFK010000083.1 coordinate 6,186, forward strand.
ATGGGCGGCGAGACCGAGCAGGCGCTCCAGTTGTTCACGCGCACGGTGTAGGTGCCCGAGGTGACGGTGATGCCCGGCGAGTAGATGATGTTCTCGACCGGGGTGTTGGTGAGCGCGCTCATGTCGCAGCCGCGGTTGGCGTCGAGGTCGAGCCAGCCCTTCGAGCCGCAGTTGGTGCCGCCCAGGCCGAGCGCGAAGCCGCCGTCGGGCAAGCAGAGGCCCAGGTGCAGCGGGTCGGTACAGGGCACGGGGCCGGGGTTCGAGTAGTAGATTTCGCAGGTGCCGCCGTCGGTCAGCGGCTCGACCAGGTAGAGGTCGAGGTCGGTCTGGGTGCCCCAGCGCAAGGTCACCTGCACCGGGCCGCTGTGGCCGCGCAGCTCGCACATGTTGCTCACGCAGTCGTAGCCGTGGGGGCAGTTTTCGCTGTTGGCGCAGGTCTGCCCGGGCGGGCCGGCGAAGTTCGCGCAATGCGCGGTGACGCCGGCGTCGTCGAACATCGGAGGCCCGACCGCGCCGCCGCCCTGCCCGCCTCCGGTGACGCCCGTGCCGCCGCCCGTGGCGCCGCTGCCGCCGCCGGTGCCCGAGGCGCTGCAGAGGTGGGTGACGGAATCGCAGATCGCGCCGGCGAGGGGGCAATCGGCGTTCATCACGCACTGCACGCAGGTGCCCTGGCCCGCGGCGCCGGTGGTGAGGCAGGCCGGCGTGGTGCCGCCGCAGCCGGCGGTCGCCGTGCAGGCCTTGCAGGTCTGCGTCGCGGGGTCACAGATGGGCGTCGCGCCGGCGCACGCGGGCGTGCACGAAGCCTGGGAGCCGCCGCCTGCGCTTCCGCCCGTGCCCGAACCGCCGCCGGTGCCGCCGTCGGTGGACACGCCGGTGCTGCACTTGCCGTTGGTCGGATCGCAGGTCAGGCCGTTGCCGCAGCGCACGCCGGCGCAGAGGTCGGTGGTGCCCGGGCCACACTGACAGCCCAGCCACGTACAGAGCACGAAGCCGACGACGAACGCGCGGAAGTTCATGACCCGGCCGTCTACACCCGAAGCGAGCCCCGCGTTAAGCCCAGTGCGTCGACGCAGAGCGTCGGGGTCAGGGGAAGAGCGGGCAGCCGGGGCCAGCCGAGCGGACGACCCAGACGATGTTCGACGCGGTATCGGCGATGACGAGGTCGTCGACGCCGTCTCCGTTCAGGTCACCCACGGCGAGTGCGCGGCCGTCGATTTGCCCGTGCTGACCAGGCACGCCACCGTCGACGACCTGCAGGCCACCGTCGCCATCACCCCGCAGCACGTGGAGCTGCGCCGGCAGGCCGAACGACCCCGTTCCGGGGCGGGTGGCGACGACGAGGTCGAGGTTGCCCTCGCCCGTGAATTCTCCGGCGGCCACGGCGCTGACGATTCGTTGCGGGTCTACCACCGTGGTTCGACCGTAGTCGTCGATGTTGGAGTTGTTGACGTCGAAGGCGTACAGGCTCGAGCCATCGCCAGCGGCGAGCACGACGGTCGGCAGACCGCCAGCCCCTCGAAGCAGCGGGGCAATCACCTGCGACAAGTCGGTGCCCGTTGGCACGCCCACCAGTGAGCGATACCCGGGCGTGGGCACCGAGCCATTCGTCACGCCGTACATGATGTTGAGGCCGCCGCCACGAATGCTCAGGACGACATCGAGGTGGGAACCACCGACGACGCTGGTCAACACGCCCGAACGGACTCCGGGGGTCAGCATGCTGCTCCCCACCACCCGAGTGAACGTGCCGGTCGACGCGCCGAAGTAGAGCTCGTCGTTCCCGGCTTCGTCGAACTCGATCAGGTCGAGGAAACCATCACCATCGGCATCACCGGTGATGATGCGGGGTTCGAGACCGCTCCCATTGAACTGCTGGTTGAACCCCACTTGCCATTGGACCGGTCGTACGAGTACCCGAAGCTCGACGAGGTGCCTCGGGCCGACAAATAGAACAGCGAGCCTGCGCCCCGCGCGAGGGAGATGATCTTCTGGTTCGCCCCGGGTGTCGACACGCTGGTGGCGGCGTACCCGCCATTCCCGTTGCTCAGGAACATGGTCAACCCGCCCGCGAGGGAGTTCGCGGCCACGATGTCGGGGAACGTGTCACCGTTGAGATCTTGCAGCAAAAGCGAGTTGGCACCGGCGTCGAGCTGAGACCATTGCGGCGAACACCTCGAGAAACCGCCGTCGCTCGCCGTCCCACCTCCAGTCCCCCCGCCTCCGCCGACCGGAGGCCCGCCACCCGTCGGAGCGCCGCCACCGGTTGCGCCTCCGCCACCGGTTGCGCCTCCGCCACCGGTTGCGCCTCCGCCACCGGTCGCACCTCCGCCACCGGTCGCACCTCCACCGCCGGTCGCACCTCCGCCACCGGTCGCACCTCCACCACCGGTCGCACCTCCACCGCCGGTCGCACCTCCACCACCAGTCGGCGACGAGGCCACGCACCGCCCCGCGATGCAACTGAGGTCGGGACCACATTCGTCGGGAGCGGTGCCGTCACAGATGGCCCCGTTGCGGCTGAGCTGCACGCACCCCTCGGCACCGAGGACCACTACGAGCACGATGGCGATGCGCATCAGAAGGTCCCCGCGACGAAAAGGCCCTGGGGCCCGACGGTGACGGCGACGGTGGTGTCTGGCAGGCGAGCCCACCACGCCAGACCGGTGACCAGGCCCACCAGCCCGAGGCTGGCGGCGACGATGCCCGAGACGTGGAGCAGGTTGATGCCGAGCTCGCGCAGCGCGACGTCCTGCACCGTCGTCGAGGTGCCTGCGTAGTCCGCAGACGCCTTCCCCAGCAGCGAACTGCCGATGGCGAAGGCGATGACGCCCGCGCCAATCAACGACGCTCCGGCGATGACCAGCGCACGCGGTCCGATGCGTGGGTCGGCGGGTGGCGAGGTCGATTCGCCGATCTGGGCGACGGCCACGTCGATGGGAGGTGTCGCCGTCACCACGGGCTTCGGCGACGTGGCGGCCGTCGTCGACCCAGGCAGCTCGGAGGACCTGGCGACGGTCGGCGAGGGCAACGCGTCGATCAGACCCTTCACCAGCGCCGAGACCGCGTCGAACACCTCGCCCTCGTCCTTCAGGCTCTTGCCCGAGCGCCAGATCGCCTTGCCGTCGCCGGCCCGAATCAGCTTCAGGTCGAGCCGCATCGACTTGCCGGCCTGGGCCAGCGTGCCGAGCACCAGCCACGGCGCCCCGAGCGCCGACGACAACTCGGCCAGACAACTGGTCGACTGCTCGCCACACCCCAGCAACTGCTTCTGGCGCTCGAGCCCCAGCACCGCCGCGAGATCGCTCGAGCCCACCACGTCGATGCGCCGGGTCTCGTTGAGTTCGGTCATCACCTGCTCGGTGACCGAGCTCGCGAGCGGCTCGAGCTTCTTGCTCGTGGCGTTGACGTTGAGCATGACGACGCGAACCTTGTCGGCCGCGAGCACGGGCGAGCCGCCCAGCACCGCCCACGCCAACATCAGCGACAGCCCTCTGGTGACGACCGTTCTGGACACGCATCTCGACCGTACACCGGCCCGCGCGGTTTCTCTTCGCCAATCGCCGCCCCGAGCGGCTCGCGGTGAAGAAGCGTGAAGTGATGTTGCGCGGCAGCCCGGGCGGTTAGGTTGCCGCCCGTGGCCGACACCGACAAGACCGACCCGAAGAAGCCCAAGGTCCCGCTGAAGACGACGCTGCGGCGGCTGTATTCGCTGGCCTGGCCCGAGCGCTGGTCGCTGGGGCTGGCGACCACCTTCCTGTTGCTCTCGTCGGCCGGCAACCTGGCCTACCCGCGCGCCGCCGGCATGCTCTTCGACGTGGCAGTGCTGACCGGCGGCACGGGTGATTCGGTCGACCTCCACCGCGTCGACCAGGTGGCGGCGGGGTTGATGGGCATCTTCGCGCTCACCGCCATCGCCTCGTCGCTGCGCTTTCTGCTGTTCAGCCGCGCGGGCGAGCGCATCGTCAACCAGCTCCGTGGCGACCTCTATGCGTCGATCATGAAGCAGGAAACGGCGTTCTTCGACACCGAGAAGAGTGGCGACCTCTCGAGCCGCTTGTCGAACGACGCGGCCGTGCTGCAGAACACGGTGACGGTCAGCCTGAGCATGGTGCTGCGCAACCTGGTGCAGGCGGCAGGTGCCGTCGCCTGGCTCTTCGCGTTGAGCGTCAAGCTGACGGTGATGATGCTGCTGGTGGTGCCTCCGGTGGCGCTGGCCGCGGTGTTCTTCGGGCGGCGGGTGCGAAAGCTCTCGAAAGACAGCCAGGACGCGCTGGCCAAGGCCAACGAGGTGGCGGTCGAATCACTGGGCGGCATTCGCACGGTGCGCTCGTTCGCCGCCGAACGGACCGAGGTCGAGCGCTACCGCACCACGCTGGCCGGTTCGCTCGAGCTGGCCTTCAAACGCATTCGGCTCTCGAGCAGCTTCTTCGGCGTGGCCTCGTTCGCGGTCTTCGGCGCGGCGGTGTTCGTCTTCTGGTACGGCGCGCGCATGGTCGTGCTGGCCGAATTGACCCGCGGCGACCTGGTCTCGTTCCTGTTCTACACGATGCTGATGGCCGTGGGCCTCTCGGCGCTGGCCGAGCAGTGGGCCGACGTGCAGCGCGCGGCGGGCGCCAGCGAACGGGTCTTCGAACTGCTGCACCGCGTGCCGACGATTCCGCCCACGGGCGGCGAGCAGCTCTCGAAGGTCGAGGGGGCGGTGACGTTCGAGAAGGTGGCCTTCGCCTACCCCAGCCGGCCCGACGTGACGGTGCTCGACGGCTTCGACTTCTCGATGGCGCCGGGCGAGGTGGTGGCGGTGGTCGGCCCCAGCGGCGCGGGCAAGTCGACCATCGCCTCGATGCTCTATCGGCTGTACGACCCGAAGGCGGGGCGCCTGCTGCTCGACGGCCACCCGTACTCGACGCTCGACGCCGAGTGGCTGCGCCGGCAGGTGGGCGTGGTGGCGCAGGAACCCCTGCTCTTCTCGACCAGCATCGCCGACAACATCCGCTACGGGCGACCCGAGGCGAGCGACGCCGAGGTCGAGGCGGCGGCGAAGACGGCCAACGCGCACGTCTTCATCACCGGCTTTCCCGACGGGTACCGCACCCTGGTGGGCGAGCGCGGCATTCAGCTCTCGGGTGGGCAGAAGCAGCGGGTGGCGATCGCCCGCGCGGTACTGAAGAACCCCAAGATCCTCATTCTCGACGAGGCCACCAGCGCCCTCGACGCCGAAAGCGAGCACCTGGTGCGCGAAGCGCTCGAGCGGTTGATGAAGGGCCGCACCACCCTGGTCATCGCGCACCGGCTCTCGACCGTGAAGGACGCGAACCGGGTGGTGGTGCTCGAGGCCGGGCGGGTGGTGCAGATCGGCACGCACGCGGCGCTGGTGGGCGAAGAAGGGCTCTACCGCCGGCTGGTCGAGCGGCAGTTCGCGGCCTGAAGCGCTCGCCGCGCTTCGCGTTCGTCGACGAGGTGCTGGTCATCACCTGGCAGGAGCGCTGCGCGCCCGCGACGAAATGGCAGGTGGTGGCGCGAACGGTGAGGTGACGCTTCAGGCCGCGTGCGCGACCGAGATGGCCGAGAGCAACCGGGCCATTTCCTTTTCCAGCGTGGCGAAGGTGACGTCGAACTTCGAGGCGTCGCCGTCAGCGCCCTGCTTCTCGAGGTCGCGGGCCGCGGCGACCGAGGGCATCGCGCCCAGGCTGACCAGCGCGCCCTTGAGGCGGTGCGCGGTCTTCTTGACGCTCAGCGGGTCTCTCGACTCGACGGCCTTGCGGACGTCGTCGAGCAGCCCGGTGCTTTCCTTGCGGAAGAGCTCGAGCACTTCCTGCACCAGCGACTCGTCGCCGGCACAGTTTTCCTTCAGTGCGCTCCAGTCGAGCGGTTCCATTGTCGGCTCCAAAGAAAGGGTCGAAAGGCACCCGGTTCGTCACCACCACCCCACCCTCCTCTGAGGGAGAGCACCACAGCCGAACCTCGCTCTGCAAGCGTTGATCCGCCCGCGTGGGCGTGCGAGGTAGCACCTCCGCTCATGCCTGCCGACACCTCGCTGCTGGCCTCGGTACCCCTCTTCGAGCAATTCAACGAGGAGGAGCGAGCCTTGTTGGCCGCCCAACTGGAGGAGGTCACCTTCTCACCCGGGCAGGTGATTTTCCGCCGCGGCGACCCGGGCGGCGCGATCTTCATCGTGGCCTCGGGCGAGGTCGAGATCTTCATCGAAGACTCCACGGGTGACCGCATCGTGTTCGAGACCGCCAAGCGGGGCGACTTCTTCGGCGAGCTCTCGTTGCTCGACGGCGATTCCCGCAGCGCGTCGGCGCAGGCGCTGGCGAGCACCCAGGCCTTGCGGCTGGACCGCGGCGATCTCGAGCTGCTCTTCACCCGTCACCCGACCGCGGCGATGGACGTGCTGGCGGTGATCGGCCGGCGACTACGGGAGGCCGACAAGCTGCTGGGCGTGCGCGCTTCTCGCTCGAGCCCCAACGAGATCGTCGACGAGAAGCTGACCACCGTGCAGCGCATTGCCGATGCGGCGGCCGACTTCTCGGGCAGCTTCTCGTTCCTGCTGGTGCACGCCGCGCTCTTCGCCGCGTGGATTCTGGTCAACGTGGGGCTGGTGCCCTTCGTCAAGCCGTTCGATCAGTACCCCTTCAACTTCCTCACGATGGTGGTCTCGCTCGAGGCCATCTTCCTCTCGTGCATGGTGCTCATCAGCCAGAACCGATCGGCGGCGAAGGAGCGCATTCGCAGCGACGTCGAATACGAGGCGAACATTCGCGCGGGGCTCGAGGTGACGCAGCTGCACGTGAAGGTCGACAACGTCTACGAGCAGTTGGTGGCGAGGCTCGCGGCGCTCGAAAAGAGCGTGGGTCAAAAGCCGCCGACGCCGAATTCCTGACCCACCTCTCGCGGGGTCAGGCGCGACCGCGCACTGATGTCGCGCCGTTGCAACGCAACTGGTTGGGCGAGTGCTGCCGCGTACTCGGGTCGTTCGTGCCCCAGCGACAAAACAGTGGCGAGCGTCGACAATGCCGGTGACTTTTCGTTTCGAGCCCACCGCGTTCCCCCCACGAGGAATTCCACATGAAGCAGCTCTTCGATCGCCAGTTCTTCATTCAGAAGCCCGCTCCCGGCACCGCGGGCGCCGACGGCGGAGACGTGCAGTACATTCGGCTGCACGGCCACGCGATGAACCCGGCCACCGTGCTGCACCAGCAGCGCATCTTCCTGGGCGCGGGCGGCGTGCTCGACGTGGTGAGCGAGCGACACGCGGGTGAAGGCGTGGGCCGCATTTTGTACACGCCCGGCCTCAAGGCGGCGGTGAAGCGCGGCGAGCAGATCACGTACCGCTTCGAGGTGCCGAGCGCCACGCCGCCCGGCTCGACCTTCACCATCACCGCGTACGGCCACGACCAGGTGCCCCCGTTCAACTTCGTGATCGAGGTCGGCCGGAAGAGTTGAGGTAGGGCCGACGCCCACCTCTTCGGCACGGGCGCGCGTGGGCTTGAGCGCACGCGGGCCGACGGCACCAGCTCTGCAGTACTCGAAGGCGTTGGCTCCAATGGGCCGAATGTCTTCAAGGAGCGCGGTGTCATGATCACCAGCCGGTTGTCAGCAGTGACCCTTCTCGTCTTCGCGGCGTGCTCCAGTTCGAGCGACCCCGCGTTGACCCTGACCAGCGATCACGCCACCTTCGACGGGCGCACCCAGCAGGTCGTGCTGCGGGTGCAGGCCTGGACGGGGTCGGGCAACCCGGGGGCGGGCGTGGTGTCGTTCACCTCGCCAGCCGGCCGCTTCATCGACTCGGCTGACGTGGCGCTGGTCGACGGCTTCGCCACGGTGACCTTCTCGTGCGACCCGACGGTCGACGGCGCCTGCGGCGGCTCGATGCGACTGAGCGCGAGCTGGGCGGGCCAGAACACGGGCGTGAGCGTGGTGGTGACGCCTTCGTCGAAGGAACTGCCGGTGCACTGGAAGGTGGTGCCCACCGGTTCGCTCTCGACGCTGCGGGCGGCAGCCATCGCCAACGACGGGGCGGTGTGGGCGGTCGGCACGCAGGGCACGGTTCTGCGGTGGTCGAACCCGGTGGGCCACTGGAGCCCGATCACCTCGGGCGTGACGGTCGAGCTCCGGGCCATCACCTCGACCCCGCGCGGAGACCTGATCATCGTCGGCGATGGCGGCACGGTGCTGGTCTTCCACCAGGGCGTGGCGCGGCGCTTCGTGTTCGGCCACGACGACTTCACGTCGGTGCTGGCGGCGAGCGCGACCGACGTCGACCTCGGTGGCGCGTCGGGGAAGATCTACCACTTCGATGGCGCGTTGCTCTCGGCGCAGTTTTCGCTGGGCGTGCCGGTGCTCGCGCTGGCGCGTGATGGCCAGGTCGCCTGGGCGACCGGTGAAGGCGTGATGGCCCAGCGGTCGACCACCGGCTGGCAGGCCCAGAGCACGCCGGTGCTGGCGCGGTTGAACGTGGCCGCCTCGAGCGCCGACGGGTTGTGGCTGGGTGGCGCGCGCATGGACACCGGCGCCGGTGTGCTGCTGCTGGGCCCGACCGACTGGCGGGCGACCGCGCTCACCGACCCCGTCACTGCGGCCGCGTTCCCCCCGCGCAGCGACGAGCGGTTCGCCATCACCGAGCATGGGGTGTTCCGGCAGTTCGCGCAGGGGAAGTGGACGGACACCGGAGCGCCGATTGGCGGGAATGCGGCGGTCAGTCGGTACACGTATGACCTGGTGGTGGTGGGCGCGCCGGGCGTGTCATTGTTCCGGGAGCCGTGAGGATTTTCCCGAGGCGGGCAGCAGGGTCAGGATCCCGCGCGGCGGCCCAAAGAGGATCCGTCGGGTCTGGGACGCAACCAACCCCCCTGGAATCAGGCCTCGAAACTTTGACTGTCACCAGAACCGGCGGGTCGTCGTTGAGGGGTTGAACACCTCACGAAAGGATACCGCCATGACGCACCCCCTGCCCTTGAACACCGAGCTGCCGAACCCCTCCACCGGAGGCCGCCTGGTCTCGGTCGACGGCCGAGCCCTGCCGCTGACGCAGGCGAGCCTGCAGGCCGACGCCATCGCCGGCGTGGTGCGAGTGACGCTCGAGCAGACCTTCCGCAACCCGCATGAAGAGCCGCTGACGGTGACCTATTCGCTGCCGCTGCCGGCCGACGGCGCGGTGAGCGGGTTTTCGTTCCTGGTGGGGGGGGAGCTGGTGGTGGGCGAGGTCGACACCAGGCAAAAGGCGCGCACGCGCTTCGACGAGGCGGTGCTCTCGGGCCGCACCGCGGCGCTGCTCGACCAGGAGCGCAGCAGCCTCTTCACCCAGCAGGTGGGCAACGTGCCGCCGCGCACCGAGGTCGTCTGCCGCGTGCAGATCGATCAGAAGCTGGCCTGGCTGCCCGACGGGTGCTGGGAATGGCGCTTTCCCACGGTGGTCGCGCCCCGCTACCTGGGCGCCGAGGGTCGGGTGGCTGACGGCGCAAAGGTCAGCGTCGACGTGGCCGACCGCGAGCTGCCGGTGAAGCTGGGGCTGACGCTCTCGGTGCGAGATCGGCTGGTCGACGGGTCGCGGCCGGAATCGTTGACACACCCCCTGCACACCGAGCGGCTGGTCGGTCGCACCGAGGTGCGCTTCGGCGATGAGCGCGGGGCCGCGCTGGACCGTGACGTGGTGGTGCGCTGGAAGGTGGCGGGCCTCACGCCGGGCGTGGCGGTCGACACCTACGAGAAGAACGGGCGCATCTTCGCGCTGGTGACCCTGGTGCCGCCGGCGGTCGAGGCGAAGATGGCGGCGGTGCCGCGCGATCTGATCGTGCTGCTGGACACCTCGGGGTCGATGGGGGGCGGGCCGATCGACCAGGCGCGGCGGGTGACCTCGGCGCTGGTCGACAGCCTGAGCGATCAGGACCAGCTCGAGCTCATCGAGTTCTCGAGCACCGCGCGGCGGTGGAAGCGTGGCAGCGTGTCGGCGACGGCCGCGAACCGGCGTGACGCGCAGGCGTGGCTGGCGCGGCTGCAGGCCTCGGGCGGCACCGAGATGCGCACCGGCATTCTCGAAGCGCTCGCCCCGCTGCGGAAGGACGCCCAGCGACAGGTGGTGCTCATCACCGACGGGCTCATCGGCTTCGAGAGCGAGGTGGTGCAGGCCATCGCCCACCAGTTGCCTCGCGGCTCGCGGGTGCACACCATCGGCGTGGGCTCGGGCGTCAACCGCAGCCTGACCCAGCCGGCGGCGCGCGCGGGTCGTGGGCTCGAGCTGATTCTGGGCCTGGGGGAAGACGTCGAGCCGACGGTGAAGCGGCTGCTGGCGCGCACCACCGCCCCGCTGGTGACCAACCTCGAGGTGACCGGCGCGTCGTTGGTGACGCAGGCCCCGGCGCGGCTGCCCGACCTGTACGCCGGCGCTCCGGCGATGCTCTGCCTCGAGGTGCGCGGGACCGAGCCGCTGATCGTCATCGGCGAGACGGCGAACGGGCCGCTGTACGAGACGGTGTCGCTGCGCTCGGTCTCGCAAGGCAGCCCCGCGGTGGCGACGCTCTTCGCGCGGGAACTGGTGGAAGACCTCGAGCTGTCGCTGGCCAGTGGTGCGCAGAAGGGCGAGGTCGACCGATCGATCGAAGCGCTGGGGCTGACCTTCCAGATCTCCACGCGGCTGACGTCGTGGGTGGCCGTGAGCGCGAAGCCGACCGTCGACCCGCGCGCGCCCCGCCGCAGCGAGACCATGCCGCAGAACCTGGCGTACGGGCTGTCGGCCGAAGGGGTCGGGCTGCGCGCTGCGACGGGGGTCGCTGCACCGGGCGCTCCGTCGCCGATGGGCGCGGGCATGGCGGTCGCCCAGAGGTCCCGCAGCCAAGCAGCGCCGGCGAGGCCCAGCCTGCGCAAGCCGGCCGCGACGCCTCCTGCGGCGATGGAGGAGGCCGAGCCTGAGTCCGAAGCGTTCGACGACGGCGCGGCCGACCTGCGTGCCGACGTGGCCGAGCCGATGGAGTTCGAGCGATTGCGGACCCGCAGCGAGCCGCGCCCCACCGGTGCGCCCGCTCCGGTCTCGGCCGGCGCTCCGCCGCCGCCTCCGGCTCCCGCTCCGAGCGCTGCGGCGCCGTCGACCAGCGAACTCGAGCAGAAGAAGGCCGAAGCCCCGACGCCGCCCCGCCGGGTGAGTCTGCTCGACCTGGCGAAGGACCTGCTGGGCCGTGCGACGGGCGCCGAGAAGGCCGACGCGCCTGCGGCCGGGCCCGAGCTCGCCGCGAAGGCGCGACGGTCGGTCGAGCCCCGGGTGGTGTCGGCGAAGGTCGTGCTGCGCGCCGACGGCGCCACGACCCTCGAGATTCTGGTCGAGGGCGCGCCGTTGGACTGGGCGCCCACCAGCGTCGCGAAGGTCGAGCTGGCCGACGGCCGGGTCATCGAGGTGGCGGTCGTGCTCCCGCGCAGCACGGTCAACGGCCGGCACGGCGTGGGCCTGGCGCTGACCCTGGTGCTGACCACCGAGGCGCTGCCGATTCGTCGGGTGCACCTGGACAACGACGGGCAGCCACTGCAGATCGAGGTGCGTTGACCGGCGGGGGGAGTACGCTCGTATTCCCCCACTTCCCCATGCAGGACGAGCTCTCACTCCTGGGTCGTATTCAAGCAGGTGACGCCGGCGCCTTCGGTCAGTGGGCGTCGGCGTCGGAGCGCGCGCTCCGCCTCACGCTGCGCCCGTTCGCGGCCCTGGTCGACACCGAGGCCGTGCTGCAGGAAGCGCTGTTGCGGGTGTGGCAGGTGGCACCGAAGTTCACGCACGACGGCAAGCCCAACGCGCTGTTGCGCTTCTCGGTGGTGACGGCGCGCAACTGCGCGGTCAGCGAGCTGCGTCGGTCTCGGCCGTCGGCCGCCCAGCTCGACGCGCTCGAGCGGGAACTGGCCAGCCAGGCCGAAGTGGCGCCCATCACGCCCGACCCGCTGCTGCGCGCGGCGATTCTGGAGTGCCGCGCCAGGCTGCCGCCGCAACCCCGGCAGGCCCTGGAGCAACGGCTGAGCTCGGGCGGGGTCGACGACGACGCCACGCTCTCCTCGCGGGTGGGCATGACGCTCAACACCTTCCTCCAGAACGTCACCCGCGCCCGGAAGCTGCTGCGGGCCTGCCTCGAGAAGGCGGGCATCGCGCTCGACGGAGAGCTGACATGACCCGCGAAGAAGAGCTGCTGCTCGAGCAGGTCGTCTCGGCCCACCGCGAGCGCGGGGTCGATGGGGCGATTCGGTCACACCCGGCCTGGCACGATCTGTCCGACGACCTGCGGCGCGAGGCGTTCGACGAGACCTTGCGCTCGCGTCAGCTCGAGGCCGCGGCCGACCCCGAAAACCAGAGCGGCACCGTGCACGCGGTACTCGCGCGCCTGCGCCGCTGACCCGCGAACACGAGCTTTTGCTCGCCTTTTCACCGAGGAGCGACTGTCCGCGCACCCTCACTGGGCGCCCAGTTGGGCTTTGAATCGACGACCCGTCAGAGGTCGAACACCGTGCAGGCGCGCTGGCACTCGTCGACGCTGACGTTGAGGCAACGGGTGGGCCCGACGTCCCACGCCCCGGGGTCTTCGTGAATGTGCCCGAAGAGGTGGAAGCGCGGCTTCGCGCGGGCCAGTTCGCGGGTCAGGTCGGCGCAACCCACCCGCTCACCGTCGTCGCAGCGATCGCCATAGCCGGCCGGCGGGCCGTGGGTGACGAGCAGGTCGACGCCCTCGGGAATGAGCGCCCACTTCGCGGCGAGGTCGGGGCCGCGGCGCAGGTTGAAGGCCCAGTCGTGGAACCAGGGCTGCCAGGGACTGCCCCAGATGCGCACACCCTCGAGGCGCACCTCCTGGTCCTCGAGGTAGGTCAGGCCGTGGAAGAGCGCCCGCGCCTCGGCGGGTCGACGCTGCAAGGCGAAGTCGTGGTTGCCGGCGATGACGACCTTGTGGCGATGCGGTTGGGCGCGCAGCCAGTCGGCGACGGCGGCCAACTGCGGCAGCTTGCCCAGGTTGGTCAGGTCACCTGCGTGCACGAGCAGATCGCCCTCGGGCACCGTGAGGTCAGCGTGAAACCCGTGGGTATCGGCCATCGCGACGACGCGCATCGTGGCTTCGAAGACTACCGCACCTCAGAAGCCCACGCGCCGCATCACGAAGCGGGGCAGCGCGCGAATGACGGTCATCACGGCCCACCAGATGGAAGGCGCGTAGACGACGCGGCGCCCGGCATCGATGCCGGCGATGACCTGCGCGGCCACGGCGTCGGGCTCTCCGGCGAAGGGGGGCGGCTTGAGCCCTTCGGTCATGCCGGTCTTCACGAACCCCGGCTTGACGGTGATGGTGACCAGCCCCTGGGTGCGGAACTTGAGGTCGAGCCCGTCGAGGTAGGCCGAGAGCCCGGCCTTGGCGGCGCCGTAGAGGATGACGGGCTTGCGCGCGCGATCGCCCGCGACCGAGCTGAAGACGCACAGCGTCCCACCGCCGCGCAAGAGCAGCGCCTTGCGGGCGTGCTCGCAGAACACGATGGTGTTGGCGAAGTCGACGGTCAGCACGCGCCGGGCGAGCTCGCCGTCGGCCTCGAGCTGGTCCTGGGTGCCGAAGAGCGCGGCGGTGACGACGACTACGTCGAGCCCGCCCAGGTCCTTCGCCACCTGCTCGAGGGCCGGCGCGAACGTCTGGGGCTGCTCGAGGTCGCACACCGCGCTGACCACCTTCGCGCCCTTGCCGCGCACCACCAGGTCGGCGACCGAGCGGCCGAGCTCGGCCTCGTCTCGACCGAGGACGGCCACGGCATCACCGCGGGCGACGAGCTGACGAGCGAGGGAGCGGCCCATGCCACGGGTCGCGCCGAGAATGGCGATGCGCTTCGAGGTGCTCACGTGCGCAGTGGCGTAGACGAGCCCTCGTCGGACTGCAAACGGGGAGTTAGAGACGCACGAGCGACCCGTCGGGCCCGAGCGTGACGGGCGGGCACCACAGCGCCTCGTCGCTCGCGGTCCACCACACGCCGGCCTGCTCGAAGGGCGCGAAGTGGAAGGCGAAGGCGCGGGTGCGAACGGCCAGAGGGCGCCCCTCGAAGGGCACGCTGGCGAACAACGCCTCGACCGGCTTCGAGTCGCGCAGCAACGCCCGCTCCAGCGAGCGCACCCAGGGCGTGGCCTGGCAGCTCGAGAAGGCGGCGAACCACAGTTGCCAGATCGGAAGGCGTCGTGTAGGGAAAGAGTGTCTTCGCCTGTGTAGATCTCGGTGGTCGCC
>CAIWFK010000084.1 GCA_903911905.1 uncultured Myxococcales bacterium
GCAGCTCTTCGCGGGTGCGCGGCCGACGCGTGCCGTCGACGTTGACCAACTGCAGCATCAACGCTCGGGTGAACCGGCGCTGCGATTCGGTCAGCTCGAGCGCGAGGCGTTCGGCGTGGCCGGCCAGGGCCCCGAGCGCGCCGCCCATGGCCTCGTACTCGCGGGTCAGCACCACTCGCAGCCCCGAGTCGCGCCGCCGCCACAGCGAGTCCATCGCGAACTGAAGCAGGGGCAAGGCCGAGGCCTGCCCGTCGAGCTCGACCGCGATGCGGCGCGCGAGCGTGGGCTCGTCGGGCCGGTACTGCACACGGGTCAACGGCGCGAGCACCGCCTGCTCGAGGTCCTTCACGCTCAGGGGCCGCAGCACCATCACGTCGGCCAGCGAGGCCTCGAGGCGGGTACTGGCGAAGCTGCCCAGGAAGTCCGACCGCAGCGAGAGCACGATGCGACACGGCTCGTCGGCCATCGACCCCACCGCCAGGGCGTCGAGCAGCGTCTTCGCCTCGTCGGGCTCGGCCAGCGTGATGGTCTCTTCGAACTGGTCGATGGCCAGCAGCACCCTCGCCTGCTTCGTGGCCGCGAGCGCCCTGAGGGCGCGAAGCAAGGAGCCCGGCTCGCGACCGGCGAGGAGCTCGCGATCGCCTCCTGCGTTCGCGATGGCGTTCGACAGCCCCACCCACGGCCTGCGGCCAGGTCGAAGGGCGACCACGATCTGCGGGCCCGCTTCCTTGAGGCGCGGCACGAGCCCGGCGGCGATGAACGAACTCTTGCCGACGCCCGAAGGCCCGATGATGGGCACGAGGCCTCGGGTGCGCAGCCGCTCGATGGCCGCGTCGGCGTCGGCCTCACGGCCGTGGAAGTCCTGCGCGTCTGCTTCGGTGAAGGGCTCGAGGCCACGGAACGGGGAACGCGTCTCGTCGACCGTCTTGCCCGCGAGCAGGGTCTCGAGCGTGCTGGCGACCTCTTCGGCCGAAGGGCGATCTTCGGGGCGAATGGCCAGACACCGCGAGAGCAGCTCGGCGCAGGGGCTGGCGCCGCTCACCTTGCCCAGCACCACCTTCTTCGGCGTGTAGGCCAGCGCCACCAGCTCGCGATCGCGCAGCACGCGCACCCCGTCGAGCGCCTCGCAGACGATCATCGCCAGGGCCCACACGTCGATGGGCGGCAGGGGCGCCGCGCCGCTCCACCGCTCGGGCGCCATGTAGGCGGGCGTGCCCGACGACGCGGTCTCGGCCTTGCCCACCAGCCGCGAGAGCCCGAAGTCCAGCACCCGCGCCCGCCCGTCACGCGGCACCACCACGTTCTCGGGCTTGAGGTCGGCGTGAATGACGTGGTGACGGTGCGCTTCGGCCAGGGCCTCGGCCATCGCCCGGCCCAGCCGCATCGCCTCGCGGGCGGGAATGGGGCCGGCGTCCAACCGCTCCCGCAGCGACGTGCCGTCGAGGTACTCGAGCGCCAGGTACGGTCGCGACTCGAAGAGCCCGGCGCCGTACACGGTCACGATGTGCGGGTGGCTGAAGCGCGCGGTGATGCGCGACTCTTCCAGGAACTGCGCGGTGGCCGCCTCGTCGAGCCCCTTGAGGAACTTGAGCGCCACCTGTCGCCCCAGCTTTTCGTCGAGCGCGAGGTAGATTTCGCCCATCGCGCCTTCGCCGAGCAACCGCTTCACACGGTACCCATCGACCATGGCGTCGACGGGCAACCGGAGAAGTCGCTCGGGGGTGGCGTTCACGAGCGCGTCCTACTGCCCGAAGTCGACGAAGACCTTCTGCGTGCGGCCGCCGTCGACGTGCACGACCAGCGTCCTGTCGGGGAACTCGGGGTTGGTGAAGCGACAGGTGTAGTCGCCTTCCTTCATCGGCTGCTCGGCGAACGGGGTGTCACCGAACTTGTAGGGCGGGCATTCGACCTTCGCCCAGGGCTTGACCACGAAGCGCACCATGCCGCTGGCGCCGCCCGAGGGCTGCCTGACCTCGGGGTCCTTCTTCACGGGGACGATCGGGTCCTTCTTCGGCACCGGGTCCTTCTTCACGACGGTGACGGGGTCCTTCTTCACCGTGGCGGGGTCTTTCTTCGGCTCGGTCGGGTCCCTCTTCGCCTCGACGGGCTTGAGGGTGATGACGTGCATCGTCTCGTCGGTGCCGACCAGCTCGGTGACGCTCTGGTAGCCCTCGAGTTCGACGCGAACGCTGATTTTTTCTCCCGGCGAGAGCCGCACCGCCACCGGCCCGCGCTGCGGTTCGGCGCCAGCCACCGTCACCATCGCGCTCGAGGGGTCGGTGGCGATGTTGATGGTACGGGCCTCGGCGGCGGGCTTGACGGTCACGCCCGCATCGACGCTGGCCCTGGTGGGCGCGGTGGGCTTCGGCACCAGGGCAAAGGCCGGCACGGTGAGGGTGCCTCGCGCGGGAACGGTGAGCTGCGCGGTGAGGTTCTCGAACCCATCTCGACTGAGCGTGAGGGTGAGCGGCCCGGGCGTGGGCTCGGGCAACTGACAGGGGGTGTGACAGATGTTGCGCCCGTCGATCGCCACCAGCGCGCCCGGCGGCGTGGACGACAGGTTCACGCGAAGGGCGTTGTGGCTGAGCAGGAACGCGAAGATGGCGATGGCTGCCGCCGCCGCGCCCGCGATGCCGATGATCACGCCCTTGTTGCCGCGACGATCGTTCTGCGTGGGCATGCTCGCTTCGGTGCGCTGCAGCGCGCTGTGCTCGGCGGTGGCCGGCTGGGGCACCGGCCGGGGCAGCGGGTTCGGCTTCGAGGGGCGCTCGGCGCTGGTCGACTCGCGATCGCGCGGCTGCACCGGCAGCGAGGTGGTGGGCGGCTTGCGGGGCACCTCGGCGCGGCTCGCGGTCTTCACCGGCGGGCGGCTGCTGACCAGCGACTTGGTGCGGCGCGGGTCGGGCTCCTGCGCGCTGGGGGTGGCGAGCGCGGCCAGTTGCTCGTCGTTGCGCGAGCCGTCGATGGTCTCGACCAGCAGGCGACCTTCTTCGGCTTCACGCGCCAGGCGCTCGGCGTAGATGCTGTGGAGGAACTCGGCCAGGTTCGCGCCCGACGAGGGCATCTGGTTCTTGAGCAGGAAGCTCTCGAGCGCGGCGGCCAGGTGGCGGGCTTCCTGGTAGCGCTGCGTGCGGTCCTTGGACAACGCCTTCATCACGATGGCGTCGAGTTCGGGGGGAATGTCGGGGTTCGCGCTCGAGGGCGGCGGCACGATGCATTCGGTGACCGCATTGAGCGTCTGGATGTCGGTGGCCCGCTTGAAGAGCCGCGCGCCGGTGAGCAGCTCGTAGAGCACCACGCCCAGGGCGAAGATGTCGGTGCGGTGGTCGACCAGCACCCCGGCCGCCTGCTCGGGCGACATGTACGAGTACTTGCCCTTGAGCACGCCAGAGCGGGTGACGGTGGCCTGGTCGGCGGCCTTGGCGATGCCGAAGTCGACGATCTTCACCCCACCCTCGAACGACACGAGAAGGTTCTGCGGCGAGATGTCGCGGTGCACGATGTTCAGCGGCCGGCCCGACTGGTCGGTCTTCTTGTGCGCGTAATCGAGCCCGGTGCAGGCCTCGATGATCATGCGGCAGATCAACGCCTGCGGAATCATGGTGCCCAGGCGCTCGGCCTGCTTCCAGACCCGGCGGGCGTCTTCGCCGTGAATGTATTCCATGGCGATGAAGAAGCTGTCGTCCTGGGCGCCCAGGTCGAAGATCTGCACCACGTTGGGGTGGTTGAGGCGCGCGGCGATGCGGGCCTCGTCGAGGAACATGGTGATGAACTCTTCGTTCTCTGCGAGGTGCGGGAGGATGCGCTTGACCACCAGCAGCTTCTCGAACCCCTCGGGACCCAGCTGCCGGGCAAGGTAGATCTGCGCCATGCCTCCGGTGGCGAGCTTCTTCAGCAGCTGGTACCGACCGTAGGTCTCGAGTGACACGGGTCCACCGGGGCACACGCCCCTGTAAGCAATCTGCAGCCTTGTCGATGCTAGTCCACCCCCGATGGGAAGCGAATTCTCGCGGGGGTGAAACCTCAGCGCGACTTCCGGCGCCGGGTGGTGCGGGTCTCGCGCATCAGCCCTTCGAGCTCGTCGAGCTTGCGCTGCAGAATGGGCAGGAAGATGGGGTGGTGGTCGACCCGGTCGAAGAGTTCGAAGACCTCGTCGACCCGCTGTTCGATTTCCTCGGCGCGCTCGGGGCTGATGCGGCGCAAGAGCAGGTCGGCGCCCGCTTCCATCAGCACCCGGGCCACGGCATCTCGCGAGGCGAGCGGCTCGACCTTCTTCTGGCCCAGGCCGTCGATGATCTTCAGCCGGGGCGGCAGGGGCAACTCGAGCTGGCGGCGATCGCGCTTCGTCACGCTGCCACCATACGGGCGCGGGCTGACAGCCCAAGTTTTCGGCCGGGCCCCTGCTGCCGGCCTGTAGCGAAATGCGGTTCTGGTGGCGGCGCGCCGTCGTAGAGTGTCGGGGCCCGTGACGACGCGCTTCCGAGTGCTGGTGGTCGATGACTCGACGCTGACGCGTGAGGCCCTGCGCCGCGCGTTGGAGCTCGACCCCGGCCTGACGGTGGTGGCCGAGGCGAAGACGGGCGAAGAGGCGCTGGCGCTGGCGAGATCGGTGCAGCCCGACCTGATCACGATGGACCTCAACATGCCCGGCATGGGCGGCCTCAAGGCCATCGAGGCCATCATGCGCGAGCGGCCCACGGCCATCGTGGTGATCAGCGAGCGCACGCCCGAGCGCGGGGTCGACCTGAACTACGAGGCGCTCAGCCGCGGCGCGCTCGAGCTGGTGCCCAAGTCGTCGGTCTTCGGCGTCGAGCCGGGCGACGTGAAGCGCTTCGGCGAGCGGCTGCGGTTGCTGGCCGCCTCGCGTGTCGAGGTCGAGGTCAAGCCCAGCTCGCCCCCTCCGGCGATCCCCGTCTCGAAGGAGCCGCCCCTGCTGTTGGGCCTGGGCGCGTCGACGGGCGGTCCCCGGGCGCTGGCGAAGCTCTTGAGCGAGCTGCCGAAGGACTTTCCGCTGTCGATCGCCGTGGTGCAGCACATGGCCGAAGACTTCTTCGACAGCTTCGTGCGCTTCCTGGCCGACGCCTCGAAGCACGAGGTCGAGCTGGCGCAGCCGGGAGTGCTGATGCTGCCCGGGCGCATCTACGTGGCGCCGCCGCGCAAGGAGCTGTTCATCAAAGAGTCGCTGACCATGCGGCTGCTCGCGCCGCCGGCCGACGCGCTCATCTCGCCCTCGGTGGACAGCCTGTTCTTCTCGATGGCCAGCGCGCTGAAGGGCCGCAGCATCGGCGTGCTGCTCACCGGCATGGGCGACGACGGCGCGCAGGGGCTGTTGCGCATGCGGCGCATGGGCGCGCGCACCGTCGCGCAGGACCGGGCGTCGTCGGCGGTGTTCGGCATGCCGCGCGCAGCGCAAGAGGTCGGCGCAGCCGAGGTGGTGCTGCCGCTCGACGACATGGCGAAGTGGATCATCGAGACCGTCGAGAAGCCCGAGGTGGTGGTCCCCGCCCCGGTGCCCGTCCCCTCCCCGCCTGCTTCGACGGGCGCCCGCAAGCGCGCGCTGACGGGGTCCCCCACCGGCAAGAAGCGGGTGTTGATCGTCGACGACGACGTGAACGCGATGACCCAGGCCAAGCGCGCGCTCGAGTCGGGCGGCTACGAGGTGGTGCTGCTGGACAACGCGCTGATGCTGGCCAGCACCCTGCGTCGCAACCCGGTCGACCTGGTGCTGTTCGAGACCGAGCTGTCGACCGTGAAGGGCTCGCTGGTGCTCAACTCCCTTCGCGATCACCAGGTCGCGCACGCGCCCATCTGGCTGCTCTCGAAGCTCATTGGCGCCACGCTGGCCGAGCGCGCGAAGGAATGCGGGGCCGAGGGGGCGATCGAGAAGTCGTCGAAGACGCTGCTGCGCGAGGTGCACGGGGCGCTGGCGAAGGCGCCGGGCCCAACCACCAGCAATTGACAATCTTGTAGATAGTCACCTAACACGTTGGCCCGTGAACGACGTGCACCACGCCGTAATCATCGGCAGCGGGTTCTCGGGGCTCGGCGCCGGGGTGAAGCTCAAGCAGGCCGGGTTCGAGGACTTCGTGATTCTCGAGCGGGCCTCGCGGGTCGGTGGCACCTGGCGCGACAACTCGTACCCCGGCTGCGCGTGCGACGTGCCCAGCCATCTGTATTCGTTCTCGTTCGCGCCGAAGGCCGACTGGTCGCGGGTCTACC
The DNA here is from genome assembly GCA_903911905.1 of uncultured Myxococcales bacterium. GTDB lineage: Bacteria > Myxococcota > Myxococcia > Myxococcales > Myxococcaceae > Xiheilimnobacterium > Xiheilimnobacterium phototrophicum. The sequence continues at coordinate 6,220 of CAIWFK010000084.1, forward strand.
CACCGCAGGCCGAGATCCTGGCCTATTTGGAGGACTGCGCGACGACCTTCGGGCTGCGGCCGCACCTGCGCTTCGAGGCCGAGGTGGTGCACGCGCGCTACGACGAGCCCAGCGCGGTGTGGAGCGTGACGACGAAGGACGGCCGGGTCTTCCGGGCGCGGGCGCTCATCGGCGGCATGGGGGCGCTGAGCCAGCCCTCGGTGCCCGAGCTGCCGGGGGCGTTCGCGGGCCCACAGTTCCATTCCGCGCAGTGGGACCACTCGGTTTCCTTGAAGGGCAAGCGGGTGGCGGTCGTGGGGAGCGCGGCCAGCGCGGTGCAGATCGTACCGACCATCGCCCCCGAGGTGGCGCGCGTCGATCTCTACCAGCGCACGCCGTCGTGGGTGTTGCCCAAGCCCGACCGGGCCATCAGCGCGCTCGAGCGCACGTTGCTGGCGAAGGTGCCGCTCTTCCGGCTGCTCCTGCGGCTGATCATCTGGGCGAGCATGGAGGCCCGGGTGCTGGCCTTCACCAAGGCGCGCGTGCTGATGACGCTGTTGGCGCGCCGCATTCGAAGCATCATCGCCGAGGCCATCACCGACCCCGAGCGCCGGGCGCAGGTGACGCCCAGCTACACGCCCGGCTGCAAACGGCTGCTGATTTCCAACGACTGGTACCCGGCGCTGGCGCGCGACAACGTGCAGCTGGTCACCACTCCTTTGCGCGAGCTGGCCCCGAACGGGCTGGTGACGACCGACGGCACGCTGCGCGAGGTCGACGTGATCGTCTGGGCCACCGGCTTCAAGGTGCAGGCGCCGGTGCCGCGCGGGGTGTTCGAGGGGGTGGGCGGCCTCGACCTGCTCGACGCGTGGAAGCGGGGGCCCGAGGCGTTCCTGGGCATCACCATCGCCGGGTTTCCCAACCTCTTCCTGTTGATGGGGCCGAACACCGGGCTGGGGCACACCTCGATGATCCTGATGATCGAGGCGCAGATTGCGTACGTGGTGCAGGCGCTGCAGGCCCTGCGCGACCAGGGGCTGGCGGCGATCGACGTGAAGGCCGAGGAGCAGCGCGACTTCGCGGACCAGATGCAGGTGCCGCTGGGCGACACGGTGTGGGGCAGCGGCTGCCGCAGCTGGTACCTGAACGAAAACGGGCGCAACACCGCGCTCTGGCCGTATGGCACCCTCGCCTATCGGCGCCGGGTGGCGCGGTTTTCCCTGTCGAACTACCGGCTGACGGAGAAATCATCATGAAGCAGTTCGAAGGTCGGGTCGCCGCCATCACCGGCGCGGCGTCGGGCATGGGGCGCGAGCTGGCGGTGGAGCTGGCGAAGGCGGGAGCGCACCTCTCTGTTTCCGACGTGAACGAGGTGGGGCTGGCCGAGACCGTCGCGCTGGCGAAGGCTGCGAACGGGGCGGTCACGATCTCTCACGCGAAGGTCGACACCAGCTCACGCGACGAGGTCTACGCCTGGGCGGCCCGCACCCGCGCCGACCACGGCAAAGTGAACCTGATCTTCAACAACGCCGGCGTGGCGCTCTCGTCAGCGCTGGCCGAGGTGAAGCCCGAAGACTTCCAGTGGATCATGGGCATCAACTTCTGGGGCGTGGTCTGGGGCAGCCAGGCCTTCCTGCCCCACCTGCGCGAGTCGGGTGAAGGCCACATCGTCAACACCTCGAGCCTGTTCGGCCTGCTGTCGGTGCCCTTCAACGGTCCCTACAACGCGTCGAAGTTCGCGGTGCGGGGCTATACCGAGGCGCTGCGCATGGAGCTGGAGCTCGAAGGCAGCGCGGTGAGCGCGACCTGCGTGCACCCCGGCGGCATTCGCACCAACATCGCCAAGGCCGCGCGGGTCGACCCCTCGACGGCCAGGGCGACTGGAGTCGATGCCGAAGTGGCGAAGCGCCGGTTCGACAAGATGCTCGACCGCACCACCGCCAATTCAGCGGCGCGGCAGATTCTGGCCGCCGTGCAGAAGAACCAGCGCCGGGTGCTGGTGGGCAGCGACGCACGCCTGTTGGACAAGGTCGTGCGGGTCTTCGGCTCGTGGTACCAGCCGCTGGTGCTGCGCTCGATGAAGCGACTGCAGCGCGACTGACGAATCAGGAATCGGCGCGCAACTGCGCTTCGAGCATGTCGCCGGCGATGCGCAGGAAGTTCTCTTCCGTCAAGACCCCCACCAGCTTGCCGTCCTGAATCACCGGCAGACAGCCGATGCGGTGGCTGCGCATCAGGTGAATGGCCTCGAGCGTGAGCGTCGAAGGCGTCACGGTGAAGACCGCCTTCTTCATCAGCTCGCCCACCGAGGCGTCCCGGGTGGCGCCGCCGGCAGCCAGGAAGCGAACCAGGGCCCGGTTGCTGATGACGCCCTTGAGCGTGTGCTCGCGGTCTTCCACCAGCACGTGCCGAATGCGCTCGTGGCCCAGAATGTTGGCGACCAGCTCGACCGCGTCTTCCGGTTGCACCGTGAAGAGGTTGGTGGTCATGAACTGCTCGACCCGCTGGTAGGTGTGCTTGGGGCTGCCGGCCTCGTCGAGCCGGGCCTGTTCCCATTCGGCGACCGGCTTGCCGGTCTGCTGCCGCTTGATGGTGGCCGAGACCAGGGCCGACTGCCGTTCGCCTTCGCTGCCTTCGTCTTTCATGCGGTGGAGTGACCCCGTGAGCCAGCGTGAACCAGTGCGGTTGTTGCGAATGCGGGCGTCGACGATTCCCAGGAACCGCTTGATGTCGGCCTCGTCGATCTTCTGGCGGCGCAGGCCAGCTTCGGCGGCCGGCAGCAGGGTGTCGAGCACCAGCTTGGAGGCGGTGATCTCTTCCCCATCGAGCCAGAAGATGGGCGCCGACGCGCCTTCGCGGGCGGCGGTGTAGAAGTTGCCTGCCGCGTGGTCGAAGTCGATCTTCCGAGCGATGTCGTCGTGCCGGCGATCGAACTCGGTCATCACCCCGCACCAGAACGCGGCGTTGGCGATCTCGTCGGGAATGCTGGGGCCGGCGGGCATCACCCGGTTCTCGATGCGCAGGTGCGGCTTGCCGTCGATGATGCCGTAGCAGGCGCGGTTCCACCGGTAGATGGTGCCGTTGTGCAAGCGCAGCGCCTTGAGCTCGGGCACCCCACCCTGGTCGAGCACCCGCTGGGGGTCGTCGCCCTCGTTGCCGCCCATCAGCGCGCGGAAGCGGGCGATGTCTTCGCGGAAGATCTCGGTGATCGACTTCTCGAGGAAGCGGCTGCCGAAGGTCACGCGCGAGGGGGTGTTGCGCTGGTGCTGGGTCTTGCTGCGGGTATCGACCGACTGCTGGAACAGCGCGATGCGGGTCTCGGCCCACAGGCGCTTGCCGAACAGCAGCGGCGAGTTGCAGGCGATCGACATCAGCGGGCCGGCCAGCACCTGGGCCAGGTTGTACTGGTTGACGAAGCGATCGGCGTCGACCTGCAGGTGCACCTGGAACGACGAGTTGCAGGCCTCGACCATCACCGAGTCGTGGCTCAAGACCAGCTCATCGAGCCCGCGAATGCTGAATTCGAAGTCGCTGCCGCGCAGCTCGGCCACCGCCTTGCTCAGCGCGAGGTAGCGCGGGCTGGGCACCATGTTTTCCATGCCCAGGTCGGCCTTGCGCATGGTGGGCAGAATGCCGATCAGCACCGCGTGCAGGCCC
>CAIWFK010000085.1 GCA_903911905.1 uncultured Myxococcales bacterium
CCTCGTCGCGCAGGCCGCCGACGTCGTTGACCAGCACGGCTCCGGCGGCCACCGCCTGCCGCGCCACCTCGGGCTTGCTGGTGTCGATCGAGATCGGCACCTGGGGCAGCGCCACCGCCAGCTTCTCGAGCACCGGCAGCACGCGTCGAAGCTCCTCGTCGACCGACACCGGCGCCGCGCCCGGCCGGGTCGATTCCCCGCCCACGTCGAGCAGATCGGCGCCCTCGTGGACCAGTTGCCTGGCGCGCTCGAGCGGCTCGTAGGCCCCGCCGTCGCTGAACGAGTCGGGGGTCACGTTCAGCACCCCCATCACGAAGGTGCGGGTGCCGAACGCCAGCGAGCGGTTGCCCAGGGCGTACGACGAAGGAAGGGAGGTCACCGCGGCCAACCGCTCGAAGGCCAGCCCCAGCGCCGAGCCGGCCAGCAGCGGGCGCCACTCGTCGAGCGCAGGTGCCGAATAGCGCACGATGGCCGCCTCGGCGGTGCCACCCACCCACGCGCTGCCGATGGCGTCGACCAGGGCTCCGCGCGCGGCTTCGTCGAGCCCCGTCACCAGGGCGACGCGATCGAGCCCAGAAACGACCAACGCCCGCTCGGTCACGGACAAGCCGGACCGGGCGAGCATTGGCACTGCGTCGAGCCCGCCGTCGAGCGGCCGGGCCCAGATCATGCGCTGCCGGGCTCCATCTTTCCAGGCAGGCCCTCGAGCGCGTCGAGAATGCGCTTGTCCTTCTTCTTCTCGTCCTTCGGAGGCGTCGAGGTGACGCGCGGAGGCGGCTTCTCGCGGGTCAGCGGCGCACCCGAGATGAGCATGTCGAGATCGGCGGCGTCGATGGTCTCGTATTCGATGAGCGCATCGGACACCCGCTTGAGCACCTCGAGGTTGTCGTTGAGCAGGCTCTTCGCCCGCTCGTAGGCCCCGAAGACGATGCCGCGCACCTCGGAGTCGATCTGCCGAGCCGTCTCTTCCGAGTAGTCGGGACGTGCCGCGAAGTCGCGCCCCAGGAAGACCTCGCCGTCACGCTGACCGAACGCCAGGGGCCCCAGCTTCTCGCTCATGCCCCAGCGCATCACCATGGCCCGCGAGAGCGAGGTGACGTGCTCGATGTCGCTGGCCGCGCCAGAGCTGATTTCGCCGAACACCAGCTCTTCGGCGATGCGACCGCCCAGCGACATGCAGAGCTGATCCATCAGCTTCTTCTTGTAGTAGCTGAGCTTGTCCTCGGTGGGAATGAAGCTGGTCACACCCAGGGCCTGGCCGCGGGGAATGATGGTGACCTTGTGCACCGGGTCGCAGCCGGGCAGCAGCTTGCCGACCAGCGCGTGACCCGCTTCGTGCACCGCGGTCAGCCGCTTCTCGGCCTCGGTCATGATCATCGACTTGCGCTCGGGGCCCATCAGCACCTTGTCGCGCGCCTGATCGAAGTCGAGCCGGGTCACCCGTTCCCGGTTGTTGCGGGCGGCGTACAGCGCGGCTTCGTTGACCAGGTTCTCGAGGTCGGCGCCGGTCATGCCGGGCGTACCGCGCGAGATCACGTCGAGGTCCACGTCTTCGGACAGCGGCACGCGGCGGGTGTGCACCTTCAGAATGCCCAGGCGGCCCTTGAGGTCGGGGCGCGGCACCACGATGCGGCGGTCGAAGCGACCCGGGCGCTGCAGCGCGGGGTCGAGCACGTCGGGCCGGTTGGTGGCCGCGATGATGATCACGCCTTCGTTCGATTCGAAGCCGTCCATCTCGACCAGCAACTGGTTCAGGGTCTGCTCGCGCTCGTCGTGACCGCCGCCCAGACCGGCGCCACGGTGACGGCCGACCGCGTCGATTTCGTCGATGAAGATGATGCAGGGCGCGTTCTTCTTGCCC
>CAIWFK010000086.1 GCA_903911905.1 uncultured Myxococcales bacterium
GCTCCAGTCATCGCCTTGGCGATGCCGAAATCGACCAGCTTCACCACGCCCGAGAACGACACCAGCAGGTTCTCGGGGCTGACGTCACGGTGCAGGATGCCCAGCGCCCGCCCGCGCACGTCGGTCAGCTCGTGCGCGAACTGCAACGCCTGCAGCGCCTGCGTGGCCAGCCGCACAGCGATGGCGGCCGGCATCGGCGCGCCCGCCCGCTTCGCGGTGTCGAGCACGTCGCGCAGCGAGCGCCCATGCACGAACTCCATCGAAATGAACCAGTGTGGCGCCTCGTACTCGAGCCCGAAGACCTGGGCGATGTGCGGGTGCTGCAGTTGCGCCGCCAGCCGCGCTTCGTTGACGAACGCGTCGATGAAGCCCTGGTCCTGCGCCAGGTGCCGCAAGATGCGCTTGACCACCACCGTCTTGGCGAACCCACCCGGGCCCTCGTGCCGCGCGATGAACACCTCGCCCATGCCGCCCGTCGCGAGCAGGTGGAGCAGGTGGTAGCGCCCGAGCCGTTCGGTCATCGTGGGTTCCCGCCACCCTACACGACGCTGGCGTACCGCCGAGCCGCCTCGGCCACCGTCACGCGCTGGCGATCGTCTCCCAGCCACGCGAACAGCCGACCCAGCCGGTCGAGCTTGGTCGACGCCGGCACCTTGAGGTCGCGCTGCCGCCGCACCAATTCGGGCGGAATGCCGTCGGTCGCGTCGAGCACGTCGATGGCGTGCAGCTCGAAGTTGAAGTGCGGCACCCGGCGAAGCGTGCGGAAGGTCGCCTCGACCACCGGCCACGGCAGCGCGGTCGCGAACGCGCCGATGAAGGGCAGCCGCGTCACCGGGGCCACCGCCACCGGCAGCTCGACCACGGCCGACGCGCCCCGCGAATAGGGCGCCGTCGGCGACGGTCGATACGGCGTCGTCGGCGCCAACAACACCCGCGGCGTGTCGAGAATCGCCCGCGAGGGTCTTCGCACCAGCTCGAGCAGCCCCATCACCCCGGCCTTGGCCAGGTAGTACGGCACCGCCGGGTAGGTCGACGAGTCGTACGAGTAGCCCAGCTTCGCCACCGCCCCCAACAGTGCGGGCGTGAGGGTGTAGCCCGGCGCGCGGAAGCCCACCGGCCTCACGCCGGTCAGCGCGGTCAACGCCTCGTCGGCGCGGCGCAGGTCGGCCACGATCTCGTCGCTCGCCCAGCGGCTGAGGGCGTAGTCGTGGGACCAGGAGTGACTCGCCAGTTCCACCCCCTGCCGGTGCGAGCGCTCGAGCGCGGCGCTCATGCCCGGAAGCGAAAGGTCCGAGCCGATGCAGAAGAAGGTGGCCGCGGTGCCCGCGCGGTCGAACAGCTCGAGGTAGCGGGGAATGGCCCGGGCGGCGACGACCTCGAGCGCGGCCGCGTCGAGCACCGACTCGGGCACCCCGAAGATGCGACAGTAGTGCGGCAGCGTGTCGAGATCGACCGAGATCGACGCCAGCCGCTCCACCGCGTCACCCACCACGAACGCGAATCACGTAGACCAGCCGGGCCACGTTCTTGAGCACGTTGGGCACGCGGCGGAAGAGGTGAATCGACGGCTGACGTTTTTCCTGCAACTGAATCGGAATCTCGAGCACGTCGAGCCCGTCACGCCAGGCCCGCACCACGAACTCCGAGGCGAACACGTCCATGTCCACCACGCAGCGGGCGATGACCGGCAACAGCCGCTCGCGGCGAAAGGCCTTCAGGCCGTGGGTGTCGGTGCCCTTGAAGCCCAGGGTCACGCGCAACAGCCCATTGTGCAGGCGGGTCGCCACCCGGCGCAGCATGGGCCGCTGGTCGGACGCGCCGCGCGCCGCCTTCGAGCCGACGATGAGGTCCGCTTCCCGACGCTCGAGCCGGGGAATGGCCTGGTCGTAGAAGACCAGGTCGCAGAGGTCGATTTCGTCGCAGACCACCAGGTCGCCGCGCGCCCGCTCGATGCCGGCCTTGAGCGCCACGCCGTAGTTGGGGGTCTCGCTGTGGAACCAGGTCAGGCGCGGGTTCTTCGCGCACATCTCGGTCAGAATGGCCTGGGTGCGATCGCGCGAGCCGTTCTCGGCGAAGATGATTTCGTAGTCCCACCCACGGGCCTCGAGGCCGGCGGACAGCTCGTTCGCCGCCTGCTCGACGATCGCCTCCTCGTTGTAGACGGGAATCACCACCGAGAGGTGCGGAGTCGGGCTCATGGAACGCGAGTGCGCCTAGCACGGTCGACTTCCACTCGTCACCAAGTGTCGGTGTTTGCAAACCCGCTGAAAGACGGGTGGAGAAAGCTGTTCCTGTGGGGGCGTTGGGGTAGTTTCGGGAGCCGTCGTTCGCCCGTAAGGAGCCCAATGAAGGTCTCGTGCCCATCGTGTCAGTCGACCCTCAACATCGACGACAAGAAGATCCCGCCCACTGGCGCGCGCATCAAGTGCCCGACCTGTCAGAACGTCTTCCCCGTCAAGCCAGGGGTGAGCTCGTCGCCGTCGGGGGCAGTGCCCCTGCCCGGCCAGGCCGCAGCCTCGAATCGGGCGGTGCCGTTGCCCGGCATCTCGGCGCCCAAGCCGCAGCAGGCCTCGTGGGACGACAACGAGCCGACCCGCGCGGTGCCGCAGTCGCAGGCCGTGCCGCTGCCCGGCATCACCGCCTCACGCCCCGCGCAGATCGACTATTCCGACGAGCCCACGCGCGCCGGCACCCCCCTCGACGAGATCCCCGGAGCGAGCACCAGCGTCGCCCC
>CAIWFK010000087.1 GCA_903911905.1 uncultured Myxococcales bacterium
CCGCGAGACCAGCCTGGCCAACGTCGAGCTGCCCCTGGTCTACCGCGGCCTGTCGGCGAAGGAACGTCGCAGCCGGGCGATGGAAGCCCTGCAGAAGGTCGGCCTCGATCAGCGCGTGCACCACAAGCCGACCGAACTGTCGGGCGGTCAGCGCCAGCGCGTGGCCATCGCCCGGGCCCTCGCGTCGTCACCCAGCCTGCTGCTCGCCGACGAGCCCACCGGCAACCTCGACTCGGCCACCGGTGAAGAAATCGTTCGCCTCTTCGAGCAGTTGCACCAGCAGGGGCACACCATCGTGCTGGTGACCCACGAGCCCAAGCTGGCCGCCCGCTGCCCCCGCGCCATTCGCCTGAGCGATGGCAAGATCATCGGCGATGGCATCGGCTCGCAGGTGGCCTTCATCGACGCTCCGGTGGCGAAGAAGCCGCCGGCCGCGGTGGTGGCCCCGTGAGCGTGCGCGTCGACCTCCTCGAAGGCGGTCGCATCGCGCTCAATTCGCTGCGCAACTACGCGCTGCGCACCGTGCTCACCACGCTGGGGGTCGGCATCGGCGTCGCCACGCTGCTGGCGATTCTGGGCATCATTCAGGGGCTCGACAGCAGCTTCCAGACCCAGCTCGCCAGCCTGGGCAGCCAGAGCATCTACGTCGACAAGACCCCGTGGATGATGATGGGCAACTGGTGGGAATTCCGCAACCGCAAGAACCTCACCGTCGAGCACCTCGAGGCCGTGCGCAACCAGTGCACGAAGTGCGGCGCGGTGGTGCCCATTCTGACCGAGAACGACGACGTCGAGTTCCTCGACCACAAGCTCGCCTCGGTCGACGTCATCGGCAGCACCGAAGAATGGCTGACCGTCAGCACCTTCGAGCTGGCCAGGGGCCGCTTCGTCTCGGCGGGTGACAACGAGGGCAGGGCGCTGGTCACCGTCATCGGCGCCGACGTGGCCGACACGCTCTTCCCCAACGCGGAAGCCGTGGGCAGCACCATTCGCATCGCCAACAAGCCCTTCACGGTGATCGGCGTGCTGGCGCGCAAGGGCAAGATCCTCGACCAGAGCCAGGACATGCGGGTGGTGATCACCTTCAACACCTTTCGCTCGTTCTTCAAGGGCCGCCGATCGATCGAGATCGGCGTGCAGGTACTGGCTGCCGAGCGCATGGACGAGGCCGAAGATCAGCTGCAGGGCATCATGCGGCGCGCCCGTCAGACGCCGCCCGAGAAGCCCGACGACTTCACCATCAACAAGCCCGACCAGTTGAGCTCGACCTACGAGAGCCTGACCGGCGCCCTGTACGGCGTGGCCCTGGGCATCGGGTTCATCACCTTGCTGGTGGGCGGCATCGGCATCATGAACATCATGCTGGTCTCGGTGCGAGAGCGGACCCGGGAAATCGGCATTCGCCGCGCGCTGGGCGCCCGCAAGCGCACCATCATCACCCAGTTCATCATCGAGGCGACCCTCGTCTCGGCCGTCGGCGGTCTGCTGGGCACCATCGTGGGCCTGGGCGGGGCCAAGGTGGTCAGCCTGGTGACGCCGCTGGCCGCCACCGTGCGCCCCTCGACCGTCTTCTTCGGGGTGATCTTCGCGGCCCTGGTGGGCCTGGTCTTCGGCATCTGGCCTGCGGCGCGTGCCGCCAACCTCGACCCGGTGGAGGCCTTGAGAGAAGAATGATTCGCGCCTTCTTCGACAACCTGCGCCTGGCCTTCGGCACCTTCTTCGCGCACCCGCTGCGCACCTTGCTCACGTTGCTGGGCATCGTGATCGGGGTCGCCACGGTGATGACCATGATGGCCCTGCTGGAAGGCCTGCGCCTGAAGGTCAACAAAGACATGTCGCAGTTGGGCGCGAACGTCTTCACCGTCAGCAAGTGGCCCCAGGGCATTCACTTCGGCGGGGGCAGCATCGACTGGAACAAGATCGCCCGGCGCAAGAGGCTGACCCTGGGCGACAAGGTGGCGCTGGCCGAATCGTGCCCCTCGGTCCTGCGCACCGCAGGTCAGGCCGCCGACTGGGCCCAGAAGCTGCGGACCCGCGACGCCGAAACCCAGGGCAACGTGTCGGTGATCGGCGCGACCTGGGAATACCCCGACACCGCCGGCATCACCATCGCCGACGGGCGCATGTTCAACGAAGGCGATGACGCCGAAGCCCGCCAGGTCGTCGTGCTGGGCCCCGACGTCGCCGACAAGCTCTTCCCCCGGCTCACGCCCCTGGGTCAGGAAGTGCGCATCAAGAACCGCCCCTACACCGTGATCGGCGTGATGGCCCGCCGCGGCAAGGTGCTGGGCATGTTCAACATGGACAACCAGGCCATCATCCCCCTGTCCACGTTCTTCAATGCCTTCGGCAAGGGCCGCACCCTGCGCATCAACGTCGAGGCCATCGACGCCGAACACGCCGATCAGGCGCTCGACGAGGTCACCCGCGTGCTGCGCCAGCGCCGCTCGGTCGACCCCAACGAAGACAACGACTTCGAGGTCTCGACCAACGAATCGATGTCGAAGTCGCTCAACGATCTGTCGAACGTGGTCACCGCCGCCACCTTCGGCGTCTGCCTGCTCTCGCTCATCGTCGGCGGCATCGGCATTCTCAACATCATGCTGGTCTCGGTCACCGAGCGCACCCGCGAGATCGGCGTGCGCAAGGCCCTGGGCGCTCGCAAGAATCGCATTCTGCTGCAGTTCGCCACCGAGGCCGTGTCGCTCTCGCTGGTGGGAGGCCTGATGGGCATCGCCATCGGCTTCGGGCTCGCCTTCCTCGGGCGGTGGGCGCTCGGGCTCTACACCTCGGTGCCCCTGTGGTCGGTGCTGCTCTCGGTCGGCATGAGCTCGGGCGTGGGCCTGGTCTTCGGCATCTACCCGGCGGCCCGTGCGGCGAAGCTCGACCCGGTCGACGCCATGCGCGCGGAGTGATGGAACTGGCTGGAATTCAGTCGCTTTTCACGTCAGACATGCAGTTCAAAACGGCTTGAACTATATGAACGTGCATGGACCCCTCCGTCGCGTTCCGGCCGTTTCTCGAGCAGGTCGAGTCGTCGTTGCTGACGCAGTTGGGCGGCCCTTCACCGCGGCCTGAAGACACCTTGCTCGCCGCAGCCAGACACCTCTGCCTGGGCGGCGGCAAACGCGCTCGGCCGATGCTGGTGAAGATCTTCGGCGACACGCTGGGGGTGAGCGACGCGAAGCTGGTCGACGCCGCGGTCTCGGCCGAGCTCATTCACGCCTCGTCGCTGCTGCACGACGACGTGGTCGACAACGGCATGTTCCGCCGCGGCAAGCCCACCGTGAATACCCGCTGGGGCAACATCGTGGCGGTGATGTCGGGCGACCTGCTGCTGTCGGGCGCGCTGCTGGCGCTCTCGCGGGTCGACGCGCGGCTGACCTCGACCGCGCTCGCCACCGTGCAGGAAATGACCCGCGCCGCCATCGACGAAGTGCAGGCGCGCGGCAACCTCGAGCTGACGTTGCCGCAGCTCAAGAAGATCGGCGAAGGGAAGACCGGCAGTCTCTTCGGCTGGTGTGGGCTCGCCGCCGCCACGGTGGCTGGCAACGAAGACGCCGCCCGGCGCTTCGATGCCTTCGGTCGACGCATCGGCGTCGCGTTCCAGATGGCCGACGACATTCGCGACATCACCGGCACCGACGAAGGCAAGCCGCAGTACGCCGACTTGTCTTCGCGCACGCTCAACCTGCCCGTCATTCTCGCGGTGCAGAAGGACCAGCGGCTCAAGCGGCGCATCGGCGACGCCTGGGGGTGGACGGCGCTGACGCCCGAGAAGGTGCGCGAACTGGGCACCGCCGTGCTGGTCAGCGGCGCGCTCGATGAAGCGATCGTGCTGATGAACCAGGAAATCGACGCCGCCGTCGACGCGCTGGGCCCCTACGCCCAGCACGAGTCGGGCGCGAACCTGGTGATGTGGGCTCGCACACTGGCGCAGGGCATCGCGCTCAAGGGGGCCGCATGAAGGGCTACCTGTGGGAAGCGCAGGCCGCCGAGAAGCTCGAGGGCCGCCTGCAGGACTGGGAAGCCATCAGCATCGACGCGGTGGGCAACGTGATCGAGTTCTGGGGCTTCAAGCGCAACCAGGGCAAGGTCTGGGCGCTCCTGTTCCTGCGCGACGTGGCGCTCACCGCCGCCGAGATCGAGACCGAGCTGTCGCTCTCGAAGGGCGGGGTGTCGATGTTGCTGCGCGACCTCGAGCGTTGGGGCGTGGTGCTGCGCGTGCGCAACCCGGGCGATTCGTCGTGGCGCTACAAGGCCGAGACCGACCTGATGAAGATGGCGCGCCGGGTGATCGAAGAGCGTGAGTTCAGCTTCATCGCCCGCGTGCGTGCCGACCTCGAAGAGGCCCGCAAGCTGGCCCAGGCCGACGCCTCGACGACCCGCGCCCAGGTCGAACGGCTGATGAAGATGGAGTCGCTGGCCGATGCCACCGAGAAGGCCGTGAAGCTCTTCCTGAGCACGTCGCGCTTCGACGTGACGGGCATGTTCGACGTCTTTCGCAGCTGAGCCGCTGGTCACCAGCCGCGCTTGGCGTTAGTCACGCCCGCATGGACGCCCACTACGACATCGTGATGAACGCGCGGAAGCTCGCTGGTGAGGGCACGCGCCTGTACTTCGGCTATTCCACCGTGCTCGACCGCGCCGCCTTCGAGGAATGGCGTGCCCAGCACAGCTACGAGTTCTTCTCGCTGCCCGAGGGGCGTCTCGGCGAGGCCCTCGACTTCTCGTTGGTCTACGACTTCCAGTCCCGCTGGTGGGGCGGCCGCGTGGCGGGCCTGGTCGCAGCGCCGGGCCAGTCGGTGTGGGGCCGGGTGTTCGAGATCGCTGCGAAGGACTGGCCGATCGTGCAGCACAAGGAAGGCTTCGTCACGGGCATGTGCGTGGAGCAACTGGTCAAGGTGCGCAGCGAGGGCGGCGAGCTGGTCGAGGCCACGGCGTTCACCACCAACCCCGCTCGGGCCTCGAGCGACGGCCCGGTGAGCGCGCGGTTCGTCGAGGCGCTGGTGCGGGGCGCCACCGCGGCGAAGCTGCCGCAGGCCTGGGTCGATTCGCTGCCTTCGCACGCGAAGTAGTTCGTCCACGCGTGCACTGCCATTCCTTCATTCATGGTTGCTCGAGGCGCGCCCCGGGGGGGCTATTGCAACCAAGAACGATCAGGCGGCAGTGAATTGCGCCTACTTCGGCACGAGATCGAGGGGCAACCCCGCAAGGAGCAGTGCGAGGGAGCCCCCAGTCGACCGCCCACCCTCGAGGCAGGCCGCTTGTTGGATCAACGGCGCCTCGAATGGCCGAGGCTCGCGGTGATGAACTCTTCGCCGCCAGCTCGCCTGACGTGATGTCGTTGCCGTTCGCCGGGAGCCGCTGACACCTGCCTCCAGGCTCGTCATCTCGACTCGTTCCGCTGCGAAAGCGGCCGGCAACGGTGAAGCCTCGGCGACGGTCACTCGACCGCCGCAGCCGCTCCAGCCGGCGCGTCGATCGGCGCCAACCACACCACCCCCAGCGGAGGAAGGTTCAGCACCAGCGAGCCGGGCTGCCCGTCCCACGGCTTCTTGTCGGCCTTCTGCGGCGCGTTGACCACGCCCGACCCACCGAATTCGACCGCGTCGGTGTTCACCAGTTCGGCCCACCAGCCGCCTGCCGGCACACCCACCCGCCAGTCCTTGCGCACCACCGGCGAGAGGTTGGCGATGCACAGCACCTCGCGCCACGCGTTGCGCCCACGTCGAACGAAGGCGAGCACGTTTTCGGCTGCTCCTTCGACCTGCACCCACTGGAAGCCCGCCGCGTTGAAGTCGCGCTCGAAGAGCGCACCCTCGCTGCGGTAGAGCGCGTTCAGGCGGCCCACCAGCTTCGCCAGGCCGGCGTGGCGCTCGAAGCCCATCAGGTGCCAGTCGAGGCTGGCGTCGTTGTTCCACTCGGTCCACTGGGCGAATTCGCTGCCCATGAACAACAGCTTCTTGCCGGGGTGCGCCCACATCCACCCATAGAGCGCACGCAGGTTGGCCAGCTTCTGCCATTCGTCGCCGGCCATCTTGTTCACCAGCGACTTCTTGCCGTGCACCACTTCGTCGTGGCTGAGCGGCAACACGAAGTTCTCGCTGTAGGCGTACATCAGCCCGAAGGTCAGTTGGTGGTGGTGGTGCTGGCGGTGAATCGGGTCCTTCGCGAAGTAGGCGAGGGTGTCGTGCATCCACCCCATGTTCCACTTGTGCGAGAAGCCCAGACCGCCCTCTCGCGCCGGCCGCGAGACGCCGGGCCACGAGGTCGATTCTTCGGCCATCACCAACACGCCCGGGTTGGTGGCGTGCATGGTGTCGTTGAGCTCTCGCAGGAAGGCGATGGCTTCCTCGTTCTCGCGGCCGCCGTGGCGGTTGGGCACCCATTCTCCGGGCTGGCGCGAGTAGTCCAGGTAGAGCATCGAGGCCACCGCGTCCACCCGCAGGGCATCGACGTGGTACTGGTCGACCCAGAACAGCGCGTTGGCCACCAGGAAGTTGCGCACCTCGTTGCGGCCGAAGTTGAAGATCAGCGTGCCCCAGTCGGGGTGCGCGCCCTTGCGAGGGTCTTCGTGCTCGTACAGTGCGGTGCCGTCGAACCGCGCCAGGGCCCACGCGTCGCGGGGGAAGTGCCCCGGCACCCAGTCGACGATCACCCCGATGCCGGCCTGGTGCAACGCATCGACCAGGAAGCGGAAGTCGTCGGGGTGACCGAACCGCGCCGAGGGCGCGAAGTACGACGACACCTGGTAGCCCCACGAGCCGCCGAACGGGTGCTCGGCCACCGGCAAGAGCTCGACGTGGGTGAACCCCAGCCGCGTCACGTGCTCGACCAGCTTCGGCGCCAATTCGCGGTAGGTCAGCGAGCGGTTGCCTTCTTCGGGCACCCGCATCCACGAACCGAGGTGCACTTCGTAGATGCTGACCGCCGAGGTGTGCCAGTCGCGCTTCGCCCGCCGGTCCACCCAGCCGTGATCGCCCCATTGGTAGTGCTTGAGCTCGTGCACCACGCTCGCCGTCAGGGGCGGCACTTCGGTGCGGAAGGCCATCGGGTCGGCCTTGAGCTGCGCCAGCCCCCCTTCGTGGTGCAGTTCGAACTTGTAGCGGCTGCCTTCGCCCACCTCGGGCACGAACAGTTCCCAGATGCCCGAGCTGCCCATCGAGCGCATCGGGTGCAGCCGGCCGTCCCACGAATTGAAGTCGCCCACCACCGACACGCCCGCCGCGTTGGGCGCCCACACCGCGAAGGCCGTGCCCGACACGCCCTGGTGATGCATGGGGTGCGCGCCCAGCCGGTCCCACAGGCGCCGGTGCGTGCCTTCGCCCACGAAGTGCAGGTCGTGCTCACCCAGCGTGGGCAGGAAGCTGTAGGGGTCCTTGAGCGTGAAGGTGCCGCCAGCGGGGTAGTGCACCTCGAGCGAATACTCGGGCACCGAAGTCGCCGGAGCCAGGCGCCCCTCGAAGATGCCGGGAAAGTCGGTGCGGGCGATCAGCGGCAGGCGGGTGCTCGCGGTGATCACCTCGACCCGCTTCGCGTCGGGCCGCAACACCCGGAAGAAGACCTCGCCCTGACCCAGGTGCGCTCCCAACAGGGCGTGCGGGTCGCCGGAACGGAGCGCGAGCAGATCGCGAATGGCGTCAGCGGTCGAGGTCATCGGGGGGCACTCGGGCAGGGCGAACAAATAGAAAGAGCCGGCCTCCATTGCGGAAGCCGGCTCGAAACGTCAGACCATCAGACCACTCACGGACCCGCGTCGATGGGGTCGTTGTTCTGGGGCGTGCCCTTTTCGCACTTGCCCGAGTTGCAGGTCCACAGGTCGTAACCGCCATCGGCCTGAATGGTCGACTTGGTCGCGTAGTTCACGCCCGAGATGCAGTCGTACTTGTCGACGCACTCCGCGGTGCAGCCCGGAGCGAGGACGACGAACGTGGAGCCGATGAGCGCTGCCGCGGCAAACTTGATGGCCGTGAGGCCGAACTTTCGAGACATGTCCCCTCCCAGGGTGTGGTCGTTGTGGGGATTCCAGGATTCCCCGTTGTCAGCGCGTCTTAGTCCAGCGAAATTGCAGGTCAATTGAAAACGGTCACGAAACGGTGGCCACGGCTTTCGGCCCCTCGGTCCGCTGGCGGTAGAAAAACACCAGGGTGTAGCAGTGGAACTCGGTGTCGCTCGACTGGCGAACCACCTTGTCCACGATTTCGAGGTCGGGGTTGCTCTTGAGCCAGCGAGTGACGTTCTCGCCCAGCTCTTCACGGTCGCGCGCCTTCGTCGCCGAAAACACCTTGACGCCAGTGAACATGCACGGCTTATCCCACAGTCGGCGTCGGCCCCTCAAGGCGCGACCCGTCACTTCCGCACCAGGGGAACTCTCGATGCTCATCGACCTCCATGCCCACTCGTACCTCTCGCGCGACTGTCAGCTCGACCCGCGCGCGGTGCTGCAGCGGGCCGAGAGCTTCGGGCTCGACGGGGTGGCCTTCACCGAGACCAACACCCAGGACGGCTGCGACGAGCTGTTCGACCTGCAGCGCACCTCGAAGCTGCGCATCTTCGTGGGGCTCGAGCTGGCGACCGACAAGGGGCAGTACCTGTGCTTCTTCGAGAAGCCCGACCGTGCGCCCGAGCCCGTGCAGTTGTGGGGCTCGAATCGGGAAAAGGCCTGGAGCGCCGACGAGTGCCTGCCGAAGCTCAAGGCGCTGGGGGCGGCGATCGTCGCGGCCCGGCCGTACGATCGTGAGTTCGCGACGCCTGCCAACGACTACGTCAAGACGCTCAAGGTGCTCTCGGCGGTCGAGGTCTACAACCCCAAGCTGCGACTGGGCGCCAACGAGGCTGCGCTCGACGCCGCCGAAGCGCTGAAGCTGCCGGGAGTCGCCGGGTCCGACGCCCGCGGTTCGCTCGACGAGGTGGGCTTCGCGGCCACGCTCTTCACCACGCCGGTGCAGACCCAGGCCGACCTGGTCAAGGCGCTGCTCGGCACCTCGTATTACCCGGTGCAGCTGGGCGAATTGCCGCACCTTCGCCGCCCCGGCGAGGCGCGCGCCGACGAGGCGAAGGTGAAGAAGAAGAAGAAGCGCCGCTGGGTTCGCTGAGGGTGGGGCGCTGCTGATCGGGGCTGCTCCGAACGCCGTCGGTCCTCGCGCGAACTCCAGCGCTTTCCTACGGCGTCAGCTCGGTCACCCGCCCATCGACCAGCGTCGCCCCGCGCCGATTGGGCCACGACCACCGCTCCTTCTTCGAACTGCCTACCAGCTCGAGGCGCTTCGACTCGGGCCAGCCCCAGGCCATCTCGAGCGCCTCGGCGCTCATCTCGAGCACCGCGCTCTTCGTGCGGACGCCTTCCCGCACCGCGTCGCTGAACCGTTCGATCGCCGGGCCAGGGTCTTCGAGCGCCAGCGCGCGGGCCAATTCGACGCGCACCTGCTCGTCGCCCGACAGCCCCGGGCGCAGCACCACCACCAGCGGCACGGTCCGCGCGTTCGGCAACTCGACGTGCACCCACGCCAACGTGCGCGGCGTGTAGAGCAGCCGCTGCGCCATCACCATCGTGCTGGGAAATTCGACCTTGGTGATGCGCACCGGTGTCCCGGCGGGAACCACGCGCTCGACCTCGCCGGGCGAAATGGGCTTGCCCGCGGTGTCGTCGAGCAGTCGCACCTCGTCGGGTGGCACCGGCGTCAGCAGCTTGTGCGTCGAGTCCCCGAAGAACGGGGTGACGAACATCGACACCTTGAGCCACCGTCGCTGTCCGGTCAGCTCCCGCTCGAGCGCCGTGGCGCGCTCGGGCGAAATCTGGAGCTGCGCCGAAACGCACGCGCTCAGCGCAAGCGCTGCCGCCAGCGCGACCCTCATGACGAGCTGGTGCCGCCCGACCCCGAGGAACCCGACCCCGACGACGACGAACCGCCCGAAGGCGCACTGGGCGCGCTCGTGGTGGACGTCGAGGCGGCCGGCGCCGCAGGCGTCGACGAACCCGAGCTCGCTGCGCTGGCCGGTGCCGCGGTCGACGAGCTGTCCTTCTTCACCGAGCTGTAGAGGTCGCTGTACCAGCCGCCGCCCTTGAGCTGGAAGCTGGTGTGGCTGATCAGCTTCTCGAAGCTGTCGGCCGCGTTGCACTTCGCGCACGGGCTGGGCGCGGGGTCGCTGAACTTCTGCATGACCTCGATCTGATTGCCGCACTTGCCGCAACGGTACTCGTAGATGGGCATGGTCACTTCCTCGGGGTGGTCAACAGGGTCTCGAGCAGGCCGAGCGTCTCGAACGCGCGGCGCAGCAGATCGGGTACCAGCGCGTGCTGGCGGGCGAGCAGGTCGATGAGCTCGGGCACCGAGCCCACGCCGTCCTGCACTTCGGCGACCAGTTCGCGCAGGTCGCGCTCGAGGGCCGCGGGGAACTTCCGTTCGAGCCCCAGGTCCTCGAGGTAGCGCTTTCGCGGCACCAGTTCGAGCCGGTACGACAGGTTGCGCGGGCTGAGCGCCTCGCGGGCAAAGCGCTCGCGCAGGTCGTCGATCGCCTTGCGCAGGTGCAGGTGGTCGATGATCTGCTCGAGCTCGCCATCCTTCATGTTGAGCGCGCCTGCGGCCTTGCCCAACGCGCCCCGCGATTCGGCGATGGCCGCCACGATCGCGTCGCGTTCGCGCGTGGCGAGCGCGGTCGCCAGCTTGTGCTTCTCGAGCACCGCCTCGACCTCGGTCAGCGAGAGTGGCGCGCCCCGTCGGCCCAGGTAGCCCTGATCGAGCGTGCGCAGCAGCGCCACCCGGTGCGGCACCTGTTCGACCAGCGCTTCGACCGTGGCCCTGGCCTCGGGCCGAAGCAGCGTCTCGTAGGCCGACCGGCTCGGGTCGAGCCGGGTGAAGCGGCCGCGCGGCATCGGCAGGTCGCGGCGGGGCAGGAAGGCCGTGCCGTACACCGTGGCTGGCGCCGGCACGCGCGTTCGCTCGGGGGCGCTGCCCGCATCACGGCGGCGAGGCGCGATCTTCTGGGCGATCACTTCGGACTTCGAGCGCCTGGGCTCAGCGGCCTTCACCGGGCGGGGCGCCTCGACCGTGATGTACGGTACCACCCGCTGCGGCACGGGCTCGGTCACGTCGATCGCCGTCTTCTTCAGCGCGCGGGCCCGAACCAGCTCGCGCACCATGTCGTAGTACCCGGTCTGTTCCCGCTGCGAGGCGGTCTCCTGATCGGTGCCGAACGACACGATGTCGGCCAGCGCGAAGGGCCCCAGCGGGGTGTGCTGCGGGTCGAGGTCGGTCACCTCGCGCACCCGGAAGTCCTCGTCGTCGGACAAGAGCGAGAGCGCGTCGCGCACCACCGCCGGCGAGGCCGGGGCCTTCGCCCGTCGACAGAAGTCCGCCACCGCCACGGCGACGGGGGTGGGAACGTCTTCGGGGTGCCGCTTTCGCTGCCAGTCGATCATCCGGGTACCTTCCTGGGCCCGCGGTGCGTATAAACAGTCTCCTGATGGTGTCAATGAACGCCCAGCCCCAGCAGTCCGCTTCCGCCGACGAGCCGAGCGTGGCGGGCGTGCGCGTGCGCCCCGTCTGGCCCGTGCTGCTCTTCGTGCTGCTGGTCTCGTCGGCGGCCCTCGCGCTCTATGCCGAGCGCAGCGACGGGGTCGACCCGCTCATCGCCCGGGCTTCGCCCTTCGTCTTCCTGGCCTTCGCGGTGGGCTTCGCCATCTACCGGTTGGCCCTGGTGGTGGCGCGCCGGTATTCGGCCTTCAAGGCCTTCTTCCAGATCTTCATCGCCGCGCTCTTCTTCATGTTGCTGCTGCTGCCCGGCACCCCCGCCACCAATTCCCGGCTGCCGGGGCTGTTCGGCCACCGCGAGCCGCAGGTGCGTGCCCTGGCGGCGAAGGTGGCGGGGCTGGAGCACGACGCCACCGCCCGCGCCTCGTTGATCGAGCTGCTCGACGACCCGGCCCCCGACGTGCGCGCCGCCGCCCATGCCTCGCTCGTCACGCTCAACGGCGGGGTCGATCTGGGGTCCACGCCGAAGGCCTGGAAGGGCCCGGTGCCGTGACGCCGACCGAGCGCAGTCTGGTGTTCGAGCGCTTCATCGCCGATCGCGGGCTCAAGTCGACCCGCCAACGCTCGCTCATTCTCGAGACCTTCTTCGGGCTCGACGGGCACCTGTCGGTCGAAGAGCTGTGGGCGAAGGTCCGCGCGCTCGACGAGCGCGTCTCGGTGGCCACGGTGTACCGCACCATGAAGCTGCTGTCGGAAAGCGGCCTGGCCCATGCCCGCAACTTCGGCGACGGGCAGACCCGCTACGAGGCGGCGGTGGGGCGCGAGCACCACGATCACCTCATCTGCACCAACTGCGGCACGATCATCGAGTTCGAGAACGATCAAATCGAGAAGCTGCAGGCCATCGTCGCGCGCAAGCAGGGCTTCAAGGTGGTCAGCCACAAGATGGAACTCTACGGGCTGTGCGCCAGTTGCCAGCAGAAGCGCGCATGATCTCGCGCCGCGCCCTCGTGCAGGCCGCTTCGGCCACCGCCCTGGGCGCCTGCGTTCGCGCCGAGCCGAGCACCAGCCTGCGCCTGCGCAACTTCACCGCCTGGCTGCCTCGACAGACCGCCAACGACGTCCCCTTCGACCCCGAGGCGCTCGAGGGCAGGGTGGTGCTCATCACCTTCATCGCCACCTGGTGCTTTCCCTGCCTGACCGATCTGGTCACGCTCGCGCGGCTGGAGCGCGACTGGAAGGACAACGGCTTCTCGAGCCTGCTGGTCGGCATGGACCTCGAGGGCCGCAAGGTGCTCGAGCCCTTCGCCCTGGGCTACAAGCTGACCGTGCCCGTGATCGT
This sequence comes from uncultured Myxococcales bacterium, assembly GCA_903911905.1. Lineage (GTDB taxonomy): Bacteria > Myxococcota > Myxococcia > Myxococcales > Myxococcaceae > Xiheilimnobacterium > Xiheilimnobacterium phototrophicum. The sequence continues at coordinate 12,817 of CAIWFK010000087.1, forward strand.
CGGCGACGACGCGCTTCGCTCGGGCGACACGCCGTTCGGCCGCAGTCGCGAGCTGCCGACCCGGCTGCTCTTCGCGCGCTCGGGTGAGCTGGTCAGCGGGTTCTCGGGTAACGCCAAATACGAAGACCTCGAACGCCTGGTGGCGTCCGAGGTCTCGAAGGCCCGGCGCTGAACGGCGTCGATCAGGCCGTCGCGGTCGGGGTGGTCGTCGGCGCAGCGTCAGCCACCGGAGCGGCCTCGGCCGGGGTGGTGCCCGCTTCGTCGCCGCCCCTGGTCACCGGAGCCGCCTCGAGGCGCTCGCGGGCCTCGTTCTCGGCGCGGTCTTCGGCGGCGTGGCGCTCACTCAACTTGCGGTCGGCGTCGGCCACTTCGTCGGCGGTCAGCGTGACGTGCTCGGCGCGCTGGCCGGTCTTCTTCTCGAGGTCGGAAATCGCCCGGCGGAAGAGGTCGTTCTCGAGCAGGGTGCGGTTGAGCCGAACCTCGACCGCGCGGAACTTGTCACGCACCAGGTTCGCTTCCGAATACACGCGCTTCGACTCGCGGTGCATGCGGTCGACCTTGGCGCGCAGCGACTTCAGTTCACGGTCGAGTTCGTTGGCCTTCTTGCGATCGTTCGCCGACTGGGTCTCGAGGCGCGCCATGCGCTCCTTCTCGACCTCGGACAGCTCGCGAATCACGCGGGTGACGACCTCGGGGGCCTTCTCGACCACCGGCTTCTCGACGGGCTTCTCGTCGCTGGGCGCCGGGCGCTTCTTGCCGCGGGTCTCTTCCAGCGCCTTGAGCCGCTGCAGGTCGGCCAGCGCGGTGGCCAGCTCGGCCCGGGTGCTCTCGAGCTGAATCGAGGCCTGACGCTCGACTTCGGCGCGCGCCTTGGCGAGGTCGTCGCCATTCTTGTCGGCCTGCCCGGCGTCGAACAGCTTCTTCTTCGCGGCCTTCAGCTCGTCCTTGAGCTCGGCGGCGGCCTTCTTCGCTTCCTCGAGGTCCTTGCGCTTCTTGTCGAGCTCGCTTTCGAGCTTTCGCGCGCGGTCTTCGTCGCCGCTGCGCGAGGGCGCCGCGCTCGGGGTGTTGGCGGCCGCGCCGGCGGTCGTCGCCTTCGCAGTGCCGAAGAGGCCGAGGTTGAAGGCGAGGCTGCCGGCCAGCAGAACCCCCAGCACGATGATCAGTCCGATTTCCAAGCGAGAACTCCCAGGTGGTGTGGTGCCCGGTGAAGGTGGGCCATGGCCCTTTCTCACGCGGCGAGCCCGTGTTCAACCGGCCCTCGTCAAGATTCGTCAGGGGGATCGATTGACCCACCACTCCGCTGACACAAGCACGCCATTCGCCTGTATATCCACGGACATGGCAGGCCTCTTCGTTTCCGATGAGCAGATCGCCCATGCGCGGCAGGTGGCGCGGGAAATCACCGACCCCCTCTTCGATCACATCGCGCGGCACACCACGGTGTCGGTCGAGCGCACCGTGCTGCGCTGGTTCGGGGTCGACGGCGTGGGCAACCTGGGCGCGCCGCTGGTCAACCTGATGGTCGACCGGCTGCAGCAGGCGGGCGTGCTCAACAAGGGCGCCGCGTACTGGTACGGCCGCGCACTGATTGAGCGGGGCTATGTCGTCATCGCGCCCGACATCGGCCAGCATGAACTCCAGCACACCAATTGGACCCTCATGGGCGAACGTATTTGGGACGCGCTGCGCTGCCTCGACTACGTTGCCACCCTGCCGGAAGTGTACCCCAGCCGCCTCGCCGTCGCCGGCTTGTCACTGGGCGGCGAGAC
>CAIWFK010000088.1 GCA_903911905.1 uncultured Myxococcales bacterium
ACTGGCCCGCTTCGAGACCAGGGAAGTGTTGCGTGCCGACGCGCGAGCCGAGCTGGGTCGGCTGACCCGGGCGGGCTACGACAGTTGGCTGCTGTCGGGTGATCAGCCTCAACGGGTTTCGGTCATCGCCCAGACGCTGGGCATCGACGCGGCGAAGGCCTTCGGCGCGCTCAAGCCCGAAGACAAGGCCACCCATTTGCGCGCCATCGGCGCCGATCACACCCTGTATCTGGGTGACGGCGTGAACGACGCGCTGGCCTTCGAGCTGGCCCTCGCCGCGGGCACGCCTGCCATCGATCGGCCCGTGATGCCCGGCCGTTCGGACTTCTTTCTGGTCGGCGAAGGCCTCACCGCCCTTCACGAAGCCTTGGCGCGCGCCCTGCATCTGCGGCGCGTCGTGAAGCGCATTCTCGCCCTCTCGCTGGCCTACAACGTGCTCGCGATCTCCGCGTCGTTGCTGGGCTTCATGTCGCCTCTGGCGGCTGCGGTGAGCATGCCTGCCAGCACCCTCTCGTTGCTCGTCTTCACCGTGCTTCAGTTGTCCCGATTCGAACGCGCAGGCTCTGCGTCGACCTCGAACGGTGCGCAGGTTTCGCGCGGCGCATCGCCTGCGCTCGAGGGTGCCCGATGAACGTCATGGTCTTGCAGGTATTCGTCAGCCTGATGCTGGTCGCCGGCTCGGTGGCGCTCTTCGTCTTCACCGTGCGCGCCCGCACCCTCGAGCACGCCGACCGCCTGTCGCTCTCTCCCCTGGACGACGACGAGCGCAGCGTCACGCCCAGCCCCCCTTCCCCTGTCGCCACCAGCCCCGTGAGGACTGAACAATCATGAGTACGAGTCAACGAATCGAACGCATCGAGTACGACGACGCCACCGTCCGCAAGTTCATGCTGGCGTCGATTCTCTTCGGCGCGGTGGGCATGCTGGTGGGCGTCATCATCGCCTCGCAGTTGGCCTGGTATCAGCTCAACTTCGGCATTCCGTACCTGACCTATTCGCGCCTGCGCCCGCTGCACACCAACGCGGTGATCTTCGCGTTCGTCGGCAACATGATGTTCGCGGGGGTCTACTATTCGACGCAGCGCCTGCTGAAGGTGCGCATGGCGTCGGACCTGCTGAGCAAGATTCATTTCTGGGGCTGGCAACTGATCATCGTCGCCGCAGCCATCACGCTGCCGCTGGGCATCACCACCGCCAAGGAATACGCCGAGCTCGAGTGGCCCATCGACATCGCCATCACGCTCATCTGGGTGGTGTTCGCCATCAACTTCTTCTGGACGCTGGCCAGGCGCAACGAGAAGCACCTCTACGTGGCGATCTGGTTCTACATCGCCACCATCGTCACCGTGGCGGTGCTGCACATCGTCAATTCGTTCGAGCTGCCGCTCTCGCTGACCAAGAGCTACTCGGTGTTCGCGGGCGTGCAAGATGCGCTGGTGCAGTGGTGGTACGGCCACAACGCGGTCGCCTTCTTCCTGACCACGCCGATTCTGGGCATCATGTACTACTTCCTGCCCAAGGCGGCCGAGCGGCCGGTGTACTCGTACCGCTTGTCGATCGTGCACTTCTGGGCGCTGGTGTTCATGTACATCTGGGCCGGCCCGCACCACCTGCTCTACACCGCGCTGCCCGACTGGGCGCAGTCGCTGGGCATGCTCTTCTCGCTGATGCTCTGGGCGCCGTCGTGGGGCGGCATGCTCAACGGCCTGCTCACCCTGCGTGGCGCGTGGGGCAAGGTTCGCGAAGACCCGGTGCTCAAGTTCTTCGTGGCCGGGGTCACGTTCTACGGCATGGCGACCTTCGAAGGGCCGCTGCTGGCCATCAAGTCGGTCTCGGCGCTGGCGCACTACACGGACTGGGTCATCGGCCACGTGCACGGCGGCGCGCTGGGGTGGAACGGCCTGATGGCAGCCGGTCTCTTCTATTGGCTGGCGCCGCGCCTGTGGGACAAGCCGCTGTATTCGAAGAAGGCCGCTGACGCGCACTTCTACCTCGCCACCATCGGCATCGTTCTCTACATCGTCTCGATGTGGGTCTCTGGCATCAACCAGGGCCTGATGTGGCGCGCGCTCAACCCCGACGGCTCGCTGACCTACCCGAGCTTCACCGAGACGCTGCTGGCGATTCGCCCGATGTACATGGTGCGTGCGCTGGGCGGCACGATGTACCTGGCCGGTTTTCTCCTCATGATCTGGAACCTGGCGAAGACCATCGCCCCCGCCAAGGCGACCACCGTCGCGGTCGACGTGGTCATCGAAACCGAACAGCCGAAGGAAGCCGGGTCGATCATCGCGGTCGTCACCGGTCGCCCCCTGTGGTTCTCGGTGCTGGGGGTGGCGCTGCTGGCCCCGTTCTTCGTGGTCGACAACGCCATCATCGCCATCGGCTTCGCGGGGCTGGTGTTGGTGGTCAGCGAGGTGGGCTACGTGCTCAACAAGCGCGCGCGCGCCGACGGCGGCCTGTCGTGGTTCGGCATCATCGAGCACCGGCCCATGGCGTTCACCGTGCTGACGCTGGTCTCGATTCTCATCGGCGGCGTGGCCGAGTTGATGCCGACCATTCTGGTCGAGCAGGCGGTGCCGGCGACCGGGCCCAGGCAGAAGCCGTACACCGCGCTCGAGCAGCAGGGCCGCGACGTGTACACCCGTGAAGGCTGCTACCTGTGCCACTCGCAGATGATTCGGCCGATGGTGGCCGAATACCTGCGGTACGGCGAAGCGAGCCGCGCCGAGGAATTCATCTACGATCACCCCTTCCAGTGGGGCAGCAAGCGCACCGGGCCCGACCTGCACCGCATCGGCGGCAAGTACCCCAGCCTCTGGCACTACACCCACCTGATGGACCCGCGCTCCACCAGCCCCGGCAGCAACATGCCCTCGTACGCCTGGCTGTCGGAATGGACGTACGACGACAAGCTGGCCCCGAAGAAGCTGGCCCTGATGCAGAAGCTGGGCGTGCCGTACACCAACGCCGACATCGACCACGCCGAGGAAAACCAGCGCAAGCAGGCCGAGACCATCGTCGCCGACCTGGCCACCCAGAAGATTCAGGTGAAGTGGAACAACGACATCGTCGCGCTGATCGCGTACCTGCAGCGGCTCGGTCGCGACAAGGGCATCGCGCTCACCGACGGCGCGGTGCAGACCTCGGCCATCGGCGCGCCGGTCATCGGCGGGGAGCGCTGACCATGGGCGCCATGGCCAAGGTGTTCTTCGCCAACATGGAATGGACCGGGCTGCCGCTCTTCGCCCTCATCCTCTTCATGGTGATGTTCGCGCTGATGCTGGCCCGCACCTGGGGCCTGCAGACCAGGCGTGACTTCGACGAGGTCGCGGCGACGCCCCTGTTCGCCGACGACACCCAGCCCCAGAAGCCTTCCACCACGACCGAGGTGACGCCGTGAACGCGCCCAACGACAAGATCGTCCGCCGCTACGATGACATCGAAGAAGAAGACAACCACCTGCCGAACTGGTGGCTGTTCATTCTCTTCTCCACCATCGTCTTCATGTTCGGGTACTGGTTCGTGTACCACACGCTCAAGTTGCTGCCCTCGCCGCCCGTGGAATACGCGAACGAGATCGACGCGCTGAAGAAGGCGCGCAACGCGGCCAACCCCATGAGCGACGACGCGCTGGCCTCGCTGGCGAAGGACCCGGCGATCGTCGCCGAAGGCAAGCAGGTCTTCGCGTCGACCTGCGCTTCGTGCCACGGCCCCGAAGCCGCGGGCCTGGTCGGCCCGAACCTCACCGACAACTACTGGCTGCACGGCGCCAACCCCACCGACATCGCCAAGTCGATGACCGATGGCTACCCCGAGAAGGGCATGCCCTCGTGGGGCCCCATTCTGGGTGCCGAGAAGGTGCGCAAGGTCACCGCGTTCATCTTGTCCATTCGCAACACCAACGTGGCCGGCGGCAAGGCGCCGCAGGGCGACCCGGTCAACTGAACGACCCGGCGGTCCGCTCGCGGGGGGAAGCCGTCTGAACCCCCGCGCAGCCTGGCGGGCTCTCACACCAGAAGGAAGGTCGACACCGTGAGTTCGCCAGCGCCCATTCTCTCGTCGATGAAGGTCGACGGGTCTCGCAACTACATCATTCCCGCGGACGTGCACGGCCGGTGGATTCGGCTGCGCCGCCTGGGCTTCGTCGCGCTCATCGGCTTCTACGTGCTGGCCCCCTTCATTCCAATGGGCGGCCACCCGATGGTGCAGTTGGACGTCGCCGGCCGCCGCTTCTTCCTCTTCGGTCAGACCTTCAACGCCCAGGACTTCTGGATGGTGCTGTTGTTGCTGCTGACCTTCGCCTTCGGGCTGCTGCTGGTGACCGCCTGGCGCGGTCGCGTGTGGTGCGGCTGGGGCTGCCCGCAGACGGTGTTCCTCGAGGGCGTGTACCGCCCCATCGAGCGCTTCTTCGAAGGCCCGCGCGAGAAGCGCCTGCGCCAGGCCAACGAGCCGTGGACCGGCGAGCGCGTGCTGCGTCGGGTGGCGAAGCTGACCGCGTTCCTGCTGGTGTCGATGGTCATCGCCCACACCGCGACCGCCATCTTCGTCTCGCCGCGCGAGCTGTGGCTGATGATCGCCGAAGGGCCGGGCACTCACCTCGAGGCCTTCAGCCTGACCACCGGCTTCACCGCCATTCTGATGTTCAACTTCACCTGGTTCCGCGAGCAGTTCTGCGTGGTGCTCTGCCCCTATGGGCGGCTGCAGTCGGTGCTGCACGACCGCGACTCGGTGACCGTCGCGTACGCCGAGAAGCGGGGCGAGCCGCGAGGCAAGGCGCACAAGACCCTCGAGACCGGCGCGCCGAAGGTCGGCGACTGCGTCGACTGCCGCAAGTGCGTCAACGTGTGCCCGACCGGCATCGACATTCGCAACGGGCTGCAGATGGAATGCCTGGCTTGCAACCAGTGCATCGACGCGTGCGACGAAGTGATGGTGAAGCTGAACCGGCCCACCGGCCTGGTGGGTTTCGCGTCGCAGACCGAGCTCTCGGGCGGAGCGCGTCGCGTGGTGCGGCCGCGGTTGATGGTGTACGGCGCGCTGATGCTGCTCTCGGCGGGCACGCTGGGCGTCTCGTTGGTCAACCGCACGCCCTTCGAGGCCAACGTATTCCGCCAGCACGGCACCAACCCGTTCGTGGTCGATGGCGAGGTGGTGCGCAACGCGTTCGAGGTGCACGTGACCAACAAGAACCCGGCCGAGGCGCGGTTCTCGTTGGCGCTCACCGCTCCGGTGTCGGGGGCTGAGATCAGCGTGGGCACGCCCACCATCGAGCTCAAGTCGCTGACCGACGCGCACGTGCCGGTGATGGTCTCGATTCCGACCTCGTCGCTGTCGATGACGCCGGTCGAGCTGACCCTGACCGTGAAGGACGAGACCAACGGCAGTCAGCGGGTGATTCCGGTGCGGTTCATGGCGCCGCCGATGCACCACTGAGTCGAGGAACGGCCGCGAGCGCGGGTGGGGCGACCTGGCTCCTTTGCCCTGCGAACCACCGCCAGCCCCTCGGCGCGTGACGACCACCGAAGGTGCTGAGCTCGTCTGCAGCGCGCGGCACGGTGGCGAACGTTCTGGCAGTCGCTTTTGTTGTCCCCACAACGAGAGTGACTGCCAGAAACGCCAGAACCAGACGTCACGCCCCGAGGTGCTGGTCGTGCACCGCACGGCAGCGGGAACCCAGCCCGTCAACGCCCCCTCGAGAGCCGGTTGCGTTCAGGGCATGCCGCCGTCGGTCTGCGGGAAGAACGTCGAGTGGCAGCTCACGCAGGTCTGCATCATTTCGCCCAGCCGCGCCGCCAGCGCCACGTCGGAGTCGGTCTTCACCGCGGTCGCGAGCGTTCCGGCCCGGGAGTGCAGCTCGTCCTGCAGCACGAAGAACCGCTCGGGCAGGGCGGCGTTGAGGTCGTCTTCACCACCCACCATCGGCCTCGTCAGGCGCGGCTCGGCGGCGATGTTCTTGGCCAGCTCGGCCACCACGTCGCGCTGCAGCAGCAGCACGCCCTGCACCAGCATCATCATGTCGTGGCCGTGGCGCTCCATGCGGGGCCTGAGCAGTTGCCGAGCCAGCTCGCTGAGCACCCTGGGCGGTGTGTCGCCCTTGTCCTTCTTCGCCTCGACCTGTGGCGACTTCGCGTGCGCGGCTGGAGCGGGGGTCTGCGACAGCAGGGTCAGCGCGAGGAGGAGTGGGCTCATGAGGAAACGTTCACGCAAGGCTCGTGCTTGGCCGCGATCGTGCATTTCAGAGGTGCAGGAGGTGCGTCATGCGCAAGATTTTCGTGGCAGTCGACGGTTCCCCGAGTTCGCTTCACGCCGCACGGACAGCGCTCACCATCGCCGATGCGACGAAGGGCGAGGTGACCCTGGTCGCGGTGGTGGCGCCGGTGGTCATTCCGTCGGACATTCCGTTCCCCGCCGACTTCACCGAGGAATCGCTCAAGGCCGCCGAGGTCATGCTCGAGTCCGCCGCTCGGGAATTGGGGCGCCCGCAGCTTCGCCGCATGTGTCTGACCGGCACGCCCGCCGAGCGTCTGTGCGAGCTGGGTGAGGAAGAGAATGCCGATTTGCTGGTGGTTGGAAGCAAGGGCCGGGGTGCGGTCTCGCGCATGCTGGTCGGCAGCACCACCGATCGACTCGTTCACATCTCCCAACGCCCCGTACTTGTGGTTCGCTGACGCAGAACTCGCGCCAAAACGCAGAAAGTGCACATGAAAAGCCGAATCCTCATCGTTGACGACGAGCAGAACGCCCGCGACGCGCTCAAGACCATCCTCTCGGAAGAGGGGTACGAGGTCGCCGAGGCGGGCGACGGTGAAGCGGGCCTGGCCATGCTGCACGAGTTCCAACCGCACGCCGTGCTCTGCGACGTGCGCATGCCGAAGATGGACGGCCTGACCTTCTTGTCCCGCGCCAGGGCGGAAGGGCAGGGGTCGATGTTCATCATGATGACGGCCTTCGCCAGCATCGAGACTGCGGTGCAGGCCATGAAGTCGGGCGCCGAAGACTACCTGACCAAGCCGCTCGACGTGTCCAGCGTGCTGGCGCGGCTCGAGAAGGCCTTCGAGAAGGTGCAGTTGGTCAAGGAGAACCAGACGCTGCGCGAGCGCATTCGCGAGAAGTACAAGTTCACCAACATCGTCGGTGACTCGCCCGAGCTGCAAGCGGTCTTCGACGTGGTCAAGCGCGCCGCGCCCACCCGCGCCACCGTGTTGGTGCTCGGCGAGTCGGGCACCGGCAAGGAACTCATCGCCCAGGCGACCCACGAAGAGAGCCCGCGCGCGTCGAAGCCGTTCGTGAAGGTCAACTGCGCGGCGCTCAGTGAATCGCTGCTCGAGAGCGAGCTGTTCGGTCACGAGAAGGGCAGCTTCACCGGCGCGGTGGGGCGACGCGAAGGTCGGTTCGAGCTGGCCGACGGTGGCACCCTGGTCCGCGACGAGATCGGCGACATCACGCCCGGAGTGCAGGTGAAGTTGCTGCGCGTGTTGCAGCAGCGCGAGTTCGAGCGGGTGGGCGGCACCAGCACGGTGAAGGTCGACGTGCGCGTGGTCGCGGCCACCAACAAGGACCTGGCGGCCGAGGTGAAGGCGGGCAAGTTCCGCGAAGATCTCTATTACCGGCTCAACGTGGTGACCGTGACGCTGCCTCCGCTGCGCCGCCGCAAGAGCGACGTGCCCCAGTTGGTGACGCACTTCATCGAGAAGTACAACGAGCTGCACGGCAAGCGGGTCACGGGGCTGGCTCCCGGTACGCTCAACGCGCTGCTTTCGTACGACTGGCCGGGCAACGTGCGCGAGCTGGGCAACGTGGTCGAGCGTGCGGTGG
>CAIWFK010000089.1 GCA_903911905.1 uncultured Myxococcales bacterium
CGGCAGGCGGGTCTGCTCCTGGGTCAGCGCGGTGTTGGTGCAGCAGGCCGGCGAGGGCACGGTGATCTGCCGACGCCACTTGCCCAACTGAATGACCACGGGCACGTCGACGCCGCAGGGCGCGTTGTTCAGGGTGAAGGTGCCGTCGGTGGCCGAGGTGGCCGAGATGAGCGGGCTGCCGCTCACGCCGTCGGTGCACTGGTCGCAGGTCACGCCGTTGTTGGCGAAGGGCGTGACCGTGCCGTTGGGCACGTAGACCAGCGCGCCCGGAATGGGGTCGGGGTTGCCGTAGCCGGCGTCGGCCTGGGTGGGCGCGTACACGGTGCCGGTGATGGTGGTGCCCGAGGGCATGTTGGGGCACATCACCTGGTGCGGGCAGAGGTTGGTGCAGGCCGTGCCGCCGTCGGGAATGACGCTGCCGCAGACGCTGGGAAGGCCGGCGCCGCCGCAGATGTCGAGGCCGCTGCAGGTGCCGCAGTTGGCCGTCAGCCCACCGCAGCCGTCACCGACCGGGCCGCAGTTGGCGCCCAGTTGCGCGCAGCTCTTGGGCACGCAGACCGCGGGCGCGCCGCACACGCTGGGGGTGCCGCCGCCGCCGCAGGTCTGACCCGCGACCGTGCACGAACCGCAGTTGAGGGTGTGGCCGCAGCCGTCGCCGATGGTGCCGCACTGGCCCGCCGCACAGGTCTTCGGCACGCAGGCGCTGTTGCCACCGCACACGTTGGGCACGCCGCCCGCGCCGCAGGTGCCGCTCGCGCAAGTGCCGCACTGAATGATGTTGCCGCAGCCGTCGCCGATGGCGCCGCAGTTGACGCCGAGCTGGGCGCAGGTCTTCGAGGTGCAGGTCGCGCCGCCGCCACAGACGTTGGGGGTGCCTCCGCCGCCGCAGACGTTGGGGGGCGGTGCAGGTGCCGCAGCTCAGAATGCCGCCGCAGCCGTCACCGACCGCGCCGCAGGTGGCGCCGAGCTGTGCGCAGGTCTTGACGGTGCACGAGCTGCCGCCGCCGCACTGGTAGGGCACGCCGCCGCCGCCGCAGACCTTGCCGCCCGCGCAGCTGCCGCAATTGATCACGTTGCCGCAGCCGTCACCGATCACGCCGCAGTGCGCGCCGGCGATGGCGCAGGTGGTGGGAATGCACGCGCCGCCGTCGGTATTGGTGCCCGACAGGCCGCAGCGACCGGGCAGGCCGCCACCGCCGCAGGTCTCGGGCAACGCGCACGCGCCGCAGTTGATGAGCCCGCCGCAGCGGTCGGCCATGGGGCCGCACTCGGCGCCCAGTTGCTGGCAGGTGGTGGGAATGCAGCCGGCGTCGCCGCCGCAGACGCTGGCCATGCCGCCGCCGCCGCAGGTCGCGGGCAGGGTGCAACTGCCGCAGTCGAGCAGGTTGCCGCAGCCGTCACCGATGGGCCCGCAGTTGGCGTTGGCCGAGGCGCAGGTCACCAGGCCACAGCCGCCGTCGCCGGTCATCATCATGCCGCCGTCGGGGCCGGCGTCCTGGTCGTCACCGCCATCACGGCGGCCCGCGTCGACCGATGCGTCCTCGGTGCCGATGGGGGTCTGGCATTGACAGCCCGCCATCACGGTCAGGGCCAGCACACACGCGCTTCGGAGCACCGATCGGATCACTGGTTCACTCATGGGGTCTGGGGCGGAACTCTATCGCGAAACGCCGCACTCGACACTTGCCTTTCGGCCCACGATCCATGACTTTGGGGACCTATGACCGCTCACCTTCGCGGGGAGCTCCTGTCGCTCACCCTCGGCGCGCTTCTGGGCTTCGCCGCGTGCCAGGCGACCTTTCGGGACGACCTGAAATACCGCTGTGCGACCGACGCCGATTGCGCTGGCGACGGCTTCAAGTGCGCGGTTGCTCAAGGCGTGGGCAGTTGCTGCAAGCCCACCGGCCCCGAGGTGTGCGACGGCATCGACAACGACTGTGACGGGCGCATCGACAACACCGGCAAGGCCGAGGTCTGCAACGGGCTCGACGACGACTGCAACGGCAAGATCGACGACGGCTTCGACTTCCGCAACGACCCCACCAACTGCGGGTCGTGTAACCACGTGTGCGACGAACACCTCATCTGTTCGGCGGGCATGTGCGTGAAGAACCTCGAGAGCATCTGCTTCGACGGCGCCGACAACAACGGTGATGGCCTGACCGACTGCGCCGACCCGACCTGCGATGGGCGCGTCTGCGGCACGGGGTGCACGTGCAAGGATCTCGGCAAGAGCGAGTCGCTCTGCTCCGACGGCATGGACAACGACGGCGACGGGAAAATCGACTGTCTCGACCCCGACTGCCTCGGAGGTGCGTGTGCCAAGGGCTGCACGTGCGTGGTCGACGGCGGGGTCAGCGAGACCGACTGCACCGACGGCGTCGACAACGATCACGACGGGAAGACCGACTGCCTCGACCCCGACTGCGTGGGCCGGTTCTGCACGCCTCCCGAGATCTACTTCCAGTGCACTGCCAACCAGGCCTGCAAGTGCAACGGCGGCGTGCAGATTGCCGAGGTTGGTTCGGTGCTCTGTGCCGACGGCGTCGACAACGACTGCAACGGCGTCGTCGATTGCGGTGAGACCACCTGCGACGGTCAGAGCTGCTCACACGACGGCGGCATGGACTGCGCGTGCGCGGGGAAGAAGAAGAGCGAGAAGAACTGCGCGAACTTGATCGACGACGATGGCGACCAGCTCATCGATTGCTTCGACGTGGTCGATTGCCCGGTCGGTACGGCGTGCATGACGACCGCGGGCGGCGCGGGGCACTGCGCGGCGGACAAGAGCTGCAAGTAGTTGGGCCAGCAACGACGCCGCGGCTACTGGCAGCCTGCGTCCGCGCGATCACTGGTCGGAGGCGGGCTCACCACCGTGCC
>CAIWFK010000090.1 GCA_903911905.1 uncultured Myxococcales bacterium
AACGCGACGGGTGGCGGCGCTGCGACGGGCGGTGGCACTGCCACCGGCGGTGGCGCGGCGACCGGCGGTGGCGCGGCGACCGGTGGTGGCACGGCGACGGGCGGCGGCGCGGCGACCGGCGGAGGCACGGCAACGGGTGGCGGCTCGGGCACCAACCTCGCCGACGGCCAGCCCTGCTCGCTCGATTCGCAGTGCGCGAGCGGCGCCTGTCTGAACGAGGCGACCACGGGCGCGCCCCACGGGTGGTGCACCAATGCCACCAGTTGCAACCTCACCAGCGGCGCGGGCTGCAACGGCGGTCGCTGCGTGACCACCAACAACACCGCCTTCAACCGCTGCTACCCGCCCTGCACCGGCACGGGGCTGGGCACCAGTGGCGGCTGCCGCACCGGCTACGCCTGCGCCGACCCCGACACCAACACCAGCAACGCCAACAACATCTGCATTCCGCTCTGCACCGCCGACTCGGAATGCGGCGGCAGTGGCACCGGTTACGGGTGCAACCCGTGGAGCAAGCTCTGCACGACCAAGAACAAGAACCTGGGCAAGTACGGCGCGGCCTGCAGCTCGGGTTCACAGTGCGAGACGGGCGCATGCCTGACCGGCTCCGACTGGCCCAACGGGTACTGCGCGGGGCTGTGCCGGGGCGATTTGAACGCCTGCGGTTCGGGCGGGGCGTGCGACTTCGTGGCCTCGTTCGGCGACAACATCGGCACCTGCTTCGAGTCGTGCAGCAGCTCGGCGGTCTGCCGCGCCGCCGACAACTACGGCTGCTGGACCTTCACCGGCACCACCACCAGCATCTGCGCGTGCCTGGCGTCGGGGCAGAGCTGCGGGGCCGACGGTGACTGCTGCTCGGGGCTCTGCGACCTCTTCCTGGGCAGCTGCTTCTGACGCGCGAGCGGAGGACCACGTGAGTTCGACGGTGCTGGTGGTGGACGACGATCGGGCCAACCTCGACTCGGTGTGCCGCATCTTCCAGAAGGAAGGCGTGGCCACGCTGAGCGCCGCCAACGGGCAGGAAGCACTCGAGCTGCTGCGCCGCCCCGAGATCGGCGTGGTGGTCACCGACCTGATGATGCCGGGCGTCGATGGCCAGGCGCTGCTCAAGGCCTCGCGCGCCATGCGCCCCGACGTCGAGGTGGTGCTGATGACCGCCTACGCCACGGTCGAGACCGCGGTGAATGCGATGCGCGAGGGCGCGTACGACTTCGTCACCAAGCCGCTCAAGCGCCACTCGCTGGTGATGGCGGTGCAGAAGGCCATGGAAAAGCAGGCCCTGGTCGCCGAGAACCGCGACCTGAAGGCACAGTTGGCCGCCATCGGCACCCGAACCCTGGTGGGCCAGTCGCCCGCCTTCCGCGCCTTCATGGAGCTGCTGGGCCAGGCCGCCCCGTCGACCGCGTCGATTCTGCTGATCGGCGAATCGGGCACCGGCAAGGAACTGGCGGCGCGCTTCATTCACGAGAATTCGCCGCGCGCGAAGACCCAGTTCATCGCCATCAACTGCGGGGCGCTGCCCGAATCGATTCTCGAGGCCGAGCTCTTCGGTGTCGAAAAAGGGGCGTTCACCGGCGCGGTGGCCCGCAAGGAAGGCCGCTTCGAGCGCGCCAACGGCGGCACGCTCTTCCTCGACGAAATCGGCGAGATGAGCGCGTCAGCCCAGGTGAAGCTGCTGCGCGTGCTGCAGGAAGGCGAGCTCGAGCGGCTCGGTGGCACCCAGACCATCAAGGTCGACGTGCGCGTGGTGGCCGCCACCAACAAGGACCTCTCGCGGGAAATCGCCGAGGGGCGCTTCCGCGAAGACCTGTACTACCGGCTCAACGTGGTCGAGGTGCGCATTCCTTCCCTGGCCTCGCGCCGTGAAGACGTGCCGCTGCTGGCCGAGCACTTCCTGCGTCGCTACGCCGCGAAGAACGCCAAGGCGGTGCGGGCCTTCACCGACGCCGCGCAGTCGCTGCTCGAGAACTACGCCTGGCCCGGCAACATTCGAGAGCTCGAGCACGCGGTCGAGCGCGCGGTGGTGCTGACCCGCGCCGAGTCGATCGACGTGGGCGACCTGCCTGAAGCGGTGCGCAAGGGCCCCATCGGGGCGGCGTCGCAGATCGTCTTCCCCATCGGCACGCCCATGGAGGAGATCGAACGGCGGGTCATTCACGAGACGCTGCGCCACACCAAGGGCGACAAGAACCTGGCCGCGCGCATGCTGGGCATCGCGGCGCGCACCATCTACCGGAAGCTGGCGGCCGAAGACGACGGGGCCGAGAAGCCGCCGCAGAGCTGAGGCGTCAGTTGCCGGTCAACGCGTTGGCGGCCTTGCGCCACTCTTCCTGGCTGGCCTCGGCGGCCTGCTCGACCTCGCGGTGCCGACGCTCCTGGTCCTGCCTGGCCTGGGCGTCGCGTTCCTTCTTCGCCTGATCGTCTTGCGCGGCCGCGGCGTCGTCGCTGGCCTTCGCGTCGGTGTTGGTGACCGTGGTGGTGGCCTGGGCGCTCGAGGTCGAGCCGGTCGCGCTCGTTCCGCTCGCCGACTTCACCGACTTCGAGTTCACCGGGCGCACCACGTTTTCCTGGCGCAGGACCGGCACGGGCTTGCCCTGGCCGATTTCGATGATCTTCGGGCTGTGTGACTGCGAGACGACCGCGAGCACCACCATGGAAAGCATCATGGTGAGCGACGCTAGCAGAAACGCCGCTCAGGGCTGTGGCGCGGGCATCACCAGCTTGAAATCACGGCAGGTGCCCGGCGCGGTGCAGTCGTCGGTGGCGACCAGCGGCCCGCCCACGTCAGCCGCGGCTTCGAAGCACCCGTACCCATACCGCCGCCCGCTGGGCATCTTGGTCTGCGAATCGACCAACCCGCTCCACAGCTCTTCCCAGATGAGGAAGGTGTGGCCGTCGCTGGTGGCGGTGTTGACCAGCGGCAGTGGTACGCCCTGCCCCAGGTTCGGGTTGCCCAGCTTGGTAACGTCGAGCCCCAGAATCTGGAACTTCTTCACCTGCTCCAGGCTCGAGGGGTTGAGCTTGTCGGCAGCGGCGGCCGTCAGCACCGCGCAGGTGACCGCGCTGCCATCTTGCGCCGTCGGCAGAATGAAGCGCGAGGCGGCCGACTGCGGCGTGATGCCCAGGCCCGACCAACTGGCCTTGGTGTCGAGGTCGAGGCGCACCTGAATGTACGTGTTGAGCGCCTGGCACTTGCTGGCCACGCACACCGGCACCGGGTGGTCGCTGACGTACTGCCCCGAAATGCAGTCGTTCTGGGTCGTGCAGGCCTGGCCGCACAACTGACAGGTGCCGAAAAAGCCGGCGTCCTGGTTGCACTGGGCTGAGCAGGTCGGGTCGGCACAGTCGACCAGCCCGTCGCCGTTGTCGTCGACGCCGTTGCTGCAGTTCTCGATCGGCGCGGGACAGCCGGCGAGCAGCGCCACGCCTGCAAGGCCCAGGAGCGTTCGCATGGGCTTCAGCGGTTCATGCCGCCGAGGAACTCGGCGTTGCTCTTGGTCGGCCGCATGTGCTTGAGCGCGAACTCCATCGCGTCGATGGGCGTGAACGGGTGCAGCACCTGCCGCAGCGCGGTGATGCGCACCAGGTCGGCGGGCGTGAGCAGCAGCTCTTCCTTGCGCGTGCCCGACTTGTTGATGTCGAGGCAGGGGAAGATGCGCTTCTCGAAGAGCTTGCGGTCGAGCACGATTTCCGAGTTTCCGGTGCCCTTGAACTCTTCGAAGATCACCTCGTCCATGCGGCTGCCGGTGTCGATGAGCGCGGTGCCGATGATGGTCAGCGAGCCGCCTTCTTCGATGTTGCGGGCCGCGCCGAAGAAGCGCTTGGGCCGGTGCAGCGCGTTGGCGTCGACGCCACCCGAGAGAATCTTGCCCGACGAGGCGGTCGTGGTGTTGTAGGCGCGCGCCAGGCGGGTGATGGAGTCGAGCAGAATGCACACGTGCTTCTTCTGCTCGGCCAG
>CAIWFK010000091.1 GCA_903911905.1 uncultured Myxococcales bacterium
AGCCGAAGCAGTCGAAGTAGGAAATACCAGCCCCGTCACGCGGGCGCGGGTGATCGACTTCGCGTGGAATGCCTGATCGGCTTCACTGCGGAATCGGTGATCGGCATGCGTGGAATACGCACCTGGCGCTCATGCCCAGCGACTGAAGCATCGCCAGCATGGTGCAGCCCTTCATCGGGCCGCCGTTGTCGGAGTGAAGCTTCAGGCCCTTCGGGCTGCCGGCAGCGAGCGAGGCGCGCTCGATGAGGCCGGCGGCCAGCACCGATGACTCTTCCTTGAAGACGTCCCAGCCGACGATGCGCCGGCTGAAGATGTCGACCACCATGTACAGGTAGAAGAATTCGCCGCGCACCGACGAGCGCAGGTACGAGATGTCCCAGGTCCAGACCTGCAGCGGGCCAGAGGCGAACAGCTCGGGCTTCGGCCGAGGCACCGGCGCCTTCGCCCGGCCGCGGTGGGCCATGAGGTCGGCGGCCTTCAGCACGCGGTAGAAGGTCGACTCGCTGCCGAGGTACCTCCCTTGGTCGGCCAGGCTGGGCACAATCTGCTTGGGCGAGACGTCCCGGAACTCCGGGCTGTTGGCTGCGGCAACCAGCAACTGCCGTTCGAGCTCCGAGAGCTTGTTGGCCGGTGCGCTGTACGGGCCGTGGCGGCCGTCCTGGGCGCTGTGCTGCCAGCGCTGCAGGGTCCTCTCGGAAACCCCAATGCGTGCGCACACGGCCTCCTGGCGGGCCCCCTGAGCCATCGCCTCGACAACCAGCGCGCGAATCACTCGTCGCTCTTCCGGCCCGGACTTTCGACCGCGCTGTGCCACCCAATCGACTGGAGTTTTTTTTCGAGCAATAGCAGCGCCGCTGCCTCTGCCAGCGCCTTGTCCTTTCGAAGCGCGTCGCGCTCGAGCTCCTTCACCCGCTTCTTGGCCTCCGTGAGCTCCTGCCGCTGCGCTGAATTCGAGCGCCCACCAGGCGCCGCCTCCGCGCCCAGCGCTTCGGCGGCAGCGTCCCGCCATGCCCTAACCTGCGCCTCGTGAAGGCCCTCTCGACGCAACAGTGCGCCAAACGCTTCGCCCTCGAGCGCCGGCGCGCCCCCGCCCAACACCCGGAGCTTCTCGCTCGCCGTCCATTCCTTCTCGCCCGGCTTCGTCGGCTTCACTTTCTGCGACCTCCACTTCCACAGCGCTGACTTCGAAATCCCCGTCTGGGCCGACAGCTTCCGCACGCCAATCCCCGGCGGCGTCAGCATTCGCCTCACCATCTGCTCTTTGATGCTCTCTGAATAGGTCGTCACGTCGTTCTCTGCGCGTCGCCCCCTGCGGATCTCGCCTCATCTCGAGGCGACAACTTCCCTGACACAGGGGGGTACTGCCGCCGCGCGGGCGGTGGTACCGGCGTAGTGAACGTCGAGGACGGTGATCATGGAGCAGCGCGAAGGACGCGCCGGTTCCCCGAGACCTGACTGCCTCGCTCACGGCAGTTCATGGCGGAGAATGGCGGCAAGGCGCTGGTCGAAGAAGGCCCCCTGACCGGCGACGTGGGCCCGACGGACGACCTCGCGTTCCGTCTCGGCGGCCGCCTCCCATCGCCCGAGTGCGGCGAGGGCCCAGGCCTTCGAGTCGAGCAAGTTGTAGCGAGCGTGGCTGCCAGGCAGCGCCTCCTCGAGGAAGCGCAAGCCGGCGTCGAACGAGCCGACGTACTCGATGAGCAGCTGAGCAAGTGATTCACAGGCTTCAGCCCCGAGGTCTTGCGCCGCGCCCGTCATGGCCTCTGCGTGGAGGGCGCGACGCAGGTACCTCGCGGTCTGGCTCGTCGGGGCGACCTTGACCCAGTCGTCGACGAACGCCGGGAGCGCGCTGGCCTTCATCGTGGAGATCTTCTGCAGACGGAGCGACTCGTCGGCGGGCGCGAGCGTGAGCCCATGCTCCAGTGCCTCGCCCGCGGCGGCGTCGTTCCTGGCCCGAAGCAGCAAGCGACCTCGAACGAGGTCCCAGGTCGCTGCCCCGAGTTCGACGGTCCTCGGTTCGGAGGCCGGTTCGACGGCCACCCGCCCGGTGACGAAGCGACCATCGTGAAGGTACCGCGCCAGGTTCGCGTCGAGAGAGGCGAGCTCGACCGCCGCGGTGAGGTGCCCGAACGCCTCGTCGAACTGCCCGTGTTCGCTCGCCACTTCCTCGAGGAAGCGCCGCCACGCCTCTGCGCGTTCGTTGGCCAGGTAGTGCACCAGCAACCACACGCTTGGGTAGAACCCGACCCCGGTGGCCGTGGCCCCGAACATTCGACTGGCAGACCAGAGCTCGACGATGGGTCGTGGGTCGGGCTGCTTGCCGCGCTCGGGCACGCGAGGCAGGAGCAGCGCGAGCTTGCTCCGGTTACCGCCGCCAAACACCACCAGGCCTGGCTCGTGTTCCAGCGGTTCGAGCCAGGTCGCGATGCCTTCGCCGAGCCAGGGTGGCTGATAGGGGAAGAGGTGCGCCGAGACGACATGGGTCAGCTCATGTCGCGCGAGCGACGATTCGCCGCGGGGGTTGGTCGCGAGCCAGGTCGAGGGAGGCCCCAGCACGAGAATCGGGTGCGCTGGGTCGCCGGGGAAACGAATGACGAACCCCGCGGCCTTCACCTCGCTCGTTCCACTCAAGCGCGTGTCGAACTCGTAGGCGCTGGCGACCACCACCACGTCGACGGGTCTGACGGGCGTCTGGCGCTCTCCGAAGATGGCGAGAATCGCCACCACGTCGTTCTCGAGCAGGGCGAAGGCCTTTCGGGCCTCGACGTCGTCCAGGCTGGTGGTCAGGGTGAGCCGGGCGCTTTCGAGACGCCGCCAATGGGCCCGGTCCTCCTGACGAAGGCCGGCGGTCACGCAGCCGGTCAGCAGGAGCAGCAGCGTGAGCGGGCGCGGGTCGCTCAAACGGTGGGCTTCGCCTCTGCGAGGGGAAGGGCGGTCGCGCCGATCTGCTGCTTGAGCATGTTCGCGAGCAGCACCTGCACCAGGCCGCCCTGGTTCGATTCGCCTCCACCGCCGTTGACCATGATGTCGGGGGTGATCTTGAGGCCTGCGGCGGTGATGGCCTTCATCACCTCGACCGCGGTGACGCCCTGGGCGGTGAGCGCGGCGACCTGGTCCTGGTAGGCCTTGGCCTGGGCTTCACCCTTGCTCAAGATGACGCCGGCTTCGGCATCACCCAGCTTCTGAATGCGCTCGGCTTCGGCGATGGCGGTGGTGCGAATGCGACCGGCCTCACCTTCGGCGCGACGCTGGGCCTGCTTCGATTCGTGGTCGGCGATCTCGATGCCGACCTGGGCCTTCATCAGCATGCTCTGCTGGTCGGCCTGGGCCTTGGTGCGCTCGAATTCGATGCGGCGCTCTTCGGCCTTCTTCTTGGCGTCGAACATCGACTGTTCCTGTTCGGCCAGGTTCTTCTGCTGGGTGGTCTTCATCAGTTCGGCCGGCAGGTGGATGTTGGTGATCATCACGCTGACCACCTCGACCCGGTACTTGCGCAGGTCGTCGCGCACCGCGAGATCGGCGGCCGACTGCTCTTCGGCGCGGTTCTGCTGGTAGGCGATGGCCGGCGACTTCGAGACCTGGGCGCGGAAGATGCCGTCGATCTGCGGGTGAATGACGTTGTTCTCGAGGTCGTCGATGGTGCCCAGCTTCTGAATCACGAAGGGCGCGTTCTCGGGCAGCACCCGGTACTGGCAGCGCACCTCGACCTGCATCTCGAAGCCGTCGTGGCTGACCACGGTGAACGGGTCGAACGGATCATCGGCGTCGGGCGAGCGCGACCATTCGACGCTGCGGGTCGTGGTCGGCACGATCACCACGATGTAGGCCAGCGGGTTGATGTTGTACGTGCCGGGCCCGAGCACGTGCTGCTGGATGCCGCGATACCCGTCGGGCACCACGTAGCGC
>CAIWFK010000092.1 GCA_903911905.1 uncultured Myxococcales bacterium
CGGCTCGGCGAACATGGCGCGCAGCTTGGCGTCGAGCGGGGTGCCGGTCTGGCTGAGCAGGGCGACGACGAGGGTGACGGTGACGTTCATGGCGTGGTCCAAAAAGAGAGGTCAGTGCGCGGCCGAGGTGTCGACGTTGGCGGCGGGCTTGCCGAGGAAGAAGACGATGACCAGCGAGATGACGAAGATGCCGGCCAGGGTGAGGAAGCCGTCGCTGAAGGCCATCGAGAGCGCCTGCAGGTTGAGCCGCCCGCTCATCGCGCCGTAGGCCGCGCCCACCGCGTCGGGCACCCGCCCATTGAAACCGCCGCTCATGGTGCGCAGCTGGTCCTGCGCGGTCGAGCCATAGGCGTCGACGTGCTCCGAGAGGTACGTGTAGTGCACCTTGGCGTTCGCGGTCAGCCGCGAGCTCATGAACGCGGTGCCGATGGAGCCGCCCAGCTCGCGGGTGGCGTTGAACAGGCCCGTGGCGCTGCCGCGGTCGCGCGGAGAGAGCCCCGAGAGCGCGGCCACGGTCAGCGGCACGAAGCAGAAGCTCAAGGCCACCGCGCGCACGAAGATGGGCATGATCATCACGTGCTCGTCGGCCGCGGGCGTGAGGTTGGCGTTGAGCCAGGTCGACAGCGTCACCCCGCACAGCCCGAAGAAGATGAGGTAGCGGCTGTCGACCTTGCCCACGTTGCGCCCGACGATGGGCAAGAGGAAGAGCTGGATCCAGCTCGCCTTCAAGAAGATGAGGCCAATGTCGAGCGCGCGGTAATGCATGATCGCGCCGCAGTAGAGCGAGTAGAGAAAGCTGCCCCCGAAGAGCACGGTGCCGATGAGGCAGTTGAGCGCGGTGGCCGCCAGGTACGAGCGGCTCTTGAACACCCGCAGGTCGACGATGGGGTTGTCGACCTCGAGCACGTGCACGCCGAAGGTGATGAGCGAGATGACCGCCACCGCCAACATGAAGGCGATGAGCGGGCTCTCGAGCCAGCCGTCGCGGTTGCCCTCTTCCAGGAAGTACTGCAGCGAGATCATGCCCAGGCCCAGCAGCACCGCGCCCACCGCGTCGATGGGCCGCTGATCAGGCTCGAAGCCCTCTTCCCTGATGAAGGTCCACGCCAGGCCCGCGCCCAGCAGGCCGATGGGCACGTTGACGTAGAACATCCAATGCCACGACAGGTTGTCGATGAGCAGCCCGCCCACCGTGGGCCCCAGCAGCGGCCCGGTGATGGCGCCCAGGGCGAAGAGCGCGCCGGCCATGCCCGCCTGGTGCGGCGGAAAGCGACCGAAGAGCGTGGCCTGCGCGGTGGGAATGATGGCGCCGCCGCCCAGCCCCTGCACGATGCGGAAGAAGACCAGGGCCGGCAGGTTCCACGCCAGGCCGCACATGATGCTGCTGGCGGTGAAGACCAGAATCGCCACCGTGAGCGTCTTGCGAATGCCGAAGCGCCGCTGCAGCCACCCCGACATGGGAATGACGGTGATGTTGGCCATCGCGTAGCCCGTCGAGACCCAGGCGATCTGATCGAGCGGGGTGCCGAAGCTGGCGCGAATGTCCGACAGGCCGACGTTGACGATGCTGATGTCGAGCACCGACATCAGCGCCGACGACATCGCGGCCGCGGTGATGGCCACCAGGTTGCCGGTGAGGCGCCCGGGCTTGCCGATGGGGAGCGTGCTGGCGACCATGACGCCGTCAGTCCTTCACGGTGACGCGCACCACCGCGCTCATGCCGGGGCGCAGCTGCACCTTGGGCTGGTTGTCGAGCCGCAGCAGCACCGGCAAGCGCTGCACCACCTTCACGAAGTTGCCCGAGGCGTTGTCGGGCGGCAGCAGGGCGAAGCGGCTGCCGGTACCGCCGGCCAGGCTCTCGACGTGGGCCGGCAGCTTCTCGCCCGAGAACGCGTCGATCTCGATGGTGGCGTGCGCGCCCGGCTTCATGTCGCGCAGCTGGTCTTCCTTGAAGTTGGCGATGACCCACACGTCGTCGAGCGGCACGATGGCCATCAGCGGGCGCGAGGGGTCGACCAGCTGGCCCACCTCGACGTTGCGCCGCGCCACCACGCCCTTGGCCGGCGCGCGCAGCTTCG
This sequence comes from uncultured Myxococcales bacterium, assembly GCA_903911905.1. GTDB lineage: Bacteria > Myxococcota > Myxococcia > Myxococcales > Myxococcaceae > Xiheilimnobacterium > Xiheilimnobacterium phototrophicum. Next base: position 2,080 of record CAIWFK010000092.1, read on the forward strand.
TGTAGCCGAGGTTCAGGTCGGCCAGCGTCTTCGCGGCCTCGGCCTGCTTGACCCGCGCGGCGGCGACGCCCACCGCGGCCTGCGCGGCGGCCAGCTGCTGCGGCCCGGTCTGCGCCGCCAGGAAGCGGCCCTTGGCCAGCGTCACCCCGCCCACCGAGGTGTCGATGTTGGCCTTGGTGCTCGAGAAGCGCGCCTTCGCCTGCTCGAGCGAGGCCTTCGCCTGGTCGAACTGCGCCTGCTTGGCGTCGAGGTCGGCGCGCGAGACCGAGTTGGTGGCGACCAGCGCGCTGCTGCGCTTGAGCTCGGTCTCGGCCAGCGAGAGCCGGGACTCGGCGGCGGCGACGTCGGCGCGGGCCTGCTCGAGGCTGGCCTTCGACGACTCGACCGAGCCCGAGGCCTGGCCCAGGCCACCCTCGGCCTGCTGTAGGTTGGCGGCGATGTTCTTCTCGGCCAGCGCCAGCTGCGCCTGCGAGGCGTCGTGCTGGGCCTGGGCCGAGAGCAGGTCAGCGGCGGCGACGTCGGCGCGGGCCTGCAGGTCGGCGGGGTCGAGCTCGACCAGCACGTCACCTTCGTTCACCGCCTGGTTGTCCTTGACCAGCACGCGGCTGACCTGGCCCTGCACGCGGGCGGCGACCGGCATCACCCGGCCCTCGACGAAGGCGTCGTCGGTCGACTCGGTGCCAGCGTTGGCGAAGCGGTACGCGCCGGCCGACACCACCGCCGCGGTGACGAGCACGCCAGCGACGACGCGGGCGCGGTTGGGTCGCGCGGTGGCAATGGGCGGCCCCACGGGGCCTGCAGAGGTGGCGGTGTCGGAGCTGGCCATCGAACGTCCTTTGGTACGGCGTGAGAGGGCCGGGTGGTAATCAGGCCCCTAATTAGCTGCAACCCTGAAATTCAGGGGCGCTCGAGTGCGGCGGCACCGGCGGCGAGCTTCTGGCTCAGCTTTTCCAGGGTCTTGAGCTCGGCCGGCGTGAACTCCGACATGACCTTCATCAACCGGTCGAAGTGGTCGGGCAGCATCTTTTCGAGGAAGCGGCGGCCGGTGAGGGTCAGCCGCACCTGCAGGGAACGCCGATCGGCCGGGTCCTCTTCGCGTTCCACGAACCCTGCCTTCTCGAGCGTGTCGACCACGCCGGTGATGGTGGCCCGCGTCGAGCCGCACAGGTCGGCGATGGCGGCCGGGTTCAGGGAATGGCCTTCGGCGCGAATCAGGTGCACCAGCACGAGGTACCGACCGAACGAGAGCCCGTGGCGCGCGAGGTGCGCGTCGACGGCGAGGTCGAGGCGGGTCTGCGCCTTGCGCATGACCACCCAGACGTGGAGCGCCTCGGGGTCGAGCCCGGGGTAGCGGGTCGCGATTTCCTCGAAGGTCTCGAGCCGCGGCGTGGCGTGGGGTGCGTCGTGCTCGGTCATTCGTGTCCGTACTATCGTCGCGACGTGGCGGCCGCAAGCCGGCGTGGTGCGACCTTCGCCCACCTGCGAGTCGGTGTGCTCGATGGTTGTCCCCGTCGGTCATGAACAACTGTCGTCTTTGCCTTGAATCGCGGCCGCAAGATGACGCATGCTGATAAGGCCTCGTGTTTCGCGCCGCGTTTTGCCCAGCGCGTGGAAATGCAGGTCCGTTGAAAAGGGGTTGATCGTGCCAGAGCAGCCAGGCGAGTCGTCGCTCTCGAAGTACGAAATTCTGCAGACGCTCGCCACCGGAGGCATGGGCCAGATCTTCCTTGCCCGTATGCGCGGCATCGAGGGGTTCGAGCGCCTGGTGGTGATCAAGCGCATCAGGCCCGAGGTCGCCAACCAGGAACAGACCGTCGCGATGTTCGTCGACGAGATCCGGCTGCTTTCGAGCATTCAGCACAGCAACGTCGTGCACATCTACGACGTCGGCGCGACGCAGGGCGGGTACTTCTACGTGATGGAGTTCCTGCACGGGCAGGACCTGGGCGCCGTCTCTCGCGTGTTTCGCCCTCGCGGAGGCGTGCCCTACGGGCCGGCCATCGCGGCCTGCATGGGGGCGCTCTCGGGGCTGCACCACGTGCACGAGCGGCGCGGGGCCGACGGCGTTCCGCTCGAGATCGTTCACCGCGACATCTCTCCCTCGAACATCTTCGTGACCTACGACGGGCAGGTGAAGCTGCTCGACTTCGGCATCGCCAAGTCTGCGGCGCGCAGCAGCACCGAGACCGACGTGGGGACGGTCAAGGGCAAGTTCCGCTACATGTCGCCCGAGCAGGTGCGCCAGCAGCCCGTCGATCGACGCAGCGATCTCTATTCGCTCGGGTTGGTGCTCTGGGAACTGAGCACCGGCACCGTGCTCCACAAGGGCCAGAACGACGTCCAGACCCTGGTCAGCGTGATGGAAAAGCCGGTGCTTTCGCCGAGCAGCGTCAAGCCGGGCTTCCCGCTGGCGCTCGAGGCGGTGATCACCAAGGCCATCGCCCGCGAGCCGGCTGATCGCTACCAGACAGCCGCAGAGATGCAGCTGGCGCTCGAGTCGGCCGCGAGGATTCTCAACCTCTCGCTCTCGCCAGCCTCGCTGGTCGAGTTCATGGGCACCACCTTCGCCGACGACATCACCGCCTGGAATGCAGCGCAGGTCGAAGGCAAGGACCTCGCGCGGCACGTCGCCGACACCTGGAAGGACCCCTCAGCCTCGGGCACCCCGGTCTCGCAACGTTCGCCGGTCGGGCCCGCGAGTGCCAAGGCGACCGGCAACCTCACCCCGGTCAGCGGGAAGGCGACCGGCAACCTGACCCCGGTCAGTGGTGCGAGGACCACGGGGAACCTGACCCCCGTGAGCGGTGCGAGGACGACCGGCAGGCTGGCTCCAGTCGGTTCGAAGGGCACCGGGAACCTCTCGCCCCCGCCCGCCGACGCGCCCGTCGCCGCCCCGATCGCCCCGGCGGTCGATGCCCCCGTCGTGGCCGGGACCGAGGTGAGCGGCGGCGACTTCGCGATCGTCGAGAGCCCCGAGCAGTCAGGCCGAGGCCTTCGGGTGCTCGTCGCCATCGTCGCGGGCCTGGTCGTGCTGGTGGGCGCGGGGCTGGTCTGGCGAATCGTCGCGCAAAAGCCGCCGCCTCCCGAACCGGCCCCAGTGGTGTCAGCGCCGCCAGCCACCAAGCCGTCGGCGGCGGTGGCCGAGGTTCCCGCGGTCACGCCCCCAGTGCCCGAGGTGCCGCCCGCGGCTCAGGCCGAACCCGAAAAGCCCCCGCAGGTGGTGGTCAGGCCGCCCCCGCCGGTGGCGAAGAAGCCCGCGCTCCCGGTCGCGGTGCCGAAGCCACCCGCCGCGAAGCCCGTGGCGGCGCCGACGACCCCTGCTGCTGCCCCCTCGACGTGGGACCCCTCTTCTCCTCTGCCACCTCAATGATCTCTCGATTCGCGATGCTGTTGGTGATCACCTCGGCGCTCGCCGCCCTCGCTCAGAAGGACGCCACCAGCAAGGAGCACTTCGAGCGCGGCATGGTGTTCTTCAACCTGCAGGACTTCCCGTCGGCCGTCACCGAGTTCAAGGCGGCGTATACGGCCGACCCGTCGAAGGCCGACTACCTCTACATGATCGGGCAAGCCCAGCGCTTCTCGGGCGAGTGCGTCGCGGCCATCGCCTCGTACCGCGCGTACATGCGCAGCGTGCCGCCCACCAGCAAAGCGAGCGCCGCGGCAGAGGGGTTCGTGCACCTGTGTGAAAACGAACTCGCCAAGCTCAAGGCCGAAAAGCTCGCCAACGAAAAGCTCGCCGCAGAGAAGCTCGCTGCAGAGAAGCTCGCCGCCGAAAAGGCTGCCGCCGACAAGGCCGCCGAGAAGGAAAGGGCCGCGCCCGACCTCAAGGGCCGGGACCCGGCGGTCGCGGCGCTGCCCCCGTCTTCGGTTCCGGCCGCCGAAGCCCACCACTGGTACGGTGACGCGGCGGGCGGTGCCTTGTTCGTGCCCGGGGTGGTCGCCGCGGGCGCGGGCGCGGTCTTCCTCGTGTTGGGCAACAAGGACGTGCTCGCTGGCAAGGCCGCGCCGACCCTGGCGGGACGCGACGTGCTCGCCACCAGTGGACAATTGAAGCAGACCATCGGCGTCATCGCGCTCTCGGCAGGAGCCGCGTTGGCTGCGGGCGGCGTCGTTCGGTACGTGCTCGTCGGGAGATCGAAGAGCACACGTCTGAACTCCAGTCACATCACGTTATCTCGTATGCCGTCTTCTGCTTGAAAA
>CAIWFK010000093.1 GCA_903911905.1 uncultured Myxococcales bacterium
CAGGGTAACGAGGGTGGGCGTGACTAACAGCTCGGGTGTCTGGGTGCGAATGAGACGAGCGGGCGCGCCCGCCACGACGGTGAAGGCGGCGACGTCGTCGACCACCACCGAGCCGGTACCGACGACGGCACCTCGACCGATGGACACGCCTGGCAGAATGCTGGCCTTGGCGCCGACCCACACGTCGTCGCCCAATCGCACGGCGCGCGCGGGCGGCCGGCGGCCCCGGTCGTAGAGGTCGTGAAAGTCGCAGTCGACGATCATCACGTACGGCCCCAATCGACAGCGATCGCCGATGTCCACCTGACCCAGGCAGCCAATCGACACGCCGTAGTTGATGGACACGTCGCGCCCGATGACCAGGCGGCCCTCGGGGCCCGTGGCCAGCTCGACCGGCACGTTCACGCTGCGAATGATGGTGCCGCGGCCGATGGCCATGTACCCGTCGTTGACCACGCGAGGTCGCCACAGCGCGCGCACGTCGGCCCCCACCTCGTCGACGTGCCGCAGGTAGAAGGGTGCCAGCGCGGTGCCGAGCAGGTACCCCAGGCTCTTGCGCAGCAGGGCTCGCGTCGGCAGCCCCGCAGCGGCGTCACGACGCCAGGCCGCGCTCGCTCGATTCGCCGCATGAGGCACCGTCATGGCGAGCACCGGGTCACCGTCGCAGGAACGCCGCGCGCCACCGCGTCGGCCGGCACGTCGTCGACCACCACCGCGTTCGCGCCGATGCGCGCGCGCGCCCCGATTCGCACCGGCCCCAGAATGCGCGCCCCCGCCCCGACCCACACGTCCTCTTCGAGCGTGGGGTAGCCGTCGTCCTTCGCGGTGCCGATGGTGTTGCTGCCGTAGAAGCGCACGCGCGCGCCGATTCTCGAGTCGCCGCCGATGACCACGCCCACCGGATGCACGAAGTACACGCCGGGCCCCAGGGTGACGTCCTTGCCAATCTCGACCCCGGCGAAGGCCAGCTGCGTCGAGCGCAGCGCCGCGTTCACCAGCGGTATGCCGTGCCGGCGCGCGACTTCACGCAGGCGCTGCAACACCAACAGGCGAAAAGCGTCGGTGGTGAACACCGCGCGGGTCAGGCCCGGCGCCCCCGGCTCGAAGTGCGCCGCCACCTGCAGCTCGCGCGCATCAGCGAGCAGGTGCCGGAACATGGGCCCTCCCCTGCGCGGAGCGACGCCACTGGCGCCGAAGCCCGACGTGGTGCGCGAGCGCGTCGACGCTGGCCCAGAGCGACCCGGCCTCGTCACGCACGCCGCGAAAATACTCCATCGAGTACGCCACCGCCGAACCCGCGTAGGCCAACCGCGCCAGGCCCAGCGCATCGACCAGGTGCGTGGCGGCCAGCAGCGCGCGCGAAACGGGGCGCGTGGCATTGGGCGCCAGCACCACCGCCGCCAGCAACGGCCGTACCGGCGCGCGCAGCTTGAAGAGCAGTCGCCATGGGTCGGCCTGCAGCGTGGTCGGGTGCCGGGTGCGAATGCGCGAATCGAAGACGCCGTAGGCGAACGCGCGCGTCAACCACGTCGCTTCGCTGGTGTGGTCGGACCCATGCAGCGTGACGGCGAGCGCTGCGAAGGCGAACTCCACGCCGGCCGCTTCCAGTCGCAGCCCCAGCTCGGCGTCTTCCGAGCGCTCGAGCAACGGGTCGAAGCCGCCCACCGCCAGGTAATCGGCGCGCCGCATCGACACGTTGCCGGTGTAGAGCGCGCTGCCTTCGAGCCGCTGGGTACCCGCCTCGACCTGCCGCGCCACGCTGTCCAACCGAAAGGCGTACCAGCGCTCGAACAGCGGCATGTGGGCCACGCGGGGGTCGGCGCTGATGCGCCCGAGCACCACGCGCCGTGACCCCGGCGGATGCGCGTCGAGGTGCCGTTGCAGGAAGTCCGGCCCGACCTGCATGTCGTCGTCGACGATGACCAGCAGCGCGCCGCTGGCCTCGAGAATGCCGCGGTGTCTGGCCGCGGCCGCGCCCGAATTGCGCTGGGTCAGCACGTACAGGGGGAAGGGAAAGTCGTGCAGGTCGAGCGACGGGGCCACCGGCTCGCTCGAGCCATCGTCGACCACCACCACCTCGAAGGCGGAGAAGGTCTGCTGCGCCAACTGACCCAACAGGCGCTGCAGCAGCGCCCGGCGTTGGTAGGTGGCGACCACCACGCTCAGTTCGACTGCCATGGGCGCGCCTCCATGGCCGGGCGGGTCGCGCCCGCTGCCAGCCGCGTGCTCTGCGCCGGGTTGCCCGAGACCAGCGAGCCAGGTGGCACGTCGTGCATCACCACGCTGCCCGCCGAGACCACCGAGCCCGCACCGATGGTGACGCCGGGCTCGACGATGACGCCATGGGCGAGCCACACGTCGTCGCCGATGACCACCGGTCCACCACGCCCGTCGGCCGCGTCGGACACCCGCACGAACGACGCCAGCAGGCAGCGCTCGCCGATGGTGATGCCCCGGTGGGCCTCGAGCGAGACGCCGTAGTTCACCATGCCGCCCGCGCCGATTCGAATGATGGCTCCTTGGTGCGCGAGCAATTCGGTGGGCACCATGCCGCCCACGAAGAGGGTGCCGGCGGCGAGTTCGATGTGGCCGGGCCCGCACGCGCGCACCCACCCGGTGGCCGACACGCCCTCGCCCACCGTGAAGCCGCGAAACGCCACCCGCGCGCGGAACAACTGGGCGATGCGGGTGACGGCCAGAATGGGGTCGTCGTGCAGCCGATGCAGCAACAGCCTCATTCGCGAGCGGGAGCTCATGCGGTCACGCCTTTCTCTGAGAGGAATTCGCACGCCGCACCGTGGTGGCCGGCCCCACCGTGCTGCCCGCCAGCACCAGCGCCCCCGGGAAGACCACCGCGCGACGGCCCACCTGCGCCCCTGCTTCGATGACCACCGGCGCCGACCGCGGCCGACGATGGCGGTCGCCGTGAATGGCGTGGAAGTGGTTGTCGATGACCTTGCAGTACCCGCCCAGGGTCACGCCGTCGCCGATGGTGACCGACCGATGCGCTTCGATGGACACGCCGCCCTCGATGCGCACGTCGTGCCCGATGACGATTTCCGCGCCGGGGAACGCGTGCAGTTCGATGGGCACGGTCGACGCGTCGAAGGTCACGCGGTCTCCGAGGCGCACGCTGCCGCCGTCGTGAATCCACACCCGGCCGCGCACGCAGGGCGCCAGCCCCACCTCGACGCACTGGCGCAGCACGAAGCGACTCTCGAGCGCGCGCACCAGCCGCACCCAGTCGGCCCAGGCCGGCGTGGGCACCGCGCTCATGCGTGCCTCAGCTTCTCGAGCGCGCCCAGGGCAGTGCGGGCGATGATGAAGGCGTCGAGCACCAGGCTCCAGCGCTGGTGGTATTCGAGGTCGAGCCCCACCACGTCTTCGAAGCTCTTGGCGTGGCGGTCTTCGCAGACCTGCCACATGCCCGTCATGCCGGCCTTCACGCCCAGCCGCGACCAATGACGCTCGTCGTAATGCCAGACCTCGTCGAGCGTGGGTGGGCGCGTACCCACGAGGCTCATCTCGCCCACCAGCACGTTCCAGAACTGCGGCAGTTCGTCGAGCAGGGTCTTGCGCAGCACGCTGCCGACCCGCGTGATGCGGCGATCGTCCCGGGCGCTGAAGAACAATGGGCTGTCACTGGCGATGCTGGCCTTGCGACAGTCGGCATCGGGAATCATGGTGCGGAACTTCAGAATGCCGAACTGCCGACCGTGCAGCCCGACGCGGCTCTGGCGAAAGAGTATGGGCCCGCCGTCTTCGAGCGAAATGGCGCCCGCGACCCACGGCAACACCGCCGCCGTCAAGCCCAGGCCCACCAGGGCCCCGGCGATGTCCATCGAGCGCTTGAGCACGCTGGTGACCGACGAATGCGGAGCGCCCGCGAAGTGCAGGTGCTGGTGTTCGAGCGCCTGCGCCAACAGCGCGGTCTCGAGCTGCTCTTCGGTGACCAGGTTCCACCGGCGCAGCACGCCACCGAGCAGTTCCCAGTGCCCGAGCGCGGCTTCCTGCGCCTGCTCGGCGAGCGCCGAGGCCAGTTCGCGCTCGTCGATGAAGCCGGCGTCGACCAGCACTTCGCCGAACTCGTGCTCGCGCGCGGGCCGCGGCGTCGGAGCTGACGTGAGCGCGCTCATCGGCCCGACCCCAGCAGCAGGAATTCGTCGGCCGCGCCTGGCAACCCGTCACCGTCGAGGTCGGTCCACCGCACCACGTACCAGGCCGCGTCGGACGCCGCGGGCGTGGGCAGCACGCGGTGCTCGAAGTACCAGGCGGCGGCGGTGGTGCCGGGGCCATAGAAGCCGTAGCCGATGATGGCCAACGGGCCCAGGGGTTCGCTGCGCACGAATTCCAGCAGGAAGTAGTCGACGCTCACCCCGAAGGTGGCGACCTGCGCCGAGAAGAGCAGCGTGCCCGCCGCGCTCGAGAACGAGGCCAAGGTGCCGACGCTCGAGTCGTACACCAGTGCTCCGCCGCGAGCCTCGTACCACCCGACGAAGGGTTGGGTGTACGTGCCGCCCGCGCCGACCAACGCCTCCCCGCGACCGAGCAGCGGCGCACCACGCGCGTCGAGCACGCCGCCGTCGGGCACGAAGGCGGTCGGCGCCGGGCTGCAGGTGGCGACCAGGGCCTGGCCCATGCGCGCTCCGGCGAGGTCGTCGAGCGGCACGCCACTGGCCAGCACGGAATAGCGCCTCAGGCCGCAGACCCGCGCGAACGAGAGCGGCTCACACCCGCCGTCGGCGAGCTCGAACTGCAGGCACCCGGCGTCGACGGGCGTGCCCGCATCGAAGACGCCCGAGTCGACCAGCCCCGAATCGACGGACCCGGCGTCGTCGCTTCCCGAATCGGTCACCGAGCCGTCGAGCGCGCTCGTCGACGAGCCGTCGAGCCCACCGTCGGTCACCGCGGGCCCCGAGCACCCGACCAGCAGCAGGCCCAGCGCCACCACACGCTCACCGGGGCGCATGCGAGACCTCGGTGCGGGTGGTCGGCGGCGCTGCCTCGAAGGTGGCCAGGTGCGCCCGCAGGTGCCTGAGCACCAACGCGTCGAGCAGACGTTCCCGGGCGGCGTGGCCCAGCTTCGCGAGCTGCGCGAGGTCGAGCGTCGAATCGAATTTCATCAGGGAGGCCATGGTGGGTACGTGAGCAGGGGGCGTGCCAGCGCGCTGGCCCGGTGGAGCGGCCGACGTCCGTCGAATTGGAGGAGCCATCGGTCGCTTTGGGCTGCCCGATTTCAGCCCGAGCGTTCGACCCGGTTCTGCGCGGGCGGCGCGCGCCAGGTCGGCAGGCCCCAGCCCTCGAGTCGGCGGTAGAGCGTGCGTCGGTCGATGCCCAACACGTCGGCGGCGCGGCTGCGATTGTCCTGCAGCAATTCGAGCACGCGCAGCACGTAATGCTTCTCGAGTTCGTCGAGAGTGACGATGCCTTCGAGGTCCACCGGGAGCGGCGCGACGCTGTGCAAGCGCGCGGGGGTCACCGACGGCCGCATCGAGCGAGGCAGGTCATCGAGCTCGACCTGGGCACCTCGCGCCAGGGCCGCCAGTTGCTCCATGCAGTTCTCGAGTTCGCGCACGTTCCCCGGCCAGGGGTGATGCAACAGGCGCTGCGCCACTTCGGCCGGAAGCGCCAGCGCCGACGCGCCGTCACGGGCCCGGGCCCGAGCCAGGAAGATGCCCGCCAGGTGCACCACGTCGAGCCCGCGGTCGCGCAGCGGCGGCAAGAGCACCCGCACCACGTTGAGCCGAAAGAAGAGGTCCTGGCGGAAGCGGCCAGCGGCGACCTCGGCCTCGAGGTCCTTGTGGGTGGCGCACATCACCCGCACGTCGAAGGGCACTTCGACGTTGCTGCCCACCGGCCGCACCCGACGTTCCTGCAGTGCGCGCAGTACGCGAGCCTGGTGGTCGAGGCTCAACTCGGCCACTTCATCGAGGAAGAGCGAGCCCCCCGAGGCCTCGACGAACAGGCCCGAGCGCGCCGCGCGGGCATCGGTGAAGGCACCGCGGGCGAAGCCGAACAATTCACTCTCGAGCAAGGCTCCGGGCAACGCCGCACAGTCGATGGCCACGAAGGGACCGCGCGAGCGCGGCGACTGGGCATGGAGTGCACGCGCCGCCAGTTCCTTGCCGGTACCCGTTTCTCCCTGAATGAGCACGCTGGCGCCCGACGACGCCACCCGACGCACCACTTCCCGCACCCGCTGCATGGCGACGCTCTCACCCACCAGGTCGGCGGCGGGCGTGAACGAGGCGGGCGAGCGCGGGCGAGGGCTGACCCGGGCGACGATCGCGCGGCGCACGCAGGTCAGCAGCGTGTTCGCCTCGAGTGGCCTGGGGACCAGGTCACACGCACCGGCCCGCAGCGCGAGCAACGCCTGGGCCTCGGCGGCCACCACCAGCACCGGCAAGGTGGGTCGGCTGCGGGTCAACACCGCGCACCAGTCCAACGCGCCGGGCGCACCGAAGACCACGGCCAGGGCAATGCCCGTCGCATCGTGTTCCAACGCATGGAGCGCGGCCACCCGGTCGTCGAACGCGCTCACCTCGTACCCGTCGCGCTCGAGCACGTTGCGCACCACGCGCACCTCTTCCACCTCGGCTCCAACCATCGCCAGACGAACGCTCATGGCGGCCCACGGTGCAGGAACGCAGCCGTCGCGCCCACCGAGGCAAGCGCGCATCAGCCAACCCGCCACGGTCCATCAGACTGACCGATTGGCCGTCGACAGTGATGCCTCGGCCCCCCATGGAGCGCGAGGCCGACCTGTGGCACACGGGGCCGACGATGGCTGGCTCGAGCAACCGACGCGCGGTGGGCTGGTGGCTGCTGGTGATGGCGGCGCTGGTGGTGGTGCAGGTGGTGCTGGGCGGCATCACCCGGTTGACCGATTCGGGCCTGTCCATCACCGAATGGAAACCCTTGCTGGGCGTCATTCCACCCACGACGGACGCGGAGTGGAACGAGGCCTTCGCGAAGTACCAGCAGATTCCCCAGTTCCAGCAGCTCAAGAGCCACCTCACGCTGCCCGAGTTCCGCTTCATCTATTTCTGGGAATGGTTCCACCGGCTGTGGGGCCGAATGCTGGGCGTGGCCTTCGCGGTGCCGGCGCTCGTCTTCTGGCGACGCGGGCAGTTGAGCGGCCTGCGCACGAGGCTGTCGCTGCTCTTCGGGCTGGGCGGCCTGCAGGGGCTCATGGGCTGGGTGATGGTCGCCAGCGGCCTGCAGGACCTGGTCTACGTCAGCCACCTGCGGCTGGCCGCGCACTTCATGTTGGCGATGCTGGTGCTGGTGGCGCTCGTGTGGGTGGGCGTGGAGCAGTTGGCGCTCGAGCCCGCGCCCGTGGCCTCGAAGCGCCTCGAGAGCGTGACGCGCACGCTGTTCGCCGCGCTGGCGCTGCAGTTGACCGTCGGCGCGTTGATGGCGGGGCTGAAGGCCGCGCTGTTCGCGCCCACCTGGCCGACCATCAACGGCGCGTGGGTGCCTTCGTTCAACGGCGGCTGGTGGTGGAACGACCCGCTGGCCGTGCACCTGGTGCATCGCACGCTGGCGTACCTGGTGGCGGTGGGCGTGGTGGCCTGGTGGTGGGCGACGCGCGGCGTGCTCTCGGCGGCCCGGCACGTGCCACTGGCGCTGGTCGCGCTGCAGGTGCTGCTGGGCATCACGGTGACGGTGCGCGCCATCTACCCGGGTGAGCTGTTGCGCTTCGGCGTGCTGCACCAGTTGGTGGGCGTGCTGTTGCTGGTGAGTCTGACGGTGGCCTCGGCGCGCGTGCGCTCGGGCGCGGTGTCGGCGTCACCCGCTCACTGAGCCACTGCGACGGGCGGTGCGTCGAGCGATTCCACCGCGGCCGGCCTCACCGCGAGCAGGGTGAACACGCACGGCACCACGAACAACGAGAGCACCGTCGACGACGCCAGCCCACCCACCACCGACAGCGCGAGCGGCAGGTTGGTCGCGGCCTCCGGGTCGAGCCCCAGCGCGGTGGGCAACAGCCCGATGATGGTGGCCAGGCTGGTCATCAGAATCGGCACCACGCGGGCGCGCGCGGCGTCGAGCGCGGCGCCAGTGACGTCGAGCCCCTCGAGGAAGCGCCGGTTCGCGTGGTCGACCAGCAGAATGCCGTTCGACACCGCGATGCCCACCACCATCAACACCCCCATCACCGCCGAAATCGACAACGGCTGACCGGCGGCGAGCAGCGCCAGCACGATGCCGATGGCCGTCATGGGCACGGTGAACAAGATGACCAGCGGCAGCCGCAGCGACTTGAACTGCGAGGTCATCACCATGAAGACGATCATCACCGCCAGCCCGAGCGCGAGGCCGAGGCCACCGAAGGTTCGCCGCATCAAGTCGACCTGACCCACGAAACCCCAGTCGAGCTTCTTCGTGCGCGGGTCGGCCTGCAGCCGCGCCTCGAGGTCCTTCGCCACCGAGCCCAGGTCGCGCTTCTCGACCTGAAAGCGCACCGTCGCCACGCGGGAAAGTCGGTCGCGCTCGACGGCAATGGTGCTCACGCCGCGCTCGACCTTCGCGTAGGTGCCCAGCAACACGCTGCCACCGGTCGACGACGCGCGCACCGGCATGGTCGCCAACGACGCGGCATCGGTCACCTGCGTGCCGTCGTAGCCAGTCACCACGAAGTACGACTGCCCGTTGGTCGGGTCGACCCACACGCCGGGGGTGTTGATGTTGCCGAGCGTCGACTCCAACGTCACCTGCGCCACGTCGCGCGCCGACACGCCGAGTTGCCCCGCGACCTCGCGGTCCACCGAGACCTTGAGCTCGGGGTAGTCGCTCTCGAGGCCGGGGAAGACGTCGCGCAGGCCGGGCACGGTACGCGCCACGTCCATCACCGCCGATTGGGCCGCGCCCAGACTCTCGAGCGAATCGCCGCGCACCTCGACCACCAGCGGAGCGAGGTAGCCGTTGGCGAACACGCTGGCCACGATGCCTCCGGGAAAGAACTGCACCTGCGTGCCGGGGAAGTGCGCGGCGAGCAACGCGCGAGCCTGCTCGGCGATTTCACTCTGGGTGCCCTCACGCTTCGTGGCTTCGCTCAACTGAATGGCCAGCAGCCCCATGTTCGGCCCGTTGTTGGGGCTGGTGAGCGCGCTGCGAGCCTTCCCCGGCAACCCGGTGTTGGTCAGCACCAGCTCGACCGACCCCTTCGGCAACCGTTCTTCGAGCAGGCTCGCCATCTGCCCCATGCGCGCGTTGGCGTCGTCGAGCGAGGTGCCGGCGGCGAAGCGCACGTAGATGCGCTCCATCGACTCGTCGAGCTCGGGGAAGAAGACGGTGGGCAGTCGCGTCGCTGCGGCCACCGCACCGATGACGAGACCCGTCGCCGCGCCGATGACCCACCACCGGTAGGGCAACACCCGCTCGAGCAGGGCCCGGTACCCTTCGGCAAACCGCGCGATGAGGTGCTCGAGCCGCTGCGCGAAGGCCGGAGGCGCGGAGTGGTGGCCCAGCAGGTAACGACACGCCACCGGCGTCACCACCATGCTCACCACGTAGCCAGCCAGCATGCCGGTCGCGACGGTGATGGCGAGTGGCGCAAAGAGCTTGCGGGCCAACCCTTCGAGCAGCACCACCGGCAGCAGCACCGCCACCGTACACAGCGTCGCCGCCAGCGCGGCCAACGCCACCGACGAGGTGCCCTGAAACGCGGCCTGCAGGGGTGACGCACCGCTGGTGCGGCGGCGATGCACGGCCTCGAGCACCACCACCGAAATGTCGACCAGCGGGCCCATCGCCAGCGTCAGCCCACCGAGCGTGAAGGCATTGAGCGTCTGCCCGGTGACGAAGAGCACCAACAGAATGATGGCGAAGCTGACCGGCACCGAGATGGCCGCCACCAGCACCGAGCGCCAGCTCTGCAGGAAGAAGAGAATGACCAACGACACCAGCACGAAGGCTTGCAGCAATTCGCGCTGCAGCCCGTGCACGGTCGCCCGCACGAAGGTCGACTGGTCGAAGATGGGCTCGAGCGTCACTCCCTCGGGCAGCCCTTCCAGGTGCTTCAGCTTGTCCTTCACCCCATCGACGATGGCCAGCACGTTGCCGCCCGGCACGCGCAGCACCGAGAGCGCCACCGCGTCGTGTCCGCCGATGGTCACGGCCTGGGTGTTGGGGCCACCACCGTCCTCCACGCGCGCCACGTCCTTCAAGCGCACGGCGCGACCGTCCTCCACCTTCACGATGGCCTCACCCAGCTCGGCCACGCGCGAGGGCACGGCATTGGTCAGCACGTTGGCGTCGAGCTTCGGCGAGAGCAGCTTGCCCGAGGGCAGCAGCGCGTTCGCACGGGCGACGGCCGCGGCGAGGTCGCTCGAGCTCAGGCCATGCGCCTGCGCGCGCACCGGGTCGACCACGATGTTGATTTGCCGCTCGCGCCCACCGTCGGGGGCCGCGCTGGCGACTCCGGCGATGCCTTCGAGCACCGGCTCGACCACGTTCTGCGCCAGGTCGTACAACTGCGGGCCCGAGAAGCCTTCGCCACGCACCGCCACCTGCAGCACCGGCGCGTTGGTGGGGTCGTATTGCAGCACGAAGGGCGGCACCACGCCGAGGCTCTTGGGAATCGACGACATCGCGAACTGCACCTGCTGCTGCACCAGGGCCTGCGCGGTGGTGAGGTCGGTGCCCCAGGTCAGCCACACGTAGATGATGGACAGGCCAGGCCGCGACAGGCTCTGCACGTGGTCGATGCCGGGCGTGGCGCTGACGAACTTCTCGAGTCGCCAGGTGATGGTCTTCTCGACGTCGGTGGGCGCCATGCCGGGCGCTTGCGTGCCGATGACCAGCACCGGCGGCGTCAATTCGGGAAAGGTGTCGACGGTCATGCGCGGCACCACCACGGCCGCGAAGACGAGCAGCGCCAGGCACGCCATCAGCACGGCGAGCGGGTTCTGCAGGGCGCTCTTGATCATCGCGCCACCTGCGCCGCGCCGCTGGTCGCTACCCGCGCCACCACCTTCGCGCCGTCGCCGATGAGCCCACGCCCTTCGGTCACCACCAGCGCCCCCGCCGCCAACCCCGCGTCGACCGCGAGGAAGAGCGAGCTGCCCCGCTCACCCAACACCGGCACCGAGGTGGCCTTCGCCACGTCGCCAGCCACCGCGAAGACCGACGCCTTGCCGTTCTTCACCTTCGCGGCCGACAGCGGCAACTCGAGCGCGGGCACCGAGGTGCCGACGTCGACGAAGACCTCGACGGTGGTGCCCACCGGCAGGGCGCCGGCGTCGGGCGCCAGGTCGATTTCCACGTGAATCGAGCGCGTGGCCAGGTCGGCAGAGGGCGCTCGCCGGCTCACCTTCGCGCGCAGCGTCGCGTCGGTGGCCAGCGAGTGGAGGCGCACCTCGGTGTCGGGTGGCATGCCGCGAAAGTCGGTCTCGGGCACGTCGGCGGTGACGCGCAGGCGGCTGCGATCGACCACCGCCACTACCGTGCTGCCGGGTCGTACGTACGCGCCGGGGTCGACCGCGCGCTCGGCCACCTCCCCGGCAAACGGAGCGCGCAACACGCAGTCGTCGACCTCGAGCACCCGGCCGTCCAACTGGCTCTTCACGCTCTCCAACTGGGCCTGGTTCGCCGCCAGCTGTGCGCGTCGCTGCTCCAATTCGTTGGTGGACACGAAGCCGCCGTCGAGCAACCCGCCGATGCGCGCCGCTTCGCTCTGCAACGCCCGCTGCCGCTCGTCGATGGCCCGAGCCTGCGCCGCCACGCTCTGGCTGCTGGCCGACGCACCCCGACAGTCCAGCCGCGCCAGCACCTGGCCGGCCTTCACCACGTCACCGGGGCGCACCAGCACGTCGAGCACGTGGGCCGCCGCGACCTGTGGACCCAACCTCGCGGCCTGCCACGCTTCGACGCGACCGACGTAGCGCCCCTGCGCCTGCCAGGTCGATGCGCGCGCGGGAGCGACCAGCACCTGTTGCGGCGCGTCGGCCAGGGCGGTGGCGCTGGTGCGCGAACGCGCGAGCGAGAGCGCCCCTTCCACCGCGAGACCGGCGAGCATCAGCCCGCCGAGCACGAGCGGCACCCGCCCCCGACGAGGCGAGGGAACCGGAGGCGGCGCTTCGGGAATCGGGGTGGCAGTCATCGGTGCTCCTGCGTGAGGCGGTCCAGTGCGATGCGAGCGGCGCGAGCCGCGGCGCGGCCCAACACCACCTGCACTTCGGCATCGGTCTTCAGGTTCTGCGCGTCGGCCAGTTCGACGCTGGTGCCCAGCCCCAGCTCGAAGCGCGCCTGGGCCTGCTCGAGGTTGGCGTTCGAGGCCTGCAGCGCGGCCTCGAGGGCGGTCTGCGCGGACTTCGCCTGCTGGAGCCGCGTCCACACCTGGTCGACCAGGTGCGTGAGGCGTTGCTCGAGGGCGGCCACGTCCTGCACTGCAGCCAACGCGCGAGCGCGTTGGGCCTCGACGCGCGAGCGCTGCGGCAGGTCCAGCACCGGCCACGAGAGCACCGCGCCCACGTCATAATTGGGCACCACGGGAAGAAGGCCGGCGCCGAACGACGGCGAGCCGCTCGACGGCGGCGTGCCACCCGCGCGCCCGGACAGCGTGGCCGACAGCGCGAGGTTGGGGCGCAGTTGTGCCGAGGCCAGCTCGACCTGCGCAGCCGCCACCTGGGCTTGCGAGCGCAGCGCACGGAGCGTGGGTTCGCGGTCGAGCACGTCTCGCTCGAGCGTCTCGCGGTCGGGCGGCGCTTCCGGGTCGTCGAGTGCACCGACCACGTCGACCTCGGCCTCGCGCACCCCCATGGCCGACGCGAGCGCGCTGCGCGAGAGCTGGAGCGATTCATCGGCCCGCACGCTGGCCACCTCGGCGCGCGCCAGTTCGGCCTGCGCGCGCGTCAACTCGACGGGAGCCTTGAGCCCTGCGGCGACGGCGCGCACCGCAAAATCACGATTGAGCCGCGCGCGAGCCAGCGCCGCGGCGATGGCGCTCTGCACGGCGTGCGCGCTCTGCACCGCGACGAAGGCCTCGGACACCTGGGCGTCGACCTCGGCGCCGATGGCCGCGGCGCGAGCCTGTTCGACGTCGGCGCCCGCGCGCGCCGCCGCGGTCTGCAGCGAGAGTCGACCGAAGTCGTACAGCTCCTGCCGCACGGTCACGCCCAGCAGGCTCGAGGCGGTGGTCGTCCACGAAGGGTCAGCCAGGGTCTTCGTTCCGCCGATGCGGGGCAGGTCGAGCGAGCCAGTCGAGAGCACCACGGCCGTGGAATTGTTCGCGGTACCGGCCACCAGCCCGGCGCCCACACCGACGGTGGGCAGCCACGCCCGCTGGGTGGCGACGACCTCGAACCGACTGGCCGAGAGCCGCTCGCGAGCAGCCGCCAACGCCGGCTGTGAGGTGTGTGCCAGCTCGAGCGCTTCGGGCAGGGTCAGCGCGCGTGGCGTCTGGGCGAGCAGGAGCAGCATGAACCACGTCATGCCCGCGCACCCTGCACGGACCACACCACGCCCTGCGAGGCGCCCACCGCCCTCACCCAGGGAACGCGGGAAACGGCCCACTGGGAAACTCTCCCAGTCCCACACGGAGAATCTCCCTTCCCATGGAACCGGGCGAACACCCATGCCACCGTGGCCTCCATGAACGCGGGCCGCAGCACCAACACCGTGTGGTGGATACTCGCGCCCGCCCTGACGCTCATCGCGCTGGTGACGCTGGTGCTCTGGGACTCCACCCGCACCAGCGAAGAAGCCACGGCCCTCTTGCGCAGCCGCCAGCGGCTGCTCGCCCTGAGCGTCGCCAGCGACCTCGGTCACCGCGTCGAAGCGCTCGAGCGCGAGAACGCACCCAGCGCGCCGGCCGAGGCCCGCGCCCGAGCCATCTCCATCGCCCTGACGGCGGCCAGAGAGCTCGAAGCCGAGGGCCACCTGCGCGTGCTGTTGGGAGCGCTCGACCGCGACGGCTTCCTCGCCAGCGACGGCGCGCTGCTCGCCAGCCCCGGCCTGCAGACGGCCTTCACCGAAGGCGCGCCGAGCCTGGTGTTGCCCACCGCCGGCCTCGAGGCCCTGGGCCTTCCCGACGGCGAAGTCGTCGCGGGGCTCGCGCGCGTGGAACCACCGGGGTTGCGGGTGGCCGTCATCTCGAGCGCCACGCCCGAGGCCCTGCGCCTTCGCCGCAGCCAGGCGCGCAGCGTGGTGGGCATCGCCCTCGCGCTGCTGGTGGTGCTGGGGTTCGGCGGCGCGGGCGTGCGTCAGCTCCAGGCGCAGCGTGCGCTCGAGACCAGACTGCTCACCCAGTCCCTCGCCCGCGAGCGCGACGAGCAACTGGCCCGCGCCGAGCGGCTGACTGCCGTCGCCGCGCTCTCGGCCGGCATCGCCCACGAGCTCGCCACGCCGCTGGGCGTGATTCTGGCGCGGGTGGACCTGCTCTCGGCACCCTCGCTCAAGCCCGGCAAGGCCGACGAGGCGCTGGCCAGCATTCGCGCGCAGGTTTCCCACATGCGCAAGGTGATGGAAGGCTTCCTCTCGCTCGCGCGCGGTGACCAGAGCGAGCGCTCGCCGCTGGCACCGGCGCAACTGGTGAAGAGCGCCACCGAGCTGGTGCGGCACCGCTTCGAGGCGGCGGGCGTGCAGCTCGAGGTGGCCACGATGACCCACCTTCCACCGGTGCTGGGCAACGAGCCGATGCTGGTGCAGGTGCTGACCAACCTGCTGCTCAACGCCGCGCAGGCCTCGGCCCCGGGGCAGACCGTGCAGTTGTCGGCCGCCGAGCAGACCGGCCACGTCGTCTTCCGCGTCGACGACGACGGCGAAGGCCTGTCAGCCGAAGCGCGCACCCGCGCCGCCGAGCCCTTCTTCACCACCCGCGCCCACAAGGGCGGTACGGGCCTGGGGTTGGCGGTGTGCCGCGAGGTGGTCGCGCACCACCAGGGCACGCTCACGCTCGAGCCCCGCACCCCACGCGGCACCTCGGCGCAGGTCAGCCTCGCCATCAGCGGAGTCAGCTCATGAAGCCCGTGCAGGTCCTCGTGGTCGACGACCACCTCGAATTGGCGAAGTCCATCGCCGATGGCCTCGAGGCCCGTGGCTTCGACGCGCTTCCCCTGGGCTCGTTCGCCGCCGCGCGCACCGCCCTCGAGCGCGGAGAGCACGACGCCCTGGTGACCGACCTGCGGCTGGGCGCCGACGACGGGCTCGAATTGGTCTCGCTCAGCCGCCAGCGCGCGCCCGAGAGCCCGGTGCTGGTGATGACCGCCTTCTCGGCCGTCGCCACCGCGGTCGAATCGATTCGGCGCGGCGCGTACCACTACGTCACCAAGCCCTTCGAGGTCGACGAGCTGGCGCTCTTCCTCTCTCGCGCGCTCGACGAGGTCGCGGTGCGGCGCGAGCGCACTTCCCTGCGGGCCACCCTCGAGCTGGGCTCCACCGCCGAGCACCTGGTCGGCGCGAGCCCGGCCATGCGCGAGGTGGGTGACCTGGTGCGACGACTGGCGCAGGTCGACGTGCCGGTGCTGGTGCTGGGCGAGACGGGAACGGGCAAGGGCGTGGTGGCGCAGGCGCTGCACGCCGAAGGGCCGCGGGCGGGTCGACCCTTCGTGCAGGTCAACTGCGCGGCGCTGCCCGAGAACCTGCTCGAGAGCGAGCTGTTCGGCCACGTGCGCGGGGCCTTCACCGGCGCGGCCTCGAGCCACGTGGGTCTCTTCGAGCAGGCCGACGGCGGCACGCTCTTCCTCGACGAGGTGGGCGAGATGCCGCCCGCGCTGCAGGCCAAGCTGCTGCACGTGCTCGAGACGGGGCGCATCAGGCCGCTGGGCGCCGAGCGCGAACGTCAGGTCGACGCGCGCCTCGTCGCCGCCACGCACCGCGACCTGCGCGCGCGGGTGCAGGCCGGGCTCTTCCGCGAAGACCTGCGCTACCGGTTGGACGTGGTGTCCATCGAGCTGCCGGCGCTGCGCCATCGACAGGGCGACGTGGCGTTGCTGGCGACGCGCGTGCTGGCCGAGCTGAAGACCCGCCACCCCACCTCGAAGGTCGAGCGGCTGTCGGCCGACGCGCTGCAGGTGCTGCTCGCGCACGACTGGCCGGGCAACGTGCGCGAACTGCGACACGCGCTCGAGCGGGCGGTGTTGCTGGCGCCAGGGGCGCTCATTCGCCCCGAAGACCTGCCCAAGCTCGAGTCTCCGCGAGGGCCGGTCGCGCCCTTCTCGGGAGAAGTCGAGCCGCTGCGGGCGCTCAACCGCCGCTACGTGGCCTGGGCGCTCGAGCGATTGGGCGGCCGCAAGCTGGCCACCGCCGAAGCGCTGGGCATCGACATCAAGACGCTCAATCGCCACCTCGGCGACGAGTGACGCCGACGCTCACTTCCAGTTCGACATCGCGCCCAGGTCCTGCACCTTGGTGTAGCCGGCCTTCTTGAGCAACTCGGCAGCGTTCGCGCTGCGGTGACCACTGCGGCAATACACGACGATGGGTTGGTCCATCTTCGCGGGAAGGGTCGCGAGCTTCGCTTCGAGCTCCTGCACCGGCACGTTGACCGCGCCGTCGAGGTGACCGCCCTGGAATTCCTGCGGGGTGCGCACGTCGAGCAGCAACGCGCCCTGCTTGACCAGCTCGTGAGCGGCTTCACCGGTGACGGTGGGGGTGGCGCCCATCAGGAAGAACGCCGAGAGTCCGAGGGCCAACACCACGAGAGCTTGCTTGAAGGTCTTCATGTGGGTTTCAGAGCCACCATGACCCAAAAGGGTTCCGCCCGCTGGTCGCGCTGCAGCGGGGCGCAAGTCGTGTAACCTCCCCGTCCGTCGTTTCGTACCACCACCGTGCGTCGCACTTTCCGCGTCGCCAAACACCTGAAAGAGCCAATGAACAAGACGATGAAGGGCGTGATGATTGCCTCGGCCGTGGCCTCGATGTTCGCCAGCAGCGCGTTCGCCGCCGACAAGGCCGCGAAGAAGGACGCGAAGGGCCCCGCCGCCGACGAGAAGGTGGCCTGTTCCGGCGTCAACGAGTGCAAGGGCAAGGGCGAGTGCAGCGGCCCCGGCCACGACTGCGCCGGCTCGAACGAGTGCAAGGGCAAGGGGTGGATCACCCTCGCCGCGAAGGACTGCAAGGCCAAGGGCGGCAAGGCGCTCGACCTGGCGAAGAAGTAACGACGTGCTTCACCGCGGGGTCGCCTCCGTCCGAAGGGTCGGTGGGCGACGCTGCGAGGGGTGATGAAACGCGAGCGCCTGGTCGGTGAACCCCGGCGCGCCCGCCTCAGGTCGCCTCTCCACCGCGTCGACGCCGCTCGGCCCACAGCCCCAACCCGACCAGCGAGCCACCGACCAGAAGCAGGTGCACGAACCACCATTCAGCCGAGTGCCGGACCACGAACTGGAAATAGAACGTGTACACGTCGATGACGAGGAACACGGTGGCGTAGGTGCCCACCACCTGCAGTCCGAAGGCGCTGGCCACCGCGAAGCACCCCAGGCAGAACACCGCCCACGCCGCCGAGAACGCGAGCCGCTCCCCCTCGGTTCCGTCCCAACGCACCGTCGTCTCGAAGTACCCGAACAGCGAGAGGAACCAGAGCGAGAGGTGCATCACGAACAAGCCGAAGTGCGTCCACACGCGGCTGAAGTGCCGCCAGGCCTCGGGCGCCCACCGCGCGTGCACCCAGGCCACCGCGAGCGTCACCACCCCGGCGACCAGGAAACGCACCGGGTAATTCATGCCCAGCCAGTACGCCCCCCACCCCGACACGTACCCGGTGGAGCCGCCGAACCAGACGAAGGCGTTGATGCACGCGTCGATCAACACCAGCCGGTTCTGCAGCCCGTACGCCGCCACCAGCAGCAACCCCGTGTCCACCCCGACCAGTGACGGCCAGTCGTCCGAGCCGGTGGAATAGTGCGTAGCCAGGGACACGGTCGCGCCCTGCAGGCACATCGCGCCCAGCAGCTCGAGCGCAGCGCCGGTGCGCGTCAGCCCTCGCGTGCGAGCGAGCCAGCGACCGCCCGCCAGGCCCGCCGCGGCGGCCACCACCAGCCCGCCATCGAGCAGGTTGCGCCAGTCCATCACCTTCGGCGCCAGCAACAGCACGCCCGCGCCCATCGACACCGCGCCCAGAATGGTGAACCACCGCACGAGCGAGACCACGTCCCACCGGCCGGTGGGGTAGCGCTCGGCCAGTCGCTCGAACTGCGCGAAGGTCAGCAGCCGCTGCGAGACCAGCAACGCGAGCTCGGCGCGAATCTGCGCATGCAGCTTCTGCTTCATGACGCATCCTCGCGGGGCAGCCGGCGCGCCAGCCACTCGAGGCCCAGCCCCAACCCGAAGAGCAGCAGCCCACCGAGCAGGAAGAAGGCGCCCGCCTCGAGCCGGTTCCAGAAGCGCTCGAAGTAGCGGGTGAAGAGGTTCACCGCCATCGACGTCACGCCGAAGCCCATCAGCAGTCCGCTCCCGAGCCGCGCGCCCAGCACCAGCTGCCCCACCGCCGCCACCGCCAGCACCACCACCCACAGCACCGCGTCGTCACGCTCGATGGACAGCATGAGCAGCGAGAGGTTCAGGTAGACGAGCCCCAGCGTCTGGTAGACCTGATGAAAGCGAAGCCCGCGCGACTGCCAGCGCTGCTCGTGCACCACCCCGAAGGCCACCACCGCAGCCGCGACCACCGCCATCACCCGCGGGTCCTGCACCTCGACGCCGTAGCCGTTGCGGCCCAGCATCGCGTTCCAACTGCCCACCCAGTGGAAGAAGCCCATCACCGAGAGCAGCAACAGAAACCCATTCTGGAACCGGTAGGCCAGCGCCACGGCCACCGGCATCACCACCGTGCCGACCAGGAACGTCGCGGGCCCCGAGCCGACGCCGAAGGCCGTGGCGAGCGCGGCCAGGCTGCCCACCAGCGAGATGACGCCCAGGGCCAACACCACCTTCGACGACTGCACGTAGCGCGCCTGGGGGTCGAGCGAGAGCCGCAGCCCTGCCCAGAGGAAGAAGCTGGCCACGCCCAGCGCCAGCACCGAGCCGAACAGCGCCGAGCCGGTCATCGCGGCGATGGTGCCCAACACGCCGAAGCCGGCCAGCAGACCTCCGGCGACGCCCAGGTATTTGACGAGGGTGGTCAGCCCGAAGCCCGGCGCGCGGTACCGCTCGGCGAGCGTGCGACGGGTCGCTTCGTCGATGACCCCGTCGACCTGCCAGAGCGCGAGGTCCTGCGCGAGGCGTTCCTTGACGGCAGTGCTGGGCATGCGGCCGATGATGGTCCAACCGGGCGCCCGGGCGTGACTGCTAAAAATCGGTTCAGCGCTCTTCGGGGAACCGAGTTGCCATGGCCAGGGGCGCCGACCCGTGCCACGAAGGTTCAGTTGAACCCTTTCGCGCCCCCCGGGCTCTCACCCGAGTCATGAACACCAACGACCTGCTGCAGTACGCGGTGCCCGTTCTCCTCATCGTCGGCTTCCTGGTCTTCAAGCGACTGGGGCAGATCAGCTCGGCCCAGGCGCGCGAGCTGGTCAAGCAGGGCGCCGCGTTGGTCGACGTGCGCTCGCCAGGCGAATTCGGCACCGGTCACCTGCCCGGCGCGAAGAACGTTCCCGTGCAGGAACTGGGCGCGAAGCTGGGCACCCTGGGCCCGAAGGACCAGCCCATCATCGTGTACTGCGCCTCGGGCACCCGCAGCGCGATGGCCCGCGGCCTGCTCAAGTCGAACGGCTTCACCCAGGTCTACAACCTGGGCGCGATGGGCCGCTGGTGACCCTCGCTCACGGCCTCAGCGCGTCGCGCTCAGCTCGAGTGGCGCTCCGTTGGTGTTGCCCACGCCGTCGACCAGGCCACCCGTCGCGATGGTGACTCGCGTCGTGCCGGCGAGCGGCGCGCTGCTCGACTGCCCCCGCCACGCGCCGTTCGACCAGGTCAGCGTCACCGTCTGCGTCGACTGGTCGGGAGCGGTGACCAGCGCCGTCGCCGTGCCACCCGAAGCGGGCGCTCCGACGTTCGGGTCGGCATCGAGCGCGCGCAGGCGGTAATTGCCCACCGTCTCGCCGACCTCGTTTCGCAGTGACGGGTTGGGGGGAAACCGCGCAGTGATGCTCAGCGCGCCCGTCGCGTCGAGCGTGAGGTCGCCGGCCACCACGGCATGCGAGGGCGTGACGGCGAAGGTGGTGCTGGTGACGGTGTACGCGCTGACCGTGCCGCCATTCGACGCGCGGCCCTTCGCCACCAGGCGATAGCGACCGGCGACGGTGTCGGGCAGCGTTTCCCATTCCACCGTCCACACGAAGTCGCGCGGGGTCAAGGTGGCGTCGCTGGCGAAGGTCGGGGTGGCGTCTTCTCGCAGCATCAGCTCGGGCCCATTGACCACCGCGCGGGTGGGGCTGGCCAGGACCGGCACGAAGGCGCCGTTGACCTCCTGCTCGAGCGCAACCTCGGGCGTGCCCAGGCCCGGGTCGCCACCGGCGAAGCGGAAGCGCGCGGTCTGCAGCCGCTCGAGGTCGGCCACCGTGTCCACCTGCGCGGCGGGTCGGGTGCTGTCGCTGATGGTGCGGGTGACGAGCGGCGTGGCGG
This sequence comes from uncultured Myxococcales bacterium, assembly GCA_903911905.1. Classification (GTDB taxonomy): domain Bacteria; phylum Myxococcota; class Myxococcia; order Myxococcales; family Myxococcaceae; genus Xiheilimnobacterium; species Xiheilimnobacterium phototrophicum. The sequence goes on from CAIWFK010000093.1 coordinate 20,506, forward strand.
CAGGCTGCGCGAGGGTGGGCTGCGTCGACCCCAGCCCCGCGACCGCCTCGGTGCCCTTCCCCACCAGGAAATCGCCCCAGCGCCAGCCCCACGGTGAGACCGACGGCTCGTAGCCCAGGCGAAGGTAGTCGGGCTCTTCCAGAATGTAGCCGTAGTGGTCCTGCGCGTAGCCGACCACCATGGTGCGGGTGACGCCGTCGATTCCCGCGCCCAGCCTGGCGATTCGCGCGCCGATGGCGGTGGTGGGCTCGCCCGGCAGCGACACCAGCAGCACGTCTTCGAGCCGCAGCGCCACCACCGAGGTCTGCACGAAGGCGCGCTTGGCCAGCGGCAGGCAGATGACGTCCTTCGGCGCGGTCACCGTCGGCGGACAGGTGCCGCCTCCCAGGCCACAGCCGATGCCGCCGTACTCGTCGAATTCCCCGCTCGCGTAGCCGAGGGCGGCGCGCGAGAGGTCGATGGGCAGCTCGAAGCGCTGCAACCGCGCCCGCGCCGGAGCCTTCGCCGGCGCCGCCCGCTGCCAGGCGTCGAGCACCGTCGGCGCCGCGGTACGACCCAGGTGTTCGAGCGCCTGGAAGTCGGCGAGGTTCGTTCCGCCCGAGTTCGGCGACACGTCGCCCGCCGAGCTCTGGAGGTAGACCAACGGCACGCCCACCGCGTCCGACCCGTAGAGTTCGAGTGCGCCCGGCGCCTCGGTCGAGATGAGGCTGTTCTCGGCGTTGAGCACGGTGCCATGCATCGCGTAGTGCAGGAACGCGGTGATGGGTCTGACCGGCGTGCCCGA
>CAIWFK010000094.1 GCA_903911905.1 uncultured Myxococcales bacterium
CCCTGCCCGGCAAGCAGATGTCGATCGACGCGGACCTGGCCGCAGGCGCCATCGACGACGCCCAGGCCCGGGCCCGTCGGCAGGCGCTGGGCCGCGAGACCGAATTCTACGGGGCGATGGACGGCGCCTCGAAGTTCGTGCGAGGCGACGCGATCGCCGGCCTCATCATCACCGGCATCAACATCGTGGGCGGGCTGCTGGCGGGACTGCTGCGCGATCACCTGAGCCTGTCGCGCGCGGTCGAAGCCTACACGGTGCTCACCATCGGCGACGGGCTGGTCTCGCAGATGCCGGCCCTGCTGGTGTCCACCGCGGCCGGCGTGCTGGTCACTCGCGCCGAAGGCGCCGACCTCGGCTCGCAGGTGTCGGCCCAGGTGCTGGGCAGCCCCCGCGCGCTCAAGTACGCCTCGTACGTGTTGGGGGTGATGGCGCTCATTCCCGGCCTGCCCGCGGTGGCGTTCGGCCCGCTGGCCATCGGCGCCTGGTTGGTGGCCCGCTCGGCGCAGAAGACCAAGGACGCCGAGGCCACCGGCAAGCGCAAGCCCGAGGCCGCCGAAGGCAAGAAGGAGCAGAAGATCACCGACCTGCTGTCGCTCGACGCACTCGAGCTCGAGGTGGGCTACGCGCTGCTACCGATCATCGACGTCGAGAAGGGCGGCGAGCTGCCCGGTCGAGTGACGGCGCTGCGCAAGCAACTGGCGACCGATCTCGGCATCGTCTTGCCCTCGGTGCACCTGCGCGACAACCTGCGCCTGGAGCCGACGGAGTACCGGGTGCGCCTGCGCGGCATGGAAATCGGCAAGGGCCTTGCACTGCTTGGCAAGCTGATGTGCCTCGAACCGTCAGGTGGCGTGCCGCAGATTCCGGGAACGGCCGGCAAGGACCCCGCGTTCGGCTTGCCCGCGGTGTGGGTGGGGCCCGAGCAGCGCGCGCTGGCCGAATCGAAGGGCTACACGCTGGTCGATGCGTGTTCGGTGGTGACCACCCACCTGTCCGAGCTGATTCGTCGCAACGCGTACGAGCTGGTCGGCCGCCAGGAAGTGCAGGAACTGCTGGGGGCCTGCGCGAAGGAAGCGCCGAAGCTGGTGGAAGACACGGTGCCGGGGGCCATCACCCTGGGCGAGCTGGTGCGGGTGATTCGTGGGCTGCTGCGCGAGGGCATTTCGGTGCGCGACCTGCGCACCATTCTCGAGGCGGTGGCCGACGCCTCGCCGCGCAGCAAGGACACGCACTTCCTGGTCGAGCAGGTGCGCCGTCGCCTGGCGCGGCAGATCACCGGGCGGGTGGCCGAGAACGGCGTCGTCTTCGCCCTCACGCTCGATCGCCCGGCCGAGGACACGCTGCGCCACTCGCTGGGCCACAACGACGGCGAGCCGATGCTGGCGCCCGACGTCGAGGTGGCGCGCCGCCTGATCGCTTCCATCGAGACGCGGGCCTCGTCGCTGGCGGCTGCCGGTCGCTCGGCGGTGGTGCTGGCGCCGGCCGATCTTCGCAAGCCGATGTTCGACTTCTTTTCCCGGTTCGTTCCCGATCTCTTCGTGGTGACCGCGCGCGAATTGGCGCCGGGCACCACCATCGAACCTGCAGGCACTGTGTCGTTGTCGTGAGGTGAACCATGAGCACGTTCCGTACGTTCCGCGCCCCCGATGCCCGTTCCGCGCTGGCGATGGTGAAGGCCACCCTGGGAAGCGACGCCGTGATCCTCTCGACGCGAGAGGTCTCGAACGGCCTGTTCCGCCAGAAGGAAATCGAGGTCACCGCCACCCTGCCCGACGCTCCGGCGATCACCAAGTCGCTGGCCGCCGCCGCGTACGTGCCCCCCAAGGCGTCACCGGCGATGAAGTCGACGCCCACGCCGGCGCCCGCGCCCACTCCGATTCCGACCGACATGCAGCGGGCCTTGAGCGCCGCGCTCGAATCGCAGCGCCACGGCGCGCCTTCGGCTCGCGAAGAGCAGGTCACCGACGAACTGACCCGCCTGCGCAGCGCGATGGAAGAGATGCGCCGCGAAATGCGCCACGTGTCGGGGCAGGTTCGCCTGGAGCGCGATCTGAAGCTGCCGCCCTCGGGTGCCGAGCTGCTCTCGCACCTGATCGACCGCGGCGTCGAAGAGTCGCTGGCCCAGGAATCGATTCGCCAGGCGGTGGAAGGCGCGAGCAACCATTCTCCGGCCACCCTGCTGGCCTCGGTGCGCGAGGCGCTGGCCGAACGGGTCGTCTCGGGGCGCGCGCCGTGGCTGGCCGACAAGGGCCGCCGGGTGATCGCGCTGGTGGGGCCGACGGGCGTGGGCAAGACCACCACCCTGGCGAAGATCGCAGCGCGGGCGATCATGGAATCGCGCCTGAAGGTGGCGCTGATCACCATCGACACCTACCGCATCGGCGCCAGCGAACAGATCCTCCGCTACGGCGAGATCATGTCGGTGCCCACCTTCGTGGCGCGCGACCGGCTCGAGCTGACCAGATCGATCGAGCGCTGCGCGAACGCCGACCTGGTGCTGGTCGACACGGCTGGCCGCAGCGTCAGCGAAGCGGTGGCCCGCCAGGCCGAGATGCTGCGCAGCATCGAAGGCATTCAGCTCTACCTGACGGTCAGCGCCTGCACCGGCGCGCGGGAAATGGCCTCGGCGGCCGAGCGGTACCGCGGGCTGTCCCCCGAGCGGCTGCTGGTGACGAAGATCGACGAAGCGGTGGGCCCGGGCAGCCTGTTGTCGGCCTCGGTGCGCATCGGCCGGCCGATCGTCTCGGTGACCGACGGGCAGCGGGTGCCCGAAGACATTCACGCGCTCTCGAGCGCCGAACTGGTCGAGCTGGTGCTCGGTCAGACCAAAGCACGCGACACGCAGGTCAAGGCGGGTGGGTGACATGGATCAGGCGATCGGGCTGAGGGAAATGATGCGGGAACAGCGGCGCTCGAAGAACCCGCTGCGCGTCATCGGCGTGGCCAGTGGCAAGGGCGGCGTGGGCAAGACCAACGTGTCCACCAACCTGGCGGTGCTGGCGGCCAAAGGCGGTCAGCGCGTGCTGATCATCGACGGCGATCTGGGCCTGGCCAACGTCGAGATCCTCATGGGCATCAAGCCGAAGTACCACCTGGGGCACCTGCTCGAGAGCGACATTCCGGTCAGCGAAGTGCTCGCCACCGGCCCCTGTGGCGTGAAGGTGCTGCCGGCGGGCAACGGCGTGCAGCAGTTGAGTCGGCTCGACGATGCCCAGCGACTGCGGCTGGTGACGGCGCTCGATCAGCTCGAAGACGAGTTCGACGTCATCTTCCTCGATGCCGGCGCAGGCATCGGCGACAACGTGGTCTTCTTCATCGGCGCGGCGCAGGAAGCCCTGCTGGTGGTCAGCCCCGAGCCGACCTCGCTGACCG
>CAIWFK010000095.1 GCA_903911905.1 uncultured Myxococcales bacterium
CCTGCGTAGTCGTAGTGGCCGTCGGCGCGCAGCGCGGTCGACAGGTAGGCGCCGGCTTCGCACCAGGTGGCCAGGCCCACGTGCGGCTCGAGCGTGAGGTGGGTGACGTGCTCGGTGGGCAGCGCTCCATCGCGACCGGTGGTGCGGCCCACCAGCACGTGGTTCAGGTGCAGCTCGGCGCCCAGTTGCCCGGGCACCGCCGTTTCGGACCCGTAGACGGCGATCTCGAAGGCGTCCTGCGCGAGGGCGGCGCCGCTCGTCATCACCACCAACAGGAGGATCGCGCGCATGGGTCGACCCCCGTTAGCACACCGCGCCGCGCTCACACGTCACGCAAGAAAGATGACGCCCTCGCGACCCTGCTGGGCGATGCTCGCGCGATCACGCAGTTCTCTCTTCGGGAGCACACTTGGACCTCGGCGCAATCATCAAGGGACCGTTGAACGACAAGGACTGGCTCAGCAAGTGCCTCATCATCGGCCTGTTGATGCTCATTCCCATCGCCGGGTCGCTCAACGCGCTCGGGTGGACGAAGACGGTCTACGAGAACCTCGAAGCCGGTGACCAGACCCTGCCGCCCGGCAACCTCAACTACCTGGGCAAGGGGTGGAACATGTTCCTGGCGCTGGCCGGGCCGGTGCTGGCCATCGTGGCCTTCATGATCGTCGTGGGCGTGGTGGGCGCCGTGACCCACTCGCGCATCGTCTTTCTGCTCGGGCAGTTGGTGTACATGGTCTTCGCCCTCGGCTTCAGCTTCGTGCTCATGCCCGTGCTCAGCTACCGCCACCTGACCGAAGACACCGGGTTCGGGGCGGCGTTCGACGTTCAGGGCATCATGGGCACCGTCACCCGCGCCAACTTCGCGATGTTCGCCGTCTGCTACTTCGTGGGCAGCCTGGTCGGCAGCCTCGGCACCGCCGCGTGCTGCATCGGCGTCTTCCTCACCGCGCCGCTGGGCATGGCCATTCACGCCCACGCCGCGCGCGCGTGGAAGACCTCGCAGGCCTGAACCGGTCGGTGCGCTCCAGGCCCTCACCCCAGGGTGTTGCCGCTGGTTCGCCGGGTCCTTGCCCGGCACGCCGACCCGGTGCGGGCGCGCTCGATGCAGGCGTACCCGAAGTCCGCCATGCCGTTTCACGGGGCGCCGAGGCACCGCCGCGTTCGACTACAGCCGCACCGACGGGTTCCCCTGCGCGCCGTCGACCACCACGTTCGTGCCGCTGACCCAACTGGCGCAGGGCGAGAGCAGGAAGGTCACCACGTTCGCGACTTCGTCGAGCGTACCCATGCGCCCGAAGGGGAACTCGCGGGCGATGAAGTCGTCGATCTTCTGCGGCAGGTCCTTCGCGCGCTTCGCCCACGAACCGCCCTCGAACATGATGCTGCCGGGGCTGACGGTGTTGAGGCGAATGCGCTGCGCGGCGAGCTCGCGGGCCAGCGACGAGGCCAGGAAGATTTCCGCAGCCTTCGCCGCGCCGTACTGGGAACGCGGCCCGGGTCGCAGCCCCGAGATGCTGGCGATGATGACCACGCTGCCGCCGCCGTGCTTCTCGAAGTGCGGCACGCAGGCCCGAATGGCGCGTGCGGCGTGCACCAGGTTGACCTCGAAGGTCTTCACCCAGTCCTCGGCGGTGGTGTCCATGAAGTTGCCGCCGAAGGTGCCGCCCACGTTCGCCACCAGGCCGTCGACTCCGCCCAGCGCCGCAGCCGATTCGTCGACGAAGCGCTCGACGCCGCCAGGCGCGAGCACGTCGACCTGCACCCCGTGAGCGCCGGGCAGCGCCGCCACCGCCTCGTCGAGGGTGGCCCGGGTGCGCCCGCACACCCCGACGCGTGCCCCTTCGGCCGTGAGCGTCCTGGCCACCGCGTGGCCGATGCCACGGGTGCCTCCGGTGACCAGCACCACCTTGTTCGCCAGTTGCAGGTTCATGGGCGCGGAAGCGTCAGCGGCACTCGGCGGAAATCACGCTCACCGCGTCGGTGCCGCGCTGAATGGTGGCGAAGCCGAGATGCCCGTTGCCCAGCCAGTCTCCCATGACCAGCACCTCTTCCGAGCGCCCCGAATCGCCGCCCAGCGGGTACTTTTCGGGCTTCTGGCCGAACGAGCCGTCGCCCTTGTTGTGCAGCACGAACAGCCCGCCGTTCGTGTTGCCCCAGTAACAAGCCAGGTCGGCCTTGCCGTCGTGGTTGGTGTCGGTCGCCAGGAACGCGTTGCAGTTGAAGTCGAGCTTGTACTTCTCGCGGTCGTCGAACTTGCCACCGCCCAGGTTGAGCAGCACGTTGACCCAACTGTCGTTTTCCTCGGTGAGCACGATGACGTCGGCCTTGCCGTCGCCGTTGAGGTCGGCCACCTGCACGAACCGGGGGCGCGCGTTGACCGTCAGCTCGTAGCAGACCGGGTCGGCGAACTGCCCTCGACCGTTGTTGGCCCGCACGCACATCGAGGGCACCTTGCGCGCGCCGGTCGCGTCGACCTCGATCAGGTCGACCACCCCGTCACCAGTGACGTCGCCGAAGGTCCACGGGTCGTGCGGCACGAACGCGGTGGGCGAGGTGAAGGCGCCCTTGCCGGTGCCCAGGTTGTACGACGGTGCGCCGCCGTTGTTGCCCTCGTAGGCGATGTCCACGCGGCGGTCGCCGTTGAGGTCGGTGAAGATCATCTTCACCACGTTGTCGACGCCGATGGGGAAGTTCTGCGGCAAGGCGAACTTGCCCGTGCCCTTGCCCAGTCGCACGTCCACCGAGTTCCCCACCGAACGGGACCCGAACGACGAGAAGACCAGGTCGACGTTGCAGTCGCCGTCGAGGTCGACCAGGCCCAGGCCGTAGCCCGACACCCTCGCGTCGGTGTTCTTCAGGTCGAAGGTGCCGTCGCCCTTGCTGAGCATGACGTCGATCGACCCGTTGGTGTGGGTGACCACCAGGTCGGTCTTGCCGTCGTTGTTCACGTCGGCCGCCGCCAGCGCCGGAGCGTCACCCGCGTTCGCGGTGAAGGGCGAGGCCGTCGCCGGGCCGAGCGCCACCTTGTCGGCCGAGCAGGCCGGCGCGGGGGGCGCCTTGCACCCGGTGCCTTTGGCGGCCGCAGGCGGCGCGGCGGGGGGCTCGCCTTTGGCGAAGGCGAGCGGGACCACGCCGAGGAACATGACAGCGACAAGATTGCGCATGCGCGGTTGGTAGCACGCGCGCTCGAGCGGCGCCAAGGCTCACGCCGCCTGCTGCTCGGTCTCGTCGTGCGGCGGCTCGGCCTGCTGCGGTCTGGTCAACGGCAGGCTGATGATGAAGGTGGTGCCCACGCCGACCTCGGTCTCGAACGCGACCTCGCCGTGATGCCGCTCGACGATGACCGAGCGGACCAGCGGCAGCCCCTGGCCCGAGCCGCGCCCCACTTCCTTGGTGGTGAAGAAGGGTTCGAAGATGCGCTCGCGCACCGCCTGGGGAATGCCGCAGCCCGAATCGCCGATCTTCACCACCACCCGCTCGCCGACCAGCGCGCTGGTCACGGTGATGAGCCCCGGCTGGGTGTCGCCCGTCTTCTTCCACTTGTCTTCGATGGCGTGCGCCGCGTTGACGATCAGGTTCAGGAACACCTGACCCAGCAGGCCCGGCTGGCAGGGAATGGGCGGCACTTCGCCGAACTGCGCTTCGACCCGCGCCACGTGCTTGGTGACGCCACGCGAGAGAATCAGCGCGCGGGTGATGGTCTGGTTCACGTCGGCCGCCTCGAGCAGCGCGGTGTCGGGGTGCGCGAATTCCTTGAGCGCCTTCACCAGTTCGGCGACGCGGCGCACGCCGTCCCTCGATTCGGTGAGCGCGCGGGGAATTTCTTCGACCAGGTAGTCCAGGTCCAGGTCGCGGCTGAGCCTGGTCAGCCGGTCCTTCGCTTCCTGGGGCACGCCGGGAGCGTGCACCACCTCGCGGGTCGCGTTCATCAGCTTCACCAGGTCGCCGAACGAATCGATGGCGAAGCGCACGTTGTCGCCGATGAACTGCATGGGCGTGTTGATTTCGTGGGCCACGCCCGACGCCAGTTGGCCGACCGCTTCCAGCTTCTGGGCCTGGGTGAGCTCGCGCTGCAGTTCCTTCGCGCGGGTGACGTCGCGGGCCACCGCGTAGAAGAGCGAGCGGGTGGCGTCGCTGGTCACGGTCCAGCTCAGGTGTCGCCAGGCACCGTCCTTCGCGCGGAAGCGCACCTCGAAGTCGAAGGTCGACCCGGCGATCATCACCCGGCCGGCTTCGGACTTCGCGCGCTCGAGGTCGTCGGGGTGCACCAACGACAGGAAGTCGCGCTCGATCAGCTCGTGATCGTCGTAGCCCAGGGTGTGCTTCCAACTGGGGTTGAGGTGCTTGAGCTTCAGGTCGTGCCCGATGATCGACAAGAGGTCGGGGGCTCAGCCGGAAGAAGGCGTTGGCTTCGCTCTCGACCCGAATGCGCTCTTCGATGTCGGCCAACAGACGCTGGTTGCGTTCTTCCAGCTCACTCGACGACAGCTCGAGTGAATGCTCGAGCAGCCGCCGCTCTTCGTCGGCCGCCACGTACGCTTCGCTCACCGCGGTCACGAACGCCGACACGCGCGGGTCGTCGGGCACCCCGTCGCGGAAGTAGCGTTTGAGCTGACGGCTGAGGAGCGCGTGGAGCTTCACGACCGATTCAGGCCTCGGACAGGGTGGTGATGGTCAGCGTCTGGTTGTGCAGTTGGCAGGGCTGGTCGTGCGAGAACGGCGCGACCTCGCCGTACGAATAGAAGCCGGTGAGCGCCACGTCGGTGCCCAGCACCTCGGCGACGGCCTCGAGCTCTTCCTCGACCCGCTGCTTGAGCACCAGCTTGCGACCCACGCACGAGACCAGCAGCGCCAGCCCCGGCTTTCGGTGCCCATGCAGGTGGGTGGCGGTGGCCGCGCCAATGGCGCCGTCGATCAGCCGATCGTTGTTGGCCCGCATCAGTTGGGCCGTCGCGCCTTCGGGCACGTCGCCGGCGAAGGTCATGGTGCCGTCGGCCTCGCTGACCCCCAGAATCGTGCGCACCACCGGGTGCGAGCCGGGCACGGTGACCTGCAGCGGAAAGAGCAGGGCCGAGCTGGGCAGCCCTTCGGCGTGCGGCCCCAGGTAGCGCTTGTAGAGCGCCAGCGCCGGCTCGCCGTCGAGCTCGTGGAGCACGTTGCCCGTCGACTTCGTCACCCGCCGAATGGGCCCGAAGGCCTGCCAGCCGCCCAGGCTGCCGATGCCCACTTCGATGTCGCCGCAGAACGCCAGCAGCGTGACCATGCCCGAGGCCACCGCGCCCTGGTGGCAGACCACGGTGCTCTTCATGGCCACGTCGTCACCCGACAGCCCGCCCGACAGCGTCACGCCCGCGGGCAGGCCCTCGGTCAGGCCACGCACCAGTTGGCTGCCGTTGACCTGCAGGCCGTCGCTCAAGATGAAGGCATGCGCGAGTCGCTCGGGGTGGCCCAGCCGCTGCGCGAGCAGTCGCCCCAGCGCCACCGCGTCACGCGCTTCGGAAATCGAGGCCTGCACCGCCACCAGCTTCGAGCGGTTCAGCCACAGCGCGGTCGCCACGCAGCCGTCGTCCTGCACGTGGGTGCCCAGAATCTCGCCCGCGGTGCTGCAGCCGTAGATGCGGTCGGCGGGGAAGATCTTCGAGAGCGCGTTCAGCGCCGCGCCCTTCTGCAGCACCGCGCGCCCACCGAACACCAGCACCGCGTCGGGGGGCCCCGTGTGGTTGCCGAAGGTGGACCACGCGCCTCCACTCCAGGTCGATTGCGAAACGTCCATGCACCAGCTCCTTGCACCGGGTGATCCGTCGAGAAGTGGTTGATCGAAGGCCCGCGCCCCGGGTCGCCCGCGCCTGCGCCGGGTGCCGCGCGACTCAGGGCAGCTTGAGCGAAATCGAGGCCGAGGCGCAGGCGTCGACGTTCACCAGCAGGTCGGTCGCCGGCAACGTGCCCACCATCGACAGCTGGTAGGTCAACGAGCCCGCCTCGAGGAAGGGGCCGATCTCGAAGCCCTTCCCATTCCACTGCACCTGCGTCACCTGCGAGGGGTCGCGCTGCCAGTCGATGGTCACCGGTGCCACCGCCGCGTTGCTCGAGAGCAGGGTGATGCTGGCCGAATCGAGGAAGTCGAAGCGCGTCACCGCGTCGGCCGCGCTCACCGTCACCGACTGCAGGGTCAGGGTGGGGTCGGCGCTGCGCAGCTCGGGCGGCAGTTGCACGTTCACCGCGAAGTCGAAGGTCTTGTCGAGCGACACCTTCGAGTCGGGCGGCATGCTGGCCCAGCGCTGGCGAATGCCCGGCGGCACGGTGATGGCCTGGTTGGTCAGGTGCTGACAGACCAGCGAGGCCTGCGCTTCCAGGCCGATCAGATCGCAACCACTCGACAGCAGCGCGGCACCAAGCAGGGCACAGACGGGGGACTTCATGGGGACCGTTGGGGGGTGACGGCGGGGGGACGGCTCACTTCAAGAAAAACGCCTGCCCGGATACAGACGCTCACCGGGGGGAGGGGGACGCGAGGGGCGTACCCGGGCAGGCTGGACAGTGTGGACTCAGAAGCAGACTTGCAGGCCGAGGCGCGCGGACGGAATGAAGCCGCGCAGGCTGGTGCCTCCTGCGGTGAGGGTGGAATTGGTGCCGGTCGTGAAGGTGTGCCCACCGAGGTCGACGTCGACGTACGAGAGCCCGCCGCGAAGTACGACCGCGAAGTGCTTGCTGCCGAACTCGAGGCCCACGTGCGCGTCGAGGAAGCCCGCGTTCACCGCGCTCAGCGCCGAGCGCAGCGTCGGGTCGCTGATGAACTGCAGCGCCCAGGCCCCCGTGCCGCTGAAGACGTAACCCGCGTCGAAGGCGATGAGCGGGCGAATGGGGAAGCAGGGCAGGGCCACCAGCGCCAGCCCCACGCGCACGCCCAGACCCACTCCGTTCGACACCGCCGCCAGGTGAAGGCGCAGGAACGACAGCGGGCTCACTTCGACCCCGGCCGACAGCCCGTCGGGAATGCCCCCCTCGACGATGATGCCCAGGAAGGGGTGATCTTCGACCGGCTTGCCGTCGATGCCGATCGACTGCCCCTCCGCGGTGAGCAACGGAGGGGCGCCGATCAACGCCTCGACAGGGGAGGTCTCCATCGGAGACACGGTCGAGAGCAGCGTGACGAGCAGGGCCAGCATGACCACCACGAACTGCAACGACAGGACCATGACGCTGCTGCGGCGAATTCAGCCGGTTGCAGCGCCCACCCGTTGGGTGGCCCCCGACAGGTGACGTGGTCATTACCCGCGACTCCCGATCGCCCCAGCCCGTGCGTGCCTGACTCAGGTCCATCGATGACGCGCCGGGCACCTGACGCGTGTACGCTGCCTGGCGCCGATGAACCCCAACGAGCTGCTGGACGTCATGAAGCGAACGGTCGAGCAGCTCTCGGCCTTCGACGACATCGCGAAAGCCCTCACCTCGAAGCTCGAGGTCAAGCAGGTGCTCGACGTGATGGGGGCCCGGGTCTCGACCCTGCTCGGTGCCCGGCAGTGGAGCGTGCTGTTGTTGCAGGACGACAACCTGCTGCACTTCGAGCGCTCCCAGGGGCCCGGTGCCGAGGCCCTGATGCGCGAGGTGGTGGTGCCCGGCGAAGGCATCGCCGGCGCGGTCTTCTCGACCGGCAAGGCGCGGCTGGTGCGCGACGTGCGTGACGACCCCGACTTCGTCACCCGGTTCGACGACGTGACGGCGCAGCAGACCCAGAGCGTGCTCGCCGTGCCGCTGAAGGTGCGCGACCAGGTGGTGGGCGTGCTCGAGCTGGTGTCGAGCCCCGGCGAGCGGGTCTTCACCCCCGAAGACCTGCGCGCCGCCACCACCGTGGCCGACTTCGCCGCCATCGCCATCGACAACGCCCGCAACTTCCAGAAGGTGCAGGACCTGACGCTCATCGACGAGCACACCGGGCTCTTCAACGCCCGCCACCTCGCCACCCAGCTCGAGCAGGAAGTGGCACGCAGCGTGCGCTTCGCCCGGCCCCTGTCGTTGTTGTTCCTCGACGTCGACGACTTCAAGACCGTCAACGACACCCGCGGGCACGTGGTCGGCAGCGCCGCGCTCAAGCACGTGGGGTCGATTCTGCTCGAGGCCATTCGCGGGGTCGACCTCGCCTTCCGCTACGGCGGTGACGAGTTCGCCATTCTGCTGGTCGAGACCGGCGTCGACGGCAGCGACGTGGTGGCCGAGCGGGTGCTCTCGCTGTTCCGCGAACGGCCCTTCGTGCCCGAAGCCGGGCCCTCGCTCCAACTGTCGGTGTCGATTGGCGTGGCCAGCTTTCCCGACGACGGCATCTCGGCGCAGGGCCTGCTCGAGTCGGCCGACCGGGCGATGTACCGGGCGAAGAAGGCAGGCAAGGCGTGTCGGGCGCGCGCGAAGTGAGTGAGCTCGCGAAGGTGCGGGCCCGGCCGGGCCTGTACGTCGGGAGCACCGAAGGCCACGGCCTCTTCCAGTTGCTCGGGGACGTGGTGGGCAACGCCATCGACGAGTACCTGGCCGAGCACGCGACCCGGGTGACGGTCGAGGTGTCCGACGAGGGGTGGGTCACGGTTGCCGACAACGGCTGGGGCCTGCCACTGCGGGAGCGGCTCGACGAGGTGTTCCTGACCTTGCACACCGGCCCCACGCTCGACGGCAAGTCGCCGCACGTGCACCTCGCGCCGCGAATCGCCGGGGTGGGGGTGGCGGTGGTGAACGCGCTCTGTTCGCGGTTCGAGGTCGAGAGCCGCTTCCTGGGCACGGCGCTGCGCGCGGCCTTCGAGCGCGGCGTGCTGGTCGAGCCGCTCACCGAGGTGCCGTTCGAAGGGCAGGGCACGACCCTTCGCTTCCTGCCCGACGAGGCGTTGTTCGGCTCGAGTCGGCTCGACCTGGAGCGCGTCGAGGTCTGGCTGACCGAACTGGCGTGGCTGTGCCCGCTGCTCGACCTGGGGTTCCAGGGCCGATCGCTGCGTCAGCCCAGGGGACTGGGCGGCCTGGTCGAAGCGCTCGCGGGTGAGCTGCTGCCCGGGTCGCCCTTCAGCGTGCAGGACAACGTCGACGACGTGATGGTCGAGGTCGCGCTCGGTTGGAGCGCGCGCGGTGGGCCCGCCCAGGTACGCTCGTTCGTCAACTACCGGCCGACCAGCTCGGGCTCGCACGCGCGCGGCGTGGTGAACGTGTTGGGCGAACCCCGGGGCCTGGTCGCCGTGGTGCACGCGGGCCTGCAGCACCCCCGCTTCCGGGAGCCGACGAAGGCGGTGCTCGAGGTGAAGGCGGTCGAGTTCGCCGTCGAGGCCGCGCTGCGCCAGGCCATCGCCGAGCGCGGTGGGTGGTGGCGCTCGAAGCTTCGGTGAGGGTCAGCGGCACACGCAGCCGCACGTACCGGGCGGCGGGCAACTGGTGCACAGGGGTCGACACACGTTCACCCCGCTCGACGCCAGGCAGTCTCCCGTCGGGGCGCGCACCTGGGTGACCGTCACGCACTTCCAGTCGTTGGTGCAGTCGGCGTCGAGCGCGCACTTCCGATCGCCCACGTCGGTCGACGACCCGCACCCCACCAGCGCCAGCACGAAGGCCATTCGCATCGTGCACGAACATAGGCCCGCTGGCGGGGCCTGTGGGTATGGTGCGCGCTCGATGAAGCGGCTCGCCCTGGTCCTGTTGCTCTCGTGCCGCTCGGCGGCGCCTGCGGTCGACGCGGGCGTGGGGCGCGAAGCCGTCGACGCCGGCCACCCGCCCGTGGCTCGCGTCGAGCACACCGAGCAGGTGCTCCACGGCGTGACGCTCGGTGACGACTATGGGTGGATGAAGCACAAGGGCCCCGAGGTCGAAGGGTACCTGCGCGAAGAGAACGCGTGGACCCGCGCCCAGTTCGCCCCGCACGAAGCGACCCGCGTACGCGTGCTGGCCGAGCTGCGCGCCCGCCTGGTCGAGCGCGACGACTCGGTTCACACCCGCGAGCGTGGCTACGAGCACTGGTACCGCACCGAAGGGGCCTATGGCCGGTACCTGCGCGCGCCGGCCGACGGCGGGCCAGAGGAAGTCGAGCTCGACCCGCAGGCCAGCGCTCCCGACGCGTCGTTCGTCGACGTGGGCGGCGCCGAGAGCAGCCCCGATGATGCCCTGCTCGCGTACACGCTCGACACCACCGGCGGTCGCGACTTCACCCTGCACCTTCGCCAGTACGCCGACGGCGGCACGGTCGATGCGCCCATCGCCGCAGTGGCCTCGTTCGCCTGGGCCGACCCGCACACGATTTTCTACACGCGAGATGACGACGCGCGCCGCGCCTGGCGGCTGTATCGCCACCAGCTCGGCGCCACCGCCGATTCCCTGGTGCTCGAAGAAGCCGACGAGCACTTCGACCTGGCCGTCGGCACCTCGCGCAGTCAACGCTACGTGGTGGTCTCGAGCGGCAGCTTGACCACCAACGAGGTGCGCCTGGTCGACGTGAAGCGCCCCGCCGCGGCGCCCCGCCGC
>CAIWFK010000096.1 GCA_903911905.1 uncultured Myxococcales bacterium
CACACGAATCGTGAGACTTCTGGTGATCGCCGTTCTGGTCAGCGCGGGGGCGCTGGCCGCCGTGCCTGACGCGCCGTGGGTGGCGACGCTGACGCAGGTGGTGCCTCGCAACGAGACCATCGACAAGGCGAACAAGCAGGTCGACGAAGGCGACTTCGAAGACGCGGTGCACACCGTCGAGAAGGGCATCGACGCGGCCGACCTCACCGACGATCAGCTGGCCGAGCTCTACCGGCTGCTGGGCCTGGCCCACCTGTACCTGGGCAACGAAGACAAGGCGCGCGACGCGTTCGAGAAGCTGCTGCAGGCGCGGCCCGACTACGATCTGCCGAAGTCGACCCCTCCGAAGATCCGGTCGATCTACTCGCGCATCAAGGACGACATTCGCAAGCGGCGGGTGCGTCCGGTCACGCTGACCCCGTACACCGTGGGCGACGTCGAGGGCGGCGCACCGGTGGAAGTGGGCGCCCGCATCGAAGACCTGGCGCTGGGTGCGCGCGCCCGGCTGTTCTACCGCCGGGCGGGCGCGCAGAACTTCAGCTCGACCGACTTCGTTCGCGAGAAGGGGTCGAAGACCGACTACACCGCCACCGTGCCCGCGTTCGAGGTGCCTGCCGAAGAGGCCACCTACGACGTCGAGTACTACCTCGAGGTGGCTGATGCCGCGCAGCGCCGCCTTGCGGGCCGGGGCGACGCGTACACCCCGCTCTCGTTCCGGGTGCTGGCGAAGAAGAGCGACGAGGCGGCGGTGACCCGCGCCAAGCCCTGGTACCAGAACCCGTGGGTCTGGGTGGGCGTGGGCCTGGGCGCGGCGGCGCTGGGCACGGGCGCGGTGGTGCTCGCCACGCAGCCGCAGACCGCGACCCTGCCCATCAAGATTCAGATCGACGGTATGCCCTGATGCGCACGCTCCCGTTCACGGTCGTGATGATGCTGGCCTGCGCGTGCGGCCCCACCACCTCGGGCCCCGGCTTCGACGTCGACCTGGTCACCTCGGCCGGCCTGCTCGATCAACTGAGCGCCTTTCAGATTTCGCTGGTGACCCAGGGCTCGACGCTGGACTGCGTGGCGGTCGAGAAGACCTGCCTCAAGAGCCAGGTCGCGGCCTCGCGCTTCGTGCCCCTGACCGATGCGTCGGGCAAGACCAGGAAGGCGCTGCTGGTGCCGCTGATGCTGGTGGCCGGCACGCCCAGCGTGCAGACCCTGAACCTGACCAACCTGGCGCCGGGCAAGGACTTCGCGCTGGTGATCGAAGCCGTCTCGAAGGACTCGCCGGCGCGCCTGGCGGGCAGCAGTTGCTCGTTCGTGAAGGAACTGACCACCGGCACCAACGCCCAGGTCAGCGCGCACATCGATCAGCTCAGCCCCACCGTGCAGTGCGACGTGCCCATCGACCCCTGAAGAACTCAGGGTCGGGGAGCGGTCGGCGCGGCGGCGCGGGTCACGGCCAGCGAGGCCAGCTTCTCGACGATGGCCTCGAGGCGCTTGCGATCGGCGGCGGCCAGGTCGACGAAGGCCACGCCCATGCCGAATTCCTTGGCGGTGACGATCTCGCCCTGGCAGGCGACCTCGACCGTCTCGGTGGGCAGGGTGAACTTGAGCGAGACCCGGGTGCCCAACGGCAGGGGAATGGTCTGGGCGAAGAAGGCCCCGCCGACCGAGAGGTTCGAGGCACGCTGGTAGTAGAGCTCACCGTCGCGCTCGGCCTCGATCCACAGGTCCACCGAGACCCGCGTTTCCCTGCGTTTTTCCTTCGACGAAGCGGCCATGACTGGCCGAGCTTATGCCATGACTCGACTTGCGTTAGGAAGCCTTCATGGCGCGCATTCTGGTCATCGAAGACGAGCAGGACCTGGGCTCGCTCCTCGAATACAACCTGAAGGCCGACGGGCACCAGACCGAGGTGGCGCGCACCGGCGCCGCGGCGATCGCCCGCTACCGGGCCTTCAAACCCGATCTGGTGCTGCTCGACCTGATGCTGCCCGACATCTCGGGAAGCGAGGTGGCGCGGCTGATTCGCGAGGGCGAGTCGAGGCGAGTTCCCATCATCATGGTCACCGCGCGGGGCGAAGAGACCGACCGGGTCAAGGGGCTCGAGCTGGGGGCCGACGACTACGTGGTCAAACCCTTCTCGGTGAAGGAACTGTTGCTGCGGGTGCGCAACGTGCTCCGCCGCCAGGGTGACGGCGCCGCCGAGGCCGCCACGCAGGGCGCGGTGTCGAGCTCGGGAGAAATCATGCTCGACCGCGAGCGCCACGAAGTGAAGGTCGGGGGCCGGGCGATCGTGCTGACCGCGCTCGAGTTCCGCCTGCTCAAGACCTTCCTCGAGCGGCCAGGCCGGGTGCAGACCCGCGAGACGCTGTTGAGCGACGTCTGGGGCATCGACGCCGAGATCACCACCCGCACCGTCGACACCCACATCAAGCGGCTGCGCGAGAAGCTGGGCTCGGCGGGCAACGTGATCGAGACCATTCGGGGCGTCGGCTACAAACTGGTGAGCTGATGACCGAGCCCAACACGCCGAACGACGGGCGGCGCTCCGCGCTCGCTGGCTGGGCCGCGCTGGGGCTGGGCGCGGTGGGGCTCTCGCTGCTGGCGCTGGGCACCGCGCCACTGGCGGCGCTGGCGGGCGGGCTGATGTCGGCCGCGGTCGTGGTGGTGTCGGGGGAGCGGCTGAACCGGGCGTCCGAGAAGCGCATCGGCCTGTATGCGGCGGCGGCGCGCGGGCACGTGCCGCTCAACGACGACGTGCACCAGCAGGAACCGACGCAACTGGCGCGCGCGGTGCAGAGCACGGCCGAGAACGCCCGCGAAATGTCGCGCAAGCTGTCGGTGTTGCGCGCGGTGATCGACGGCATGGCCGAGGGCGTGTGGATCACCAGCGACGACGGCCGGGTGATCGAACACAACAACGCGCTCAAGGAAATGCTCTACGCGGGCCGCGAGCTGGTCGGGCAGCGAGCCGACGAATTGCTCAAGAGCCCCGAGCTGCAGGAAGCGGTCGAAAAGGCCTGTCGCGAGAGCCAGTCGGCGCGGCTCGAGCTGGCGGTCGAAGGGGTGCGCCCCCGGGTGCTGTCGATTCACATTTCGCCGCTGGGGCGTGAATTGGGCGGCAGCGCGGCGGTGTTCTTCGACGTGACCGAGCTGCGGCGACTCGAGAAGGTGCGCAAGGACTTCGTGGCCAACGTGTCGCACGAGCTGCGCACGCCCATCACCGCCATTCGCGGCTACGCCGAGACCCTGAAATCGGGAGCGCTCTCGGACCCGGTCAACGCCCCGCAGATGGTCGACATCATCCACCGGCAGAGCGAGCGGTTGAGCGAACTGGTCGAAGACCTGCTCGAGATCTCGCGGCTCGAGAGCAAGCAACTGCAACTGACCCAGAAGCCCATCGAGCTGGCCGAGGCGGCAGCGCGGGCGCTCGAGACCGTGCGGCCCAAGTCGCAGGCCCGCAACACCGCGCTCGAGCTGCAGGTGCCACCGGGGCTGTGGGTGCTGGGCGATCAGCGCGCGATCGAGCAGGTGGTGCTCAACCTGGTGGACAACGCGGTGAAGTACACGCCCGCCAACAGCCACGTGATCATCGGCGCGAAGCAGAACGGCGCCGAGGTGGTGCTCACCGTGCGCGACGACGGCCCGGGCATCGACGCCCGCCACCTGCCCCGCCTCTTCGAGCGCTTCTACCGGGTCGACAAGGGCCGCAGTCGCGACATGGGTGGCACCGGGCTGGGCCTGTCGATCGTCAAGCACCTGGTCAACGGCATGCAGGGCGAGGTCAGCGTCGAGAGCACGCCCGGACAGGGGTCGACGTTCTCGGTCACCATGCGCGCCGCGCCCGCGGGCCAGCTCGCAGGGGCCGAGCCGGCCGAAGCCCCGGGCGACGGAATGGGTGTCAACTGACGGGGGCTGGCGACGAAGGCGTGGCACCACGCCGAAACCGGGTAGACTCGTTCGACGATGCGCGTCGCTGTGCTGGCCGACATTCATGGAAACCTGCCAGCCGCCGAAGCCGTGATGGAGGACATCACCCGGCAGAGCCCCGACTACATCGTGGCCGCCGGCGACCTGGCGCTGCGTGGCGCCCACCCCGCCGAGACGGTCGACCTGCTCACCGAGCACTGCGACGCGTTGCTCATGGGCAACACCGACGCCTACCTGGCCAACGTGTACCTGAGCGGTGCCTACCGCGAACGGGAGCACTGGAAGACCGAGCTGCTCGCGTGGACCCGCGATCAACTGGGCGAGAAGCGGCTGGCAGCCCTGGCCGCCCTGCCCTTCTCGGTGCGCTATTCGCCGCGCCGCGGGCAGGACCTGTTCGTCTGCCACGCCAACCCCCGCAACCTC
>CAIWFK010000097.1 GCA_903911905.1 uncultured Myxococcales bacterium
AGGTCTACCCCCGAAGCCGCTGTGCCAACTGCCCGACGCCAGAGAGCGGAAGCTTGGACCTCATCCTCTTCCCTGACGGCCGGAAGCTCTGCGAGCCCTGCGCGGCCGCCGAGTGCCACGCGTGCGACGAGTGCGGCCAGCCCATCCACCCAGCGCATCAGGAGCGCCAGGCCATCGCCTGGGTGGGCGGCGAGGGCTACGCCTTCCACAGCTTCTGCGCCCCGGTGGCCATCCTCCGGTGCGCATGGTGGACCTGCCAGTACTACGGCGGGCCGGAGGAGGGCGGCTGGTACTACGAGGCCGGCGGCCTGCTGGGCGCGGTGCCGGTGCTGCTGCCGTGGAACAGCCCCGAGGACGCCATCGGCCGGCAAGCGACCCTCACCGAAGCCCACCTCCAGGCAGCAGACGAGTTGATGACGAAGGCCTTCAGCTTCGAGAAGGCGCCCGACAACCGGAAACTGACCCTGGAGTGGGAGATGCCGGAGCTGACCTACCCGAAGACCAAGCCCCACTACGAATGACGGGCCTGGGTGGGCGGCCTCGTGCCGCCCGCTTCGCCTTGAGGGCGGCACTCGGTCGCCCAGACACCCACGGAGTCATTCATGCAGCGAGGCACGACGAGAGTCCTTCCTACGGGCCACAACACCCTGGACACCGCCCTTGGTGTTGGGGGCCTCCCACGGGGTTTGGTGGAATTCACCAGCACCAGCCTCACCGCCTCGTGCACGCTTGCCCTGCAGCTGTCCGCCAGGGTGCAGCGGGACGGCGGGGTGGCGGCCTTCATCGACGCCAGGCAGGAGCTCGAGCTCGAGGCCGCCCGGCGAGTGGGAGTCAGCCCGTCGGAGCTGCTCATCGCCCAGCCCGGCACGTTGCTCCGGGCCGTAGAGCTGGTGAAGCACATCGTGCGCAGCGGGGCCGTCGACCTGGTGGTGGTGGACTCCCTTCAGGACCTCGACCTGGGAGACAAGGACGAGTTGAGGAAGGCCAGCGAGGAGCTGCGTCAGCTGGTGGTCTCGACGAGCTACACCAACGCGACGGTGCTCTTCCTGACTCGGAAGCCCATCAACAAGCCCGGCGGCGCCTTGAGCAACACGTTGCGGTACCTGTCGGCGATTCGATGCGAGGTGGTGGCCATCGGTCGGCACGCCCGGGTGCGCGTCCTGAAGAATAAGCACGCCACGCCCTTCACCGAGGCCACCATCGAGCTCGAGGCCAGCGAAGACTTGGTGGCGGCTCTCGTCAGCTGAGCCACTGGGACACCGCACAACCCCATGCCGGGTACGTCACCGCCAGTCGCGGATGTCGACTTCGTTGAAGGATGCGGTTGCTCGCTCGAATTCGCGAAGCTGCAACTTATTCCAGACGCCGAAGAACCTCTCGAAGTCCTTCCGGTGCGCACCCACCCGGACCGGGGGCTTTCTCGGCGCGTCGCGACCTCCTCCTCGAGGGGGAGGGCTTCTACGCTGTTGGGGGGTCCTCGGAGCCATGACGCCGAGAAGCGTCGTGCACCGAGGTCTTCGTAGTCAAGGGCAGCACTCCAGCTGAGCCGCCAAGAGAGAGGCGGCAACTTGAGGGAGTCTCCTCATCCGGCTGCCGGCTTCGACTTCAGGTCGCCTGCGTCACGGGCTCGCGCCGCGGTGAGTCGTGGCCCGCAGCCTCAGGCTTGCTCTGCCTCGTGCAAGGGATTCCCGTCTGAGAGAGGAACGCCGGCATCAACAAGTCGCTGCGCGAACTCGGCGAGCCACTTCGCCCCGTGGCGAATCGCGACCGCGCGTTCCACCTGAACGGCGACAGGAACCGAGAACACGTAGTTTCCGTTTTCGGCCTCAAACGCGGTCGGGGCAGTCCCCCCGAAACGCTCCGGCAACGCGTTACGCACAAGATGCCGATACCCGGCCCAACCACCTCCGCGGAACTCGAGCCAGAGAGGGCTGGTCCCGAACTGAGCCCAATGAAGATGATTCAGGCCCAGCCACGCCCCCACACGCTTGCCCAGGATGAAGTAGCGGCCGGTGGAGTACCTGTCAGCCGTCGCCTTCAGGCGACCAATGCTCAACGTTCCGTCGGCTTCGCCCTGTTTGACGATTCCATCGGCGAGGTCGGCTAAGGCCATCGCCAACCTGGGGGCGTCGAGGTTGCCCAGGTCCTCCAAATAGAAGGGCCGGAACTCAGCGGCCTCGAACTCCCGGATGAGTCCCCGAAGCTGCTCGAGGTCTGCGTGAATCGGAGAACCTCCAACTACTGAGGCCATGGGAGCGAGGAGTTCGTCCCAGCTGACGAGTTGAAGCGTGAGTTGGCCGCGAGTCGCGACCCGCCGAAGCCCCGGCCGCACAACGAAGCCCGGGGCCCGGTCGAGTAGCTCCTTCCAAAGTGCGACGTGGCGCTCCGGGGGCGCGACGAAGCAAAGAGGGCCGCCGCCCGCGGCCTCGAGCTTGTTGATGTATTCAAGGGGCTGCGCATCCGTGAGTGCGGCCCAGAATTTGAGCTCGATGAGACCCATCGGCTTCCGCGTGGCGGGGTCGAGCAGCGCGATGTCTGGGCGCGCCTCGTCTGAAACAAACTGACCCTCAATGTCGAAGTCTTCGCGCTCGATGCCGAGGAACCGCGCGACCGCAGAGCGTGCTGCCTGAGAGCGCTGAAGGAGAAAGGCAAGCCCATCGGAAGCCACAACCTCGCGCTGAGGAAGGCGCTGCGCGAGAAAACTCAGGAGTGACCCGTTTGCCATCGAAAAACAATGGCACGGGGCTGAAGCCACGCCCAGACAATCCACGGCCACCGCGTCAGCAGAGGTCACACCCACGCCCGGCGAGGCGAATTCGCCGCGGCAATCAACCTGTGACGGGACGCACACCAAGGCTGGTGCCCAGCGGCGAGGGCAGGGGACAGGCAGCAACTCTGGAGTGTCTCCTCATCCGGCTGCCGGCTTCGACTTCAGGTCGCCTGCGTCACGGGCTCGCGCCGCGGTGAGGCTGCGTCACGCCCCGTGCCTCGTCTCGCTTCGTCGTGCACCGGCAGGCCGGAGGGGCACCACCGCGCCGCTTGAAGACTCCTGCGGAAGCGGCGCGGTGCCGCCCACCCACACGGAGACACCCCATGACGAGCTGCTGCCTCTTCCACACCCACGGCGGACCCGCTGACTTCGACTGCGACAACTACGGCAAGGCCTTCACCGGCCCCGACGGCGACGTCGAACCTCTCCCGCCCATCCACCCCGTCGACCTCTACGAGTGGGACGCGTACCGGGAAGCCGAACTCGAGCAGGCCGCTGGTGCCTTCGAAGTCCGGGAGGAGGCCTCGTATGGTTGAGCGTCGGCGAGCGAGCTGCAGAAGGGCGTTGGAGAAGGCGCGGGCACGGGCGGCGAGGGTGCGGAGCTTGGTGGATGACAACATCGTGGAAATCTCGCTGGCCGTCGGCGAGAGGGGCCACGAAGCCTTCTCGGCGCACGTCGACGGGCTGCAGTCGGCGTCGTACCTGGTGCGGGAGAACATCAAGCAGACGGCGCAGGCGCTGGCCAGGCTGGAGGCTGACGACCCGAAGCTGTGGGAGTCGCACGACTGGTTCGAGAGCTGC
>CAIWFK010000098.1 GCA_903911905.1 uncultured Myxococcales bacterium
CCCGCCCACCACCTCAGCGACCGCTCCCCAACGGGCCACGGCGCGTGAATCGGACCTACACGCTCGGCCGCGGCAGCCCCATCAATCGGCGAAACGCCTCAATCTGATCGTGCACTCCAGGTTGCTGAAGAACCCCGGACCGAGCCCGAACGCCAAGCTTCGAGCCGCGCAAGGAAGAGGCCCGCGGGAATATTGGGCGATATTTCAAGGGCCTCTGACGCAGCCCGGCGACGAAGATTCGGCGTTCTGGCGACGGGAGGGGTTTTTCAGCAGCCTGCTAGACGGTGACGAGCAGGTCGGCGGCCGGCGTGGCCTGCGAGACGCCGGTCACGTGCAGCACCTGGGTCAGCGAACCCAGGTGCTTGAGCATGCGCCCCAGCAGGTTCTGCTTGGCCACGTCGATCACGGTACCGAACGAGTCTTCGATGATCACGGGCAGCTTGTTCTGCGCCGAGTACTTCTCGACCACCGTCAGCCGAACGCTCAGGTACAGCAGGTCGAGATCGCGCCCGGGCAGCTCGCCCGCAGGCACCGAACGCCCGGGAGCCACGGCGGTGGCGCGCCCGTCACTCGACAGGTCGATGCCGTGGTAGCGCTGGTCGGACAAGGCCTTGAAGTACTGCACCGAGCGATCGCGCAGCACGCCCCACAGGGTGGGCACGTCGGTGGCGAAGAGGTCGGTGGCCAGCAGCAGCAGCGCCGGCATCGGGTCGTCGAAGGTCTCGGTGGGGCCGGTAGCGACCGCACTGAATTCTTCCTGCGGCGGAGCGATGGTCTCGCGCAGGCGCGCCAGTTCGCGCTCGATTTCGGGCACCTCGCGCACGTAGCCGCCCGACATGGACTGCAGCTTGCGGTTGGTCTCGTCGAGCTCGACCTTGAGCTCGGCGATCTTCACCGGCAGCTCGACGACCTCGTGGTCGGAATCGAAGTCGGCCAGCTCGAGCTCGAGCGCGGCCACCTGCGGCAACAACTGCTCGCGCCGGGCCAGCACCGCCGCGAAGTCGTCGGCGTTCATGGTCTCGGTCTTGTCGAACGCGGTCTGCACGATCGACGCCGAGAGCTGGAACTCGTCCTGCAGCTTCTTTTCCCGCAAGGTGAAGACTTCGAGCTTGGCCAGCTCGCGACTGCGGCGCTGCAGGCTCTCGATGAAGCGCAGCGCGAAGAGCGCGGCCACCGTGACGGCGGGAATGGACAAGAGCGCCAGCCAGCGCGCGTTGCCCTCGAGCACGCCGCCGAGCACCAGCAGCACCAGGCCGCCCACCAGCAGCGCCCAGAACCGGCGGTCGCGGTGCAGCGCGGGCACCGACAGCGCCCCCTCGTCGACGCCGGCCTCGCGCTCGGACTGCAGGCGGGCCAGGGCTTCGTCGCGGCGCTTCTTGTCGCTCTGCGAGCGCTTCACGCGTTCGAGAATGTCGTCGGGCAGGCCCAGCGTCTGCGGGGAGGGCGCGTTGGCCACTTCCTGCCGGGCGGCCTGCACCTTGTCCTTGAGCTCCGAGTACGCCTTGAGCCGACTCTCGGCGGCGTAGATGTCGGCCTGCACGCCGTCCATGCGGAACTGCACTTCGGCCGCTTCCCTGGCCCGCGCCAGCTCGGTCTCGAGCTGGGCGATGCGCTCTTCGGGCGCGCCGTTCGAGGCACCACCGAAGGCGTCGAAGGCCGAGGGCTGCAGCTTCTTCTGCGCGGGTTTGGCCGCAGCGCCTTTGGGCTGCTTCGGCCGCCGGGTCGGCAGGTGCGCCCCGAGGAAGGTGAAGATCTGCTCGTAGGTGGCGCGTGCCGGGAAGCCGACCGAGGCCCGCAGCACCTGGGCCAGCTCGCTCGCGTCCTGGGTGATGACGTCGTACTGGTTGGTGCGGGGGTTGAGCTTGTGCAACCCTCCGGCCCCGCCGAGGTCACGCACCAGCCGCCAGAGCGCCTGATCGTTGCCCTGAATCGAGAGTCCGGCACGCCCCCCCTTGGCTCCCGGAGCGAGGAAGGCCGACTCGCCTCCACGCCCGTCGGGATAGGCCAACGACAAGACCAGCCCGCCGAGCGGTGCTGGAATGTCGGTGGGGCTCTTCAGACCGATGTAGCCCGGCTTGAGCGCGACGCGGACGGACGGGGAGAACCCTTTGACCGCCTGCGCCGCCAGCTCGAGAAGCAGCATCGGAAGAAGAGACTACGCCTTCTTCTGCTCGGCCACCGCAGCTTCCGCGTTCTCGTCGATCAGATCGAGGCGGGCGGCCTTGCCGCGCAGGGTGCGGAGGTAGAAGAGGCGGTTGCGGCGCACGTCGCCACGGTTGACGACCTCGATCTGCTCCCAGCGAGGCGAGTGGAGCGGGAAGATGCGCTCGACGCCCACGCCGAACGACATCTTGCGCACGGTGAACGAGGCATCGGTGGTGCCGCGGGTCTTGCGAATGACGACGCCTTCGAACGCCTGCGAGCGCTCCTTGTCGCCTTCCTTGACCTTCCACCACACGCGCACGGTGTCACCCGAGCGGAAATCAACCACGTCCTTGCGGAGGTGGCGGGCCTCGACGAATTCAATCGCGCTGGAGCGCATGCTTCTTCTCCCTGTTACTCGAGACAGCAAAACCTCTTCCCAAAAGGGGAAGAAGAAAACCGAAGGACGGGGCACCTACCAGAGCAAATCAGCGTGCGCAAGCATGGCGCTTGACGTCGGTTCGAAGCCCGGCCTAAGGGCGGTGCGTCTGGTCCACCGCCGACTTCGGGGCTCACCACTGGGGTGAGATGCCGGGAAAGCCACTGGCCCAGACACGGGACCGCCCGCCTGCGGTCGTAGCCGAAGCACCAGGAAACCACACCATGTCACTGACTCTTTCGAAGCTCGAGGCCAAGTCGCGCGCCGGTTCTGGCAAGGGCTTTGCCCGTCGCACCCGCGCCGAGGGGCTCATTCCCGCGGTGGTCTACGGGCCGCACCTCGAGAAGCCGATCGCCATCGCGGTCAACCCCGACGCCGTGCGCGAAGCCATCAACACCCCCAAGAAGCTGAACACCGTGCTGGGCCTGTCGATCGACGGCAAGGAGCACATCGCGCTGCTCAAGGATTACCAGCTCGACCCCGTCACCCGCGACCTGCTGCACGCCGACTTCATCGACGTGAAGGAAAACGAGCAGGTCAAGGTGAAGGTGCCGCTGGTGCTGACCGGCAAGGCCGCGGGCGTGCTCGAGGGTGGCATTCTCTCGCAGATGCGCCGTGAGCTCGAAGTGTGGGCGCTGCCCGCCGCGATTCCGATGTCGATCGAGATCGACGTCTCGCCCCTGAAGATTGCCCAGGCTCTGCACATCAACGAAGTGAAGCTGCCCGCGGGCATCACGGTGAAGTCGCAGGTCAACTACACCATCGCGGTCGTGACGGCGCCGGAAGTCGAGAAGGTGGCCGAAGTGGTCGCCACGGCGGCGGTTGCTGGCGCCCCGGGCGCTCCGGCGGCGGCGGGTGCGGCTGGCGCTCCGGCGGCGGCTGGCAAGGACGGCGCGGCGGCTCCTGCGGCTGCGGCCGGCAAGGACGCGAAGGCCCCTGCGGCCAAGAAGTAAGTCGCAGCGGTTGGAACGCAGTCCTCACGCCGTGTCGGGCACGTTCGCCCGGCACGGCGTGTGTGTTTGAAGGGGAACGCGATGAAGATCATCTGTGGGCTGGGCAACCCCGGCCG
>CAIWFK010000099.1 GCA_903911905.1 uncultured Myxococcales bacterium
CACCCCGCCTGTTCCGGGAAGGGGCCCCATGCCTTCGTCGATCAGGTCAGCTGATGTTCACGATCCGATCCACACCCCTCGTTCTTGTCCGCGTAGATGCTCTCCACCGCGGGCCAGATGTCCAGATATGGGCGCGGGTCACTCGAGTCGATTGCGGTACGATACGCCGTCGAATCTGAACTGACTTGGCCAGGATCGATTTTGGGCGGCGAATCGATGAGCAAGAGGGTCCGGTTGCCGACCTTGACGATCAGATCGAAGCACTGAAAGGCGACGTCGCGCTTCGACTGAAACGTGAAGCCGCGAAACTTCGCTTGAGCTTCCTCAGTCAGGTACTCCTGCTCGAGGTCGAGTGTCTCTGTGACCGTGCGCGCGGTAACGAGCACGCGGTGCTCGAGTCCCTTGAGGGATTCGATCTTGAGCGCGCCAACATCGAAGCCCGGCATCGGCGCGCCCTCGAAGGCCGACCTCGGTGGGCGCTTCGCCGCCCGAGTGTCGGTATTGGGCTTGAGCAGCTCTTCCTGAGAAGAGTGTGCGTCGAGGCCAAATAGCACGTCATCTGCCTTGTGCTTGAGGATGTGAACACGCTTCCACGTGAAGAGCGTCTGCTCGTGGAAGAACTCGATCAGCTCATGGATCTTGATTCTTCCCGACTTGATGCTGTCCTTGAGGATCCTTTCAACGTCAGCGTTGGCCCTTGGTCGGCCGAGCCCGCGCCCTTCAAGGAAGTTACGAACTGCACGAGGCATTCGCCGCTGGTTGAACTGCCTGATCACGTCATCGACACGTTTCACCGACCGCTCCCGTCCTGTGAGGCATCGAAGCTATCACATAGTTTCACCTGCGCGCGAAACGGCGCTGACTTTGCTTCCCGGTCTTGCGGACGAGCCGTAGAGAAGCGCGACAACGGACGACCGTCTGCATCCCTTGATCATGCAGGTTCAGTGATTCTTGCTCGCGAAGAACCCCTCGGCGAACCGCTCTTGCTCGGCGTCGGTCTGGCCGTTCAGTTTCGCCGGGAAGTACCGCTTCACCCACTCGAGAGTGTCGGCGACGTCGGCGAGGTCGTCGGACTCGGCCATCGCCTGGTATTCGGTGTCGTCGTCGAGGCCTTCGAACTTCTTGTGGAAGTGGAACGCGAAGTGCCAGCCGCACTCCCACGCGAATGCTTCGTTCTCCGGAATCTTCTCTTCGACCTCGGCTTCTTCGTACTGCTGCATGGCGAACTCCTTCGGCAACGACGGGTTGAACAGCGTCTCGGTCTCGTGGTCGACCCACAGGACCGCCGGAGAATTCCCGGCGCGATCAAGACGGAGCGTCGCTCAGAATGCTCACGACGAATTCACTCGGCGCGCGCGAATCTGGTCGTTCGCGTACGCGTTCGAGCCGGCGCTTCTCCCTGAACTGGACGGTGCAGCTCAGGCTTGAACGCGTTTGGGGGTGGCGCTGCGCCGTGCTCGAGCAACTGCCCGGTCCGATTGGCGGCGGAGCGTGGGACTACAGTCCCCGGAGTGTGAGTAACGGGATCTTACTAACACAAGCTGGGGCGGCTCAGCGTCGACGCCAGTAGTCGTCGATGTGTGCGTCGGCCTCGCCGTAGTCGTCGGCATCGCCGAGGTGATCATTGGGGAGTAGCGAAACCGTCCCTGTTCGAACCGATCGCTGACGAGGGCGGTCTTCGAAGTCGAGCCAGTCCGCCGGGCGCGGCACGCGACGGAACAGCTGGTCGGCACACGAGGGCGAGCCGGTCGGCGCCGCGGCGCA
>CAIWFK010000100.1 GCA_903911905.1 uncultured Myxococcales bacterium
GCCGCTGTAGGCGCCGACCTGGGTGGCGGTGAGCACCACCTGCATGTCGACGTACGAGCCGGCGGCCACCGGCGGCACGATCTGCGGCGAGGTCGACAGGTCGGTGGTCATGGTGGTGCCACCCCAGTGCGGGGTGACGATGAGCGGCGCGCCGCCGCCGTTGACGATGGTGAGCGTCTTTGAGTTGGTGGTGCCCAGCGCCACGTCGCCCAGGTCGATCGACGTGGGGTTGATGCTGATCTTCGGCGGGGTGGCCGAGGTGCCCTTGAGCGGCACGCGCACCACGCCCAGGTTGGTGGTCACCACGAAGTCGGCGGTGTGGGAATCGAGCGTGCGGGGCGTGTAGCGCAGCTCGAGCGTGATCAACCCCGAGCTGTCGACGGCGATCGGCGGCAGCGAGTGCGGCAGGTTCATGGGGTCGACGAACGAGAAGTCCATGGTCGTCGGCGGGTCGAGCGCCAGCGACTGCACGATGATGGGCGCGGTGCCGGTGCCCTGGTTGGTCAACTGCAACGTCTTCTTGAGCAGCGTGTTCTGCGGCACGTAGCCGAAGTCGATCATCGCGGGCACCGCGACCAGTTGCGGGGTGCCGATGTAGTTGGCCTGCACCGGCACGTCGAGCGTGGGGTACTCGTGATCGTCGCTGAGCAGCTCGAGCATGGTCTTCGACTCGCGCACGGTGGTCGCGGCGAAGCCCACGCTCAGGTCGATCGACCGGCCCGGGAAGATTTCCTTGGGGAAGCTGCCGCCGCAGAGGTCGCAGGTGAAGCCCAGGCTGGTGTCGAGCAGCTTGGCGTCGAAGAGCGTGAGCGCGCAGTTGCCGATGTTGACCAGCGACACGGTCTGAACGAGCGCCCCCTGGTTGTCCAGGGTGCCGAATTCCACGGTGTGCGGCGAGGGCTGCAGAATGGGGTTGCCCGCGGTCACCGCGTCGCAGCGCTTGGCGTCCTTCGGCACGCAGGTGTAGTTCTCGCAGAGGAAGCCGGCCTCGCAGTCGTCGTCGACGCGGCAGTTCGCGGCCACCAGCTTTTCCTTCGCACAGCCCGCGGCCCCCACCGCGAAGAGCATCGCCACGAGCGTCGTCGAAAGCTTACGCATAGGTGGTCGAGTGTGTGCCTTCAGGCGCGGCATTTTGCAAGCGGCCCCCGAGAAAAAAGCAGAGATCGATGTTCGCTCTGGAAAGTCCGAGACTCGGGGCGACATGGTTCAGCCACAGCCCCCTCGCGCCCTGGCCCGCGCGACCGAGTTCCGCAGCCGGTACCGCGGCACGCTGATGTTGATCGGCCTTGGGCTGATGCTGCCCCTCTCGCTCATCGAACTGGCGGTGGGCCACGTCTTTCCGTGGAAGCTGGCGTGGCTGCTGACGGGCGCGGCGGTGGCGCTGTGGTTGCGTTCGCGCGAGCGGCCGCCCAGCAAGCTGGCGGGGGTGCTCAGTGCCTCGCTGCTCACGGTGCTGGGGCCGGTGTCGATCGCCCTGGGGTCGCCCTCGTTCGTCGAGCTGGCGACCATCGGCGCCATGCCCCTGGTGGCCGCGGTGCTCTTCATCGGCTCGTTCGAGGTGGTGCTGGCCATCGCCATCGCGGGGTGGGTGGCGAACACCGCGCTCTTCGCCACCCAGGGTTGGCCGGCGCACGACGTGGTCTCGGTGTCGGCGCGCCTGGGCGCGTCGAGCGTGGTGATGGCCCTGGCCTCGTACTGGCACCGGCGCATGCGCCGCATCGACCGCGAGCTCGAGCGCGAACAGGCCCAGGCGCTGCGGTTGAGCGAGACGCGCCGTGCGCAAGCCGAGCGCCTGGCCATCGTGGGGCGCCTGGCGTCGGGCGTGGCGCACGAGGTGAACAACCCCATGGCCTGGGTGAAGGCCAACGTCAGCCAGCTCGAGGCCCACGTGTCGGGCAAGGCGCCGTTGCCGCAGGCCGACCTGGTCGAGCTGCTCGACGAGACGCGCCAGGGCATCGACCGGGTCAATCAAATCGTCGCCGACCTCAAGTCGTACGCGCGTGACGAGACCGACGTCATCGAACCGGTCGACCTCGAAGAGCTGGTGCGCCACACCGCGCGCCTGGCCGCGGTGCGCCTGCCGTCGAACGCGACCCTGAAGCTCGAGTTCGAGCCGGCGTTGCCGAAGGTGCAGGCCAACGCGCGCAAGCTCTCGCAGATCATGCTCAACCTGCTCATCAACGCCGGCGACGCGGTCGAGCCGCAGGCTCACGCGGCGTCGATCAGCGTGGTGGCCCGCCGCGACGGCGAGCGGGTGCTGGTGCGCGTCGACGACACCGGAGCCGGCGTGCCGCCCGAAGCCATGTCACGCCTGTTCGAGCCGTTCTTCACCACCAAGGCTCCGGGCAAGGGCACGGGCCTGGGGCTGGCGCTCTCGCGCGAATACGCCGACGCCTTCGGGGCCAGCCTGACGGTGGCGAACCTCGAGCCGCACGGCGCCAGCTTCTCGCTCTCGCTCGCGGTGGGGGGCTGAAACGGCGGCCCCGGTCGCCCAGGAACGTGCCGTCGGGGCTCGGCAGCAGCAGCCTGCTATTTCAGGAACGCCGTCACCGCGTCGGCCTTGGTCTCGCCGGCCTCGGGCACGATGGCGATGCTGCGGTCGTGACCCAACGAGATGACCAGGCGGTCGCTGAGCGCCAGCGCGGCCTTGAGGTCGGGGCGGGCCTTGAGCAGGGCGAAGTACGCGTCCGACAGGTACTTCACCTTGAGCTGCTTGCCGGGGACGGTGAGCGCCTCGGCGTCGACCCACCCGCCGCTGCGGAAGATGAAGGTGCGACCCGAGGCCTGGCGCACCGGCTCGCTGACCTTGTTCGAGACCTCTTCTTCCTTCATCTTCCGCAGGGCCTTCGAGGTGGCGATGCCCTCGGCGCCAGCCGCGTCGCCCAGCGACTTCTTGCCGGGGCCGCCGAAGCCCTTGTCGAAGTCGTCCTCCATCGCCGGGGCTGCGGGCGCGCCGGCCGTCGAGGGCGCGGGCGCGACCTTCGCTTCCAGGCGAGCGCGCTCGAAGCTGCCGCCAGCGCCACGGCCCTCGCCCCCCGTCGCCGCCCACGGCATGTCGCGCGGCGGAGGCGGGCGGGGCAGGTCGGGCCGGGCCACCGGCATCGGCGTATCTTCGATGACCAGGTACGAGGTGTAGGGCGTGACGATGCCGAACTTCTTGCCCAGGGTGACGATCTCATCCTTCAACTCGGGCTTCTCGCCGTGCAGGCGAATCTCCTCCATCAGGTAGCCGACCTTGCGAATGGCCCACAGGCGCGGAACGAAGTCGAACGCCTTGCCGTCCTTCGTGGCTTCGGCGCGGTACTCGTAGGCGGTCTTCCTGCCGTTGAACGAGCCGGTCAGCGTGATGGCTCCGTCTTTGGGGGTGCGGTAGCGGCCCATCACCACCAGCTGGCTGCCCTTGAACAGGTCGCCCAGGCGGCGCGGGTACACGTCAGAGGCCCCGAAGGTCGAGAGATCGAGCGCCAGGTCGGCCAGCACGGGGTTGGCGACCTTGTCGTAGAAGCCGCCGATCTTCACCTCGAAGTCCCTGCCGTCGCGCACGAAGTCGCTGGTGCCCTGGCCCTCGTCGGCGATGCGGTCGAGCAGGCGCGCGTTGAGGTCGTCACCGACGCCGAAGGTGAACACCCGGCTGCCGTGGTTGAGCTTCTTGGCGTTGGCGGCGATGGCCGCCTCGTCGGTCTCGCCCACCGTGGGGTGCCCGTCGGTGATGAACATCACCAGGTGCGGGCGATCGCCGCGGCCCTCGCCGTCCTTGAGCGCCCGGGTCATCGCTTCGTCGATGGCGGTGCCGCCGATGGCCTCGAGGTTGCCCACGAACTCGAGCGCCTTCTTCACGTTGCCTTCGCTGGCCGCCTGCGGCTTGTCGAAGAGCGCCTCGACGTCGGTCGAGAAGCGCACCACGTTGAACTCGTCGCGCGCGTTGAGCTTCTGCACGCAGTACTTGAGCGAGTCGCGCGCCAGCTTCATGCGCTCGCCCATCATCGAGCCCGAGGTGTCGATGACGAAGGTGATGCGCTTGGCCAGAATCTCGTCGGGCTTGAGCTCGGTGCGCGGCGAAATGAGCGCCATGAAGTACCCCGGCTGCTCGGGGTCGGGGCGGTGGCTCATGAAGGTCAGCCCGACCGCCTTGTCGGACACCGTGTAGAAGAGGTCGAGGTCCTTCGAGATGTCGGTGCCCGCGCCCAGCTCGAGCCCGGCCACCGCGTCGTTGTCCGACTTGCGCGAGACGCCCAGGCGATGGGTGGGCGAATAGATGCTGCGCAGCGGGGTCTTCGACTTGATGGTGGCCGAGAAGGTGAAGTCCTGCCGCACGCTCAGCTTCGGCGCGCCGCGCGACCCGGCGCCGAGCGGGTAATGGTACTGGTAGAGGCCGCCCGAGAAGTCGAGCACCTGGCTGAAGGTCAGCTCGATGCGCTGCTCGCCGTTGGCTGGCACGGGGAAGACGCGGGCGCGGAAGGCGTCGCTGTCGACGTACTCGAGCAGCCCGGGGTCCTGCAGGCGGCGCACGATGCCTTCGTAGATCTCGGTGGCCTTCTGCTTCTCGAGCACCTCGCCCCGGGTGCGCTTGCCGTTGATCCACAAGGAGAAGTCCTGCAGGGCGGCGCCCTTCGGCAGGGGGAAGACGTAGTGCGCCTCCAACTGGCGGTTGCTCGTGTTGACGAAGACCTGCTCGACCTTCGTGACCGCGGCGCCGTCGACGATCTCGGCCGAGACCCGCTGGGACTTGATGCCCAGCGGCCCCATCGACGGGTCGGTGGGCAGCAACATGCCCTGGGCGAAGACGGCAGGCGCGAACAGCGCAGCGAGCAACACGGCAAGGCGTCGAGTCATCATGGCCCCCTCTCGAACGGCTGAGTGGCCGAAACGATCTCACGCCCCACCCGGAACTGTTGGGATTTCCGTGAATTTTGGTGCGAATACGAGCACTTGGGTTTGTGCTAGGTCGGTGCGCCATGGCGCTCGATTTCACGGCTACCGTCGACGGCGAACAGCTCGTCGCGTTCCGCTGCAGCAAGTGCGGGCACGAGGTGGCCGCGAAGGTGAAGTCGAGAGGCGAGGGCTCGGCCTTCCTGCACCTGCTCGATGGCACGGCGCTCAAGGTGGCCGAAGAGCGGGCGCGGCGACAGGCCGTGGAGCGCGCGCAGGACTTTGCGGCGATGTCGAAGTGCCCGTCGTGCGGCGTCGTCGACCCGGCGCCCGCCGCCCGGGTGCGCAACCGCAGCCTCGAGTCGGCGGTCATCTTCGGCTTGCTGGCGATGGTGGTGGGCTATTCGGTGCCCTCGCTGTGGCAGCAGTTCGCGTTCCTGCCGCCGCTGCTGGGCGTGGCGCTGGCCTGGTACACCCACAACGAGAACCGCTGGCTGTGGACCGCAGTCGAACCGCGCGTGGTCTTCGAGCCCGAGCGACGGCTGCCGAAGGCCGAAGTTCGGGTGCCCCCGCGCACCGGCCCGGGTGACTGGCTCTTTCCGCTGCTCTTCCTGGCGCTCATCGGCCTGCTCTCGTACTTCTTCGTGGCCAGCCCCTTCGCCACCGTCACGCTCAAGCTCGACAACGACAACAGCGTGCAGTGGGTGCAGTTCCTGGTCGCGAGCGTGGGCTGCGGCGTGCTGGCCTGGGGCTGGCAACTGGCGCGCGACGGGCGCACGGTCGAACGGCAACTGCTGCGCGATCGCCTGCTGGTGGCGGTGGGGCTGGCCTCGTTCCTGGGCTACTTCAACTTCGGCCACCTGCACTTCGGCAACTACGTGCACGTGTGGGACACGTACCATTACGTGATGGGCTCGAAGTATTTCCCCGAGCTCGGCTACGACAAGCTCTACGACTGCGCGGCGGTGGTCGACGTCGAATCGGGCCGCAAGGACGAGCTGCTGCGCCGCACGCTGACCGACCTGCGCACCAACCTCATCGTCAAGCCCGACGAGATCATCGCGCACCCCGAGCGCTGCAAGGACTCGTTCAGCCCCGAGCGGTGGGCGGCGTTCAAGGCCGACATCGACACCTTCCACAGCTTCGTGAACGAAGGCCGGTGGAAGGAGATTCACCAGGACCACGGCTACAACGCCACCCCGGTATGGACGCTGGCCGGCTACTGGCTGACCAACCTCGGCGCGCCGGTGAGCATGGTGAAGCTGTACTGGCTCAACACGCTCGACCCGCTCTACCTGTTGCTCACCGTGCTCATCGTGTGGTGGGCGTTCGGCCCGCGGGCCTTCGCCATCGCCGCGCTCACGCTGGGCACCAACTTCTCGAACCGGTACTACTGGACCGGCGGCGCCTTCCTGCGGCACGACTGGGTCTTCTACCTGGTGGCGTCGATCTGCCTGATGAAGAAGGACAAGCCGTTCCTGGGCGGCATGTCGTTCGCGTACTCGGTGCTGCTGCGGCTCTTCCCCGGGCTGGTGGTGTTCGGGCCGATTCTGGCGGCCGGCGAGTACTTCCGGGTGAACAAGAAGCTCGACCCGCGCTTCGCGAAGTGGGTGGCGGGCGGCGTGGTGGCCACCGTGGTGCTGGTGGGCGGCTCGTTCGCGGCCTTCGGCGGCGTGCAGACCTGGCAGCACTTCGCCCAGAACACGGTGAAGCACGCCAATACCCCGCTGACCAACCACATGGGCCTGCGCACCGTGCTTTCGTACCGGCCCGAGAACACCGGCCAGCGCATGGTGAACAACACGCTCATCGACGGCTGGCGCCCCTGGAAGGACGCGCGGCTGGCCAACTGGCACGCCTCGCTGCCGGTGTTCGCGTTGCTGATGCTCTTCGCCGCCTGGCTCATCTACCTGGCCCTGCGCGCGAGCGGGCCCGACCCGTGGTTCGGCGCGTCGCTGGGCATCGGCCTCATCGTCTTCGGCGCCGAGCTGACCAACTATTACTACTGCTTCCTCATGGGCATCGCGGTGCTCCAGGTGCGCCGTCGGGAAGTCGGCATCATCCTCGGGGTGCTGGCGCTGATGACCCAGTTCATCAACTGGGGCCCGGTGCTGTGGATGAGCCGTTGGCTCGACGAGCAGTACGTGGCGATGAGCCTGGCCTCGCTCTTCGCGATGGTGGGCATCTGGTGGCTGTTCACCCGGTGGGGCCAGGAATCGGCGATGCCGCCCGAGCCCGAGCCGGTCGTGCTCTTCGGTGAAACGCCCGCCGTCGCCACGTCGCCCGCGCCCGCGCTCAAGCGCAAGAAGCGCTGACCGACCCGCCGCTCGTTCGGGGTCACTGGGCCGCACGGCCCTCGTCCCGATTGCACGGGAAGGCGCACGCTCGAGCCCTCCTTCAGGCTCAGGCCGCAGCGCCCCCGCACGCACGAAGGCCCCCTTCCGGTGAAGGAAGGAGGCCCGTGATTGCGCACCGCAACGACGCGAATTACTTCTTCGCGGGAGCGGCCGGGGCCGCGGCAGGCGCCTTGTCGGCGGCCTTGGTCACTTCGGCGTCGAACGAGACGGCCACTTCGTCACCGACGATCACGCCAGCGTTCGCCGGGCCAGTCCACGACAGGCCGAACTCCTTGCGGCTGATCTGGCCCGAGGCCGAGACGGCGCGGGTGGGGACCTTGCTGAAGGGGTTCGCCACTTCGGCGCTCAGGTCGGTGTCGAGGGTGACCGACTTGGTGGTGCCCTTGATGGTCAGCTCGCCGGTGATCTTCAGCTTCGAGTCGCTGACCTTCTCGATCTTGGTCGACTTGAAGGTCACGTTCGGGAACTTGGCCGCGTCGAAGAAGTCAGGGCTGCGGAGGTGATCGTCGCGCTTGGGGGTCTTGGTGTCGATGCCGGCC
>CAIWFK010000101.1 GCA_903911905.1 uncultured Myxococcales bacterium
GCTGAGCCACCGCCCGTCGCGGAGCCACCACCCGTCGAGGAGCCACCGCCCGTCGCGGAGCCACCACCCGTCGAGGAGCCACCACCCGTCGGGGAGCCGCCACCGGTCGCTGAGCCACCGCCCGTCGCCGAGCCACCGCCCGTCGCCGAGCCGCCACCCGTCGCCGAGCCGCCACCCGTCGCGGACCCACCGCCGGTCGCAGACCCACCGCCCGTCGCAGACCCACCCCCGGTCGTTGCGTCACAGAACCCGAGGCCGCACGACTGCGCTCCGCTGCAGGCCGTACACTGAGCCCCGGAGACCCCGCATGCCTGGGGGTCCTTTCCGGACGTGCACGTTCCGTTCGCGTCGCAACACCCGTCGCAGGTCGCCGGCCCACACGTGTCGGTCTTCGCGGCCCCGCAACCGACCAGGCCCACCACGGCGATGAGCGCCAGAGTTCGCATGGCTCTCCCTACCCCTGACCGGCCCACCTTGCGCAACCGTTTCACGTTCGAGGCGCTTGTCGGCCGAAGGTCGGCGCGGTCAATTCCGGCCATGAGCGGAATCGCGAACATCCTCCACCGAGACACCATCGCTGCGCTGGTGGGCGGCAAGGCCTTCGAGCGAGGGCAGCAGTGCTTTCGCGCCGGGCGCGTGCTCGGGGTCGAGGCGGCGGGAGGCGAGCTGTGTGGGCTGGTCACGCCGCAAGAGGCCGGGCGCGCTCCCTACGAAGTGCGAATCTGGGTGCGCGAAGACGGCGTGGCCTTCGAGTGCACCTGCCCCATCGGCTCGAGTCGTCAGTTCTGCAAGCACACGGTCGCGGTGACGCTCGCGCACCTCGAGAAGGAGCGCCAGCGGGCCGAGGCCGAGTTGGTGCAGTTGCGTGACCAGCTGATGTCGGTGAGCATCAAGGGGCTCATCGAGGGCTTGCTCGACCAGGCCCGCCGAGACCCTGCCGTTCACCAGGCGCTGCGCGAGGTCTGCACGCTGGCCTAAGACAGCGCCTTCCGCTTCTACCGTATTTACGGGAGGTCATTTCCTTTGATACGGTGGGACGCATGAAAACGGTCAAGACGACCTTCGAAATCGAGCGTCGGCTCCACGCGCGGCTGAAGGCGATGGCCGGGCGCCTGGGCCTCAACGCGCGCGACCTGGTGGCCGAGGGCCTCGAGTTGGTCCTCGCAAAGTACGATGGGGCTGGGGACCAGAAGGAACTCGCAGCGCGGGCGAAGGCGGCCCGTGAGCGGCTGCGTGCCGGCTACTTCGATGGGCCCACTGACCTGAGCGAGACCTGGGAGACCCGAGTCCTCAGCGCCACCGAGCCGATCGCCCCGTACCAGCCGTGAAGACGTGCTTCGTCGACACCTGGGCGTACATCGCGCTCGCCAATCGCCGTGACGCGGGCCACCAGATCGCACTCGAGGTGGACCAGTTCCTGGCCGACGACGGGTGGACGCTGGCGACCTCCGATTGGGTCCTCGACGAGACGGTGACGCAACTGCATCTGCTGGCGGGCGCGCGCGTCGTGATGAAGTTCCTCGACGACCTCGACGCGCAGCTCGGGGCCCGCCAACTCATGCTGCTCAACGTGTCGACGCTCCGGTTCGACGCGGCGATCCGCCAGTTCCGCAAGCTCGCTCCGAAAGTGCCTCGCCTGTCGCTGACCGACTGCACCTCGTTCTCGCTGATGACCGAGCTCGAGGTGCGCTGGGCCTTCACCGCCGACAAGCACTTCTATTCTGCAGGACCCCGCATCGGCCCACTCGTCTCTCAGGTCGATGGGGCGTTCACGTTCCGGGCACCGGTGAGCTGACGGGGCCGGTTCGACACCGACCCGGCGTCGAGGTGAAGTGCAGCGCGTGAGCCTGCCCCTCAGCGCTCGAAGCGGTCGCCGGACAGGGTGAGCTCCGTGCCACGTCGAGTGGCGCGAGGGCCGCTCCGACCGGCGAGGTGTTCGCGGTCGGTAGCAACGGGCTCATCCTGCACGGGCCGTGAAGCGCAGCGTGCTCGACGCTGCCACGCCTGGGAAATCGTCAGCGGCCGTCACCTGCTTGCGTGGCCACTGCGGTGCCGTCTTCCGAGTGCGCCGAGGCGGCCCACTCCACCGGGAAGGCCCGCGTGGGCAACGCCGGCCAGATGATCCGGTCCGCCAGCCCCGCGCTGCGCGACGTCGTCAGGCCCAGTGACGGCACCAGCTCGGCCAGCTCGTCGGCGCTGATGGGGCGCAGCGTGCTCAACGCCGCCGAGAGCGCCTCGCCGGTGGCGCTCACCGTGTGGAGCTTCGACGAGTACAGCTGCAGGCAGCCCGAGCCCTGCCCGCGCCCCGCGAAGTGACGGCCGTCCTGGGTGCCCACCACCAGCACCACCTCGGCCCGCGCGCACTCCAGCGGCGCGCCGAAGAGCGCCGTGACGTAGCCGCTCATGCCGTGCAGCACCTGGCCCGCCACCTCGCTGCCGCGGTGGTACACCGCCGCGCTCACCAGCACCCGCACCGGCTCAGCCGCACCGGTCGACGCGCCGGTCTTCGAGCTCCGCCAGGCGCGCTGCAGCGCCTGCAGCATCTCGGCGCGATCGAACTGCCGGGTCGACAGCTGCGAGCCCACCGGCGCTGGGACGTCACTCGAGATCTCCACCGACGACGCCGCGAGGTCGATGCGCGGCGCCGAGGGCACGCCCGCCACCGAGGCCAACGCGGTCGAAGGCGTCACCAGCGCGTCCCACTGGGTGGCGGCGTGCTCGGTCGGCGAGGCGGCGTGTGGCCCATGGGCGCAGCTGGCGAGGGTGAAGAGGAAGACAAGCAGCGAAGGGGAGCGGTCGAACATGGTGCAGTCCTTTGAGTCGGCGAGGGTCGAGGCGAAATTGCCGCGCCCTGCTGATGAGGAGCACCGCGCGACGCCGCGAGCGTCACCGCACGTGGTCGATCGTCTCTCCCGCGCGCTCTACGCCCCAGACCGAGGGGAACTTCGGCGTGCCGCGCGAGGGCCAGATGATGCGGTCGGCGAGGCCTGCCTGGTGGTCCGCTCCCGCTTCCGCCAAGCGCGGCACCGCCTGGAAGAGCGCCTCGCGCGTGATGGGGCGCAGCGCGCTCGTCGCCGCCTCGAGCCCCACCGCCACCGCCTTCACCGTGTGCGGCACCTGGTAGTACAGCCCCGTGCACCCCCAGCCGTGGCCCTGCCCGAGCGCGAGCTCGCCAGACTCGGCCTCGAGCACCAGCGTCACCTCGGCGTCGGCGCAGAAGAGCGGCGCGCCGAAGAGCGTGAAGAAGAAGAGGGTGGTGCCGTGGGCGATGCTGCCAGCCACCTCGCTGCCGTGGTGCTTCACGGCGGCCAGCACCGCGACCCGCACCGGTTTCACCGCCCCCGCGTCGAGCGCCGTGGGCCAGGTCGCGGCCTGCAGCGCCGACAGCAACTCCACCCGGTCGAAGCGCTGCGTGCCCGCCGCGCTCGAGCTGAAGGCCGGCGCGTCGCTCGACACCTCGACGTACGACGCGAGCAGGTCGACCACGCCTGCGTGCGGCAGCCCTGCCTCAGGTGGCACGGACAGCGGCCCGAGCGCGCGGGTCCAGTCGGTCGGCGCGCTGGGCGCCGAGGCCAGCGGCGCGGTCACCACCGGGGCCCCGGCGCCGCG
Organism: uncultured Myxococcales bacterium; assembly: GCA_903911905.1. GTDB lineage: Bacteria > Myxococcota > Myxococcia > Myxococcales > Myxococcaceae > Xiheilimnobacterium > Xiheilimnobacterium phototrophicum. The sequence continues at coordinate 3,610 of CAIWFK010000101.1, forward strand.
GCTGCTCGTGGGCTCGGGCAGGAACGCCACGAAGGCCTGCGGCTCGAGCGTCTGCGGCGTCCCCGCGGTCACCTGCAGGTGCGCCCGCGCCAGGCGCTGGGCGGCCTCACGCGTCACCTCGTAGGCACCCGGCTTGAGCGCGAGCTCGACGATCGCGCCCGCCTGCTTCTCGAGCTCCACCGCCAGCCGTCCGCTGGCGTCGCGCACGAAGAGCCGCCCAAAGAGCGTCGTCGGCAGCCGCACCGTGGCCGAGGTGTCGCGCAGGTCGGTGAAGACGATGTCGCCGCTGCCCACCAGCTCGAGCTCGTAGCCCGGGTGCTGCGCTCCGCCCGCCGCC
>CAIWFK010000102.1 GCA_903911905.1 uncultured Myxococcales bacterium
GCATATAATGCTACAGCAACCTCGGAAACTATACTTTGATGTTAAATTCCAACACATATTCTACACCGCTGAACCTGGGCCTGCTTCGCCCCGACGAGGTGGCACGCGCGGCGGTCGAGGCATACGAGCGTGGCGCCGTTTCCCTGGCCAGCGCCGAGGGCTTCGTGCGGCAGGTCATCGGCTGGCGAGAATTCATTCGCGGCGTGTACTGGAAGCTGATGCCGGGGCTGCGCACCGCGAACCTGCTCGAGGCGCATCGGCCGCTGCCCGACTTCTTCTGGAACCCCGAAGCGACCGACCTGCAGTGCCTGCGCGAGGCGGTCGGCTCGGTGCGCGAGACGGCCTACACCCACCACATCAACCGGCTGATGATCATCGGCAACTACGCCACCATGACCGGCCTGGACCCGCGCGCCGTCTCGCACTGGTTCTGGGCCGCCTTCGCCGATGCCTACGAATGGGTCGAGCTGCCGAACGTGGTGGGCATGGCGCTCTTCGGCACCGACGCCTTCACCACCCGCCCGTACCTGGCGAGCGCGGCGTACGTGAAGCGCATGTCGGGGCTTTCGGCGAAGGGGCGCGGTCCCGTCGCCGCGAAGAATGAAGGACCCTGCGCGCGCTGCCGGTTCGACCCCGACCAACGCACGGGACCCGACGCCTGCCCGCTCAACGCGCTGTACTGGAACTTCCTCGACCAGCACCGCGCCCGGCTCGAGCGCAACGTGCGCATGCGACCCATCGTGCGGGGGCTCGATCGCTACTCGGCCGACGAGCTGGCGGCCATTCGGCGCACCGCCCGCGACCACGTGAACGGACTGCGTTCGACCACCGACTGGGCGTTCGACGAAGACGCAGGCTGAGGGAATCGCGAGGAATTCCAGACTGACCGGTCGAGCGCCTTGACTGTCATATGACACCATGACAGTTTTCGGGCATGGTCTGGTCCATCGACTACCACTCGGGTGTGCCGGTCTACCTGCAGGTGGTTCAGCAGGTGCAGTCGGCGGTCGCGTCGGGCGTGCTGCGCGAGGGCGATCAACTCCCGTCGGTTCGTGCGCTGGCCGAGCAACTGCGCGTCAACCGCAACACCATCGCGCGGGCCTACGGTGAGCTCGAGCACGCCGGCGCCCTCGAGAACCGCCAGGGTTCGGGCTGCTTCGTGCGCGCCTCGGCCACGCCCCTGCGCAAGGCCGTGCGGACCGAGCGACTGACCGGCGCGGTCGATTCCCTCATCGTGCAGGCGCACACGCTGCAGGTGTCGGACGACGACCTGCGCGGGCTGCTCGACGAACGGCTGACCGAATTCGACGCACGACGAAAGAGCGAGGAGTGACCGTGGCGATCATCGACGTCCAGAAGCTGCACGTGTCGTATGGCCGGGCCGAGGCAGTGCATGGCCTGTCGCTGACGGTCGAGCCGGGGCGCTGCCACGCGCTGTTCGGCCGCAACGGCGCAGGCAAGACCACCACGCTCAAGGCGCTGCTGGGGCTGGTGCCGGTGACGTCGGGCTCGGTGACGCTCTTCGGGCTCGACCTGCTTCGCCACGAGCGCGAGGTGAAGTCGAAGCTGGCGTACGTGCCCGACGCGCCGGGCTTCTACCCGTGGATGACGGTGCGCGACGCGCTCGACTACGCAGCCAGCTTTCGGCCCGGGTGGAAGACCGACGTCGAGCAGCACCTGCTCGAGCGCTTCGAGCTCGACCCGAAGGCACCCACCTCGTCGCTGAGCAAGGGCCAGCGCACCCAGTTGGCGCTCACCAGCGCGGTGTCGGCCGACCCCGAGCTGTTGATTCTCGACGAGCCGACCAGCGGCCTGGACCCGCTGGTGCGCCGCCAGTTCCTCGAGGCCGTCATCTCGACCTTCCAGGACCGCGACCCGCAGAAGAAGTCGCTGCTGGTCTCGACGCACCTCATCACCGAGTTCGAGGGCGTGGTCGACGAGTTCACCCTGGTGGACCGCGGGCGCGACGTGCTGACCATCGAAGCCGACACCGCGCGCGCCAGCTACCGACGCATTCGCGGCTGGTTCGAAGGTGACGCTCCCAGCTCGACGCCGCTGACCACGCTCACGCCGCCCACGAGGGAGGGGCGCATGCTCGAGCTGGTGGTCGATCGCGAGGCCGACGCGGCGCGGGCCTGGCTGACCTCGGCGGGCGCGCAGCGGGTCGAGGCCGAGGCGTTGTCCCTGGAAGAGATCTTCCTGGTCGCTGCCGCGCGCTGAAGAGAGAAGCCGCCCATGCATCGATCCTGGTTCCTCCTGCCGCTCGTGCCCCTGACGCTGTGGCTCTTCGCTGGCGGCGCGCCACTGGCGATGGCCCCGGCGCTCACGCTCCTCACGCTTCGACTCGCGGTCCGGCGTGGCCGCCTCGGGGCGCACCTGGAGCAATTGCGTTGGCCGACGATGACCGCCATCGCCGCGCCGCCGGGCGTGATGTTCTTTTCGTGGTCGCTGAGCAACGGGCCCTTCGTTTCGGGCCTCGAGGTCGGGTGCTTCACGCTCTTCGTGGTGCTCTGCGCGATGCAGGTGACGGGCATCGCCTCGGAGTTCCGCGAAGGTACCGCGGCCCAGTGGCTGACCCAGCCCGAGTCCCTTCGCCGGCTGCTGGCCGAGCGCGTGGTGGCGGCGACCATCACCAGCTTGACCGCGCTCGCCACGCTCGGCCTCGCCTTCCCGGCCGTGGCGAGCACCCACGCCTTCGGGTTGGCGGCGGCGGCGGCCCTCGGCGGCGCCGGTGTGCTCGCCTCGCTCTCGACTCGCGAGCCGGTCGCCGCGGCCGTGACCAACGGCGTGCTGCTGTCGGCGCCGCCGCTGCTCGTGGCCTGGCTGCGCGATTCCGAGGAGATCATCGACGCCTCGGCGACTCTGCCGCTCATCGGGTGGTCGCTGCTGCTCCTGGCGCTGGGGTTCTGGCAGGCGCGACGGCTGCTGCTGCGCCCCGAGCCCACGCTGCCTTCGCTTCGCTGGCCGGGCGCAGGTCGCACCACGCCGCTCAAGGCGCTGGCGCGCAAGGAACTGCGGCTCCAGGTCTTCACTCTCGTGGTCGGCGCCTTCGCGGTCATCGCACTGCGGCTGGCGACCCTTGCGGCGCGCGGCGGTGCGTTCGACGCCTCGAGCTTCTTCGCGTGGACCATCGGGCTGCTCAGCGGGCTCGTCGCGATCTCCGAAGAGCACCACCACGGCACCGTGTACACCGACGCCCTGACCCTGCCCGCGTCGACGGTGTGGCGCACGAAGGTCGTCGTCTCGGCGCTGGCCACCCTGGTGGCCGCCGTGGTCCTGCCGCTGCTGCTCTTCTCGCACCTCCACCTGCCCGACGGAGGCATCGTGCCGCTCGACGGCTTGATTCTGGGTCAGGCGGCGCCGGCGGTGTTGGCGATGAGCATCGGGTTCGCGGCCGCCACGGCCACGCGGCAGCTCAACCGCTCACTGTTCGTCGGCTTGCTGGTGCTGGTGGGGGTCGCCACGGCGACGGTGGCGATCTTCGTGTCGACCACGCTCGCGCTCGATCCGCTCATCGACCGCTTCGGCCTTCAGCGCCACCACTGGTCGTACAACGAGTCCTTCACGCGAATGATGGTCTTCAACGGCCTCGAGCTGCTGGGGTGCGTCGGCTTCCTGGTAGTCGCGCGGCGCACGTGGCTCACCAGCGTGGTGCCCTGGCGGTTGGCCAGCCTGTTCGGGCTGGGCCTGGCGCTGGTGGCGGCGGCCACCTCGGGAGCGTTCCTGGTGCTGTAGGGCGGTTCGCCTCGGGTGGGCGGTTGATCATGACCTTTGGGTGATCAGCCCCTACAGTGCGCCCCATGGCTGGCCCTATTCCACAGCGCACGGTTCTCGGCGTGCGCGCCGCGCAGGGCGAACGCTTCGCCTCGCAAGAATACCACCTCGTGCTGGTCAACGGCCCCGACGCGGGCAAGAGCTACGATCTCGGGCAGTCGCTGCGCATCGGCAAGGCCGCCGAGAACAACGACGTGGTGCTCGACCACCCCACCGTCAGCCGCAACCACCTGGTGGTGCGCCGCCAGGGTGAGCAGTTCGTGGTGCAGGACCTGGGCAGCACCAACGGCACCTTCATCGACGGCGCGCAGATTCGCGAAGGCTTCCTTCGCGCCGGGGCGCTGCTCGAGGTGGGCGACGTACAGCTGCGCTTCCAGCCGCAGCTCAAGTCGCTCGAGGTCAGCCCCACCGCCGATGCGCGCCTGGGTGACCTGGTCGGCAAGTCGGTGCCCATGCGGCAGATCTTCGCGCTCATTCAGCGCGTGGCGCCCACCGACTCGACCCTGTTGCTCATCGGAGAGACCGGCTCGGGCAAGGGCGCGGCCACCCGCACCATTCACAAGCTCTCGAGCCGGGCCACCGGGCCCTTCGTCATCTTCGACTGCGCCAGCGTCAGCGAGAACCTGATCGAGAGCGAGCTGTTCGGCCACGAGAAGGGCGCCTTCACCGGGGCCGTCGCGCAGCGCGTGGGCTGTCTCGAGCGCGCCGACGGCGGCACGCTCTTCCTCGACGAAATCGACGACCTGCCGCTCGACCTGCAGCCGAAGCTGCTACGGGCGCTCGAAGATCGCGAGTTCCGCCGCCTGGGCCAGTCGACTGGCGCGCAGCACAAGTTCGACACCCGCGTCATCGCCGCCAGCAAGAAGGACCTCTGGGCCGAGACCCAGGCCGGCCGCTTCCGCGAAGACCTCTACTTCCGGCTCTCGGTCTTCACCCTCACCCTGCCCACCCTGCGCGACCGCAAGGAAGACATTCCCCTGTTGGTCGACGCGATGGCCGCGGCGCCGCTGTGGGGCCGGCTGGCCACCAAGCAGCGCGAGCAGTTCGAGAACCACACCTGGCCCGGCAACGTGCGCGAGCTGCGCAACGCGGTCGAGCGGCTCAAGCACGTGGTCGACATTCCCGAGCTCGCCAGCGAGAACTTCCTGCGCGAGTACGCGGGTCCACAGTCCGAGAAGAACGGCGAGAACCTGCCGGTGCGGTACGACGCGCCCTTCAAGGAAGGCAAGGACGAGCTCATTCGGGCCTTCGAGCGCGAGTACCTGACGCGCTTGCTGGCCAAGACCCGCGGTAACATCGCCCGCGGCGCCCGCGATGCGGGGCTCGACCGGAAGCACCTCTATTCGCTGCTGCACAAGTACGGCCTGGTGCAGACCGAAGACGAGTGAGGTGGGCGGTCTGCGGGTGTCACCTCAACGACGACCCAGCACCCGGCCGCGCAACTGCAGGTAGCGCTCACTGGCGGCGAAGCGCACCAACTCGGTCATCTCGGCGGGCAACGCCTTCTTGGTGCGCAGCGCGGTGACCGCCGGCGCGATGCCGCCACACACCACCAGGCCTGCCCGGTTGGCCGAATGCCTGGCGCCGTCGACCAACCGGCTGACGTCGAGCTTCTTCGAGACCAGCGGCAGCAGCTCGCGCACCCGGTCCCAGCTTCGGGCAGGCATGGTGTCGCGCACCTGCCGGGCCTCGGCGCCCTCGACCTTGCCGCGCGCGACCTCACTGAGCAGCGCCAGGCTGCGCAACACCTGCTCCTTGCGCACGTTGCGCAGCGCCGCCAGGTCGGGCTGCATGGTGAAGAGCGCGCGCCCGGCGAAGAAGCGCAGCTCGGCGGGGTCGAGCTCGCGCTTGATGGCGGTGCGCCCCACCAGCACCCGTGGCCCCGACACGGTCAGCGCCAGTGAGAACGGTGGGCCCGCGTCGTCCGACAGGTACACGTCGGGAGCGCGCACGCCCAGAATGCGCACCGCCGCCAACAGCGAATCGGCCGAGGCCCGCGCCCCCGTCCCCGCTTCGAGGTGGAACTCCTGGTCGGTACCCGCGTCGCGACCAGTCGAGGGGTGCAACAGGCAGATGGCCTGCCCCACCAGCGTCATCAGCTCGCCTGAATCGCCGCGCAGAATGGGGTGGCGCAGGCCCGCGCGGTCGGTCTCGCTCAAGATGAGCCGGGGGCTGCGCGGCGCGGCGTGCGGGTCACCCTCGAGCGCCCGCGCAATTTCCAGCATCAGCGAGCTGCGGGTGGCGTCGTTCGCGGTGTCGAAGTGCTCGGCCAGAATGCGGTAGCCGTCGGCGTCGAGCGGGTTGGCACGCACCCGCTCGAAGAGCCCTTCTCGTTCCACCGACAGCGCGCGCGAGGGAGACGTGCCGTACGAGGGCACCAGGGGCTGCGCCGGGTCCCCCAGCGAGGTCGCCGGCAGCTCGAGCGTGCTCGAGCGCTCGGGCGGCGCGGGCTTGCTCGACACGGCAGCCGGCGTGGGCGTGGGCGTGGGCGTGGGGGCCGAGGGAGGAGGCTGAGGCGGCGCTGGCGGGGCGGCAGCCAGCGAGCCCATGACCGAGAGCGGGGTGGGCGCCGAGGGCGCCGGAGGTGCGGCGGCGGGCGAAAAGACCACCTCGAACTCGCCTGAGGGCAGCTCGAGCTCGTCGCTGTGAATTTCCTCGAACTCACCCGGGCGCGGCACTTCGGGCGGGGGCCGCGCGGGGCGATTGCGCGGAGGCAGCGGCGGCACCGGCCGCTCGGGCAACGAGGGAGCCGCGGGGAGCGCCACCTCGTCGAGCTGCTTCAAGATGCGCGCGGGAATGCGGGCGTGCACGCGGGGTTCGCGCTCGGGCTCGACCCGGGCGCCGATGGCCAGCGCCACCTTCTCGAGCTCGTCTTCGGTGATGCGCACGCTGACCGGCTTGATGACCCGGCGCGGAATCACCAACGGGCCGCCAGGCAGACCGGCCGCGCCCGCGGGCGCTCGCGCCGGTGACGGTCGAGCGGGCGCGGCCGGAGGCACCCTCGACGGCGAAGGCGACGGCCGAGGGGGCGCGTTGACCGGCGTGGGCGTGAGGTCGGCGGCCGGCCTGGGCGCGACGGGCGGGGAAGGCCGGGGCGCTGGCGTGGGAAGAACGGGCGCATGCTCGGCGTACAGCCGCGCAGCGCGCTGGGCCCAGGCGGCACTGCGGGCGTCGTCGCGCAGCCGCAACTGGGCGAAGGTGGCCAGGCGCTGCCAGACCGCCGCGCGTTCGAGCGGAGCCTCGGTGGCGGTGGCGCCGTGCTCGAGCGCCCAGGCGACCTCTTCGTCGTCGGTGCCCAGCCGCTCCAGCCGGTCGGCCAGGGCCAGCCACGCCACCTGGTGGCCGGGCTCGAGCCGCACCGCGTCCCTGAGCGCGGTGAGGGCCTCGTCGGCGCGCCCGCGCCGCTCGTAGAGCGCGACCAGCTCGAGTCGCGCCGGCCGGGCCCGGACGCCCCGCGGCTCGCGCGCGAGCAAGGCCTTGAGCTGGGCCTCGAGCGACGCCTCGTCGGACATGGCGCGGCTCAAGGTGAGCATGCGCGCGCTGGCTTCCTGATCGTCGGGCAGCTCGACCAGCACCTCGCCCCAGGCCATGCGACCGAGCCGCGCGTCGTCGAGCGGCGAGTCGGCCAGTCGAGCCAGGCGGCGATAGAAGTCACCTCGCCCGCGAGAATGCCGGGGCAGCCGGGCCAGGGCGGCCTCGAGCGCGCGCACC
>CAIWFK010000103.1 GCA_903911905.1 uncultured Myxococcales bacterium
CCTGGTCGGCGTGTCGGAATCGATGCGCATCGTCTTCGCCGAGCTGCGCCGCGTGGCCCGCGAAGACGTGACGCTGTTGATCGAAGGCGAGACCGGCACCGGCAAGGAACTGGCGTCGCGCGCGGTGCACCTCAACTCGGTCCGCCGGTTCGGCCCCTTCCGCGTGGTGGACTGCGCGATGATTTCCGAGGCCAGCGCCGAGCGCGAGTTGTTCGGCGTCGACGGCGCCTTCTTCACCGCCCAGGGCGGCACGCTGTTCTTCGACGAGGTCGCCGAGCTGCCGGTGTCGGTGCAACCACGGCTGTTGCGCGTGCTCGAGACGAAGGAACTGCCCGGCGGCAAGCGGCTCGACGCCCGGGTGATCGCCTCGACCGCGCGCAACCTCGCCGAAGAAGTGCAGCAGGGCCGCTTCCGGCAGGAACTGTTCTTCCGCATGGCCGTGGCGCGGGTGAAGTTGCCGCCGCTGCGCACCCGGAAGATCGACATTCCCACCCTGGCGCGGCACCTGGTCAAGGGCCTGTCGAGCCCCATCGATCTCTCGCCCCAGATGCTCTCGCTGCTCGAGGGCTACGACTGGCCCGGCAACGTGCGCGAGCTGCGCAACGTGCTCGAGCGGGGCGCGCTGATGCAGTCGACCGGCCACAACAACTGGTTCGAGCTGCTGGTGCCCAGCGATCGCCGGCCCGAGCGGCAGTCGTTGCTCGAGGTGGTGGCCGCGCTGCAGTACCACGAGGCCAAGGACCGGGTGCTGGGCGACTTCGAGAAGCACTACTTCGCCGAGATCATGAAAGAGGCGAACTACGACATGAAGCTGGCCGAGGAGCGCACCGGCCTGTCGATGCAGAGCCTCTACCGCCTGCTCAAGAAGAACGGCCTGCGCCTGAAGGACCTGAAGAACGCCGACGGCCTGGGCTGACGTCAGGGCCCCACGCCCGGCGGCGTCGGTGCCTTCTTTCCACGAGGGGCTTTCATGGCGACGCTCAACATCACCTACCAGGGCCTGTCGGCCGACTACGCGCTCGAGCTCGACCCGGGCGTGAGCGACCGTGACGTGAAGCGCATCGCCGTCGAGGTGGTGCGTTCGGGTAGCGTGCCGGGCCTGCACCTGCCGACGCTCGCCGACGACGCGTTCGAGCACTTCGTGGTCGACCGCCTGCAGAACGGCCTGCGGTTGTACGTGCGGCCCAAGGTGCCGTTCGGGGCATGAGCGCGCGCGTGGTGTTCTGCGGGGTCGGCGCCATCGGGTCGACCGCCGCAGTGCTCTGCCGCTGCCTGGAAGCCACGCTCGTGGTGATCGACTTCGATCGCGTCGAGTCGAAGAACCTGCTGGCCCAGGCCTTCGTCAAGCAGTCGGTCGGCAAGAACAAGGCCGAGGCGCTCAAGGCGCAGTTGCTCAACTTCCATTCGGTCAAGGCCGAGGCCTTCGGCGTGCGCGTCACCGCCGAAAACGTCGCGACCCTCGGCGCGGGCGCCACGCTGCTGGTCGACTGCTTCGACAACGCCGCCAGCCGGGCCGTGCTGTCCACCCACGCCCAGGCCGCGGGCGTGCCGCTGGTGCACGCGGCGATCAGCGGTGACGGCACCTTCGGCCTCGTGCGGTGGGACGAGCGCTTCGTGCCCGACCTCGAGGATCACGCCGGCCAGGCCACCTGCGAGGGCGGCGTACACCTGCCGATGGTGGGGCTGCTGGCCGCGACGCTGGCCCGCACCGTTCAGGACTTCGTGACCACGGGCGCTCGCCGCGACTCGATGGTGGGGCTGGCCGCCGTCACGCCGACGAGCTGAAGCGCTCCCCCGTCAGCCGCGGTACCGACGGTGGGTGCGGCGCGAGCATGCGCGCGAAGACCCGCGGTTCGACGATGCCCTGGGCCGTCATCCACGCTTCGGCGGCGCGCTGGTTGGCGAGCCCGAGGTCACCCGACTGCACTTCGCCCAGCCGCAGCCGGACCACCGCGGCGAACAGTCGCATGTCTTCGGCGTCGAACACCTCGAGCGCCGCGCGCAGCAGTCCTTCGGCCTCGCGTCGGTGAGCCAACCCGCGCAGCAACAACGAGAAGCCCCGCGCCCACGCCACGCCCTCGTCGTCGAGCGCGAAGGCGATTTCCAGCGCCTCGGCCTGACGGCCCGCAGCCAACAACAGCCGGGCCTTGAGGAAGGTGGCCTCGATGCGCACGTTCTGAATTCGCAACAGCATCGAGCGGCGCAGCGGTTCCCACCCCGCTTCGAGCCTGGCGAGCCCGGCCTGGGCGTCGGCGCCGAACAAATCGATCATGCCCTCGCTGAGCAAGGCCCAGTAGTGCTGGAAGTGGAAGCTGCCGCCGCCCCAGCGGGCGATCGCCGAACGCACCGAGGCCCGCGCGCCCTCGGGGTCGCCACGCGCCAGCAGCGACACGTTGGCCAGCCCGCTCTGCAGGCTGGTCATCGCATAGCGGTCGCCCCGCTGTTCGGCCTCGCGGACCAGGGCCGGAATGCGCACCGACAGCCCGGCGATGTCTCCGAGATAGAAGAGCGACCACACCGAGAAGAGCCGCGAATTGGCCGCTTCCCAGCTCACCGCGAAGCCCTGATCGGTGAACTGCCGCTCGGCCTGCTGGGTCAGCTCGGCCGCTTCCTGCCACCGGCCCGAGAGGAAGCGGGTCAGCCCGTCGCAGAAGTCGATCAACCCCAGCAGCCGCGGGTCGGCCACCTTGCCGGCCAGCGCTCGGGCCTCGGCGATCAGCTCCTGGGCCCGACGGGCCGCGCGCAGCCCGTCGGTCGCCACGAAGGCGGCTTCGGCCCCCAGGGCGCGCGCCACCCGAAAGGGCTCGCCCGCCTCGAGCGCCAGCAGCAACTGCCGGCTCTGGAAGCTGGCGCCGCGAATGGTGTCGACCATGGCCAGCCCCATCGACGCCGACCAGCACGCGTCGATCTTCTGCAGCACGCCGTCGGCGAGCTCGGCGGCGGTGCGCTCGCGGTACGCCAGGCCCCGCAGGCGCAGGTGCGCGCGGCGGAACACCAGGGCCACCAGGGCGCTGCGCGGGGTGCGAGCCAGGTGCATGCCGAAGGTGTCGAGCACCTGCCGAATGGCGCCCAGGCCCTCGTCGACGTGCCCCGCGCGCAGCAACTGCTCGGCAGCGCGACGCTTGAGCTCGATGGCCGCGGTCTTGCCCACCGTGCCTTGCGAGAGCGCGACGGCATAGGCGTCGGCCGCGTCCTTCCCATGGCCGGCATCGGCCAGGCTGTCGCCCAGCGCGGTGTACAGCTCGGCCCGGCGAGGGTCGCTGGCGTCGAGCTGCGCCAGCACCCGGCGGAAGAGCACGGCGGCGCGCTCGAAGGCCAACTGCCCAGAGGCCTGACGGGCGGCGTCGAGCGTGGCGCTGGCCGCGTCGCGGTCGCGGCCGGCCGCCGAGAGGTGGAAGGCGACCACCTCGACGTCGGCGCCAGAGGACCGCAGCCCCTCGGCGAGCGACGAGTGCAGCCGGGTCGCGGTGGGCGCGGCGATGGCGGTGACG
>CAIWFK010000104.1 GCA_903911905.1 uncultured Myxococcales bacterium
GCGCGCACCTGGTAGGGCAGGAAGTCGACGCGACTGCCTCCGCTGCCGAGCACCAGGTTCTGCCACGAGGTGTTGGTGGGCAGCGGCGGCGTCGTCGAAGCGAACAGCGTGCTGGGCGTCTGCTGACCGGTCACCGCGCGCCACGAGGGCAGCCCCACCGCGAGTGGGCTGTCGAGGTCGAGCACCACCGGCGTGGGGTCGCAGGCGCACACGAAGCTGCCCGGGGTGTTGGTGCAGGTCTGGTTGACGCCGCAGTTGGCAGTGTGGGCCAGACATTCGTCGAAGTCGGTGCAGGTGACGCCGTCGCCCACGTAGCCGGTGGGACAGGTGCAGGTGCGGCCTCCGGGAGCGGGCGCGCAGGTGGCGTTCGCGGCGCAGCCTCCGTTCGCGACGGCACACGGGTCTCCGCCATCGCCCGTCTGATCGGGCACGCAGGTCACACCATTCCCCGAGGTGCCCATGGGGCAGGTGCAGGTGCGGCCAGCCGGACCGGGCGCGCAGGTGGCGTTCGGCGCACAGCCGCCGTTCGCGGTCGCACAGGGGTCGCCCGCGTCGACCTGCTCGGCCACGCAACTGGCGCCCACGGTGGTGAAGCCCGCCGGGCACGCGCACGCGACGCCCGCGTCGAGGCTGGTGCAGGTGGCGCGCGAATCGCAGCCGCCGTTCGCGGTGCGACAGGGGTCCATTCCATTCGTCGCGGGCGTTCCGCAGGCCAGCAGCAGACACACGAAGGAAGCGGTCGACCAGCGAGTCGTCATGGGCGCTCGAGCGGAAACGGGGGCACGTCGGAAAGGCGCCGTCAGTGTGCTCGACCCTCGGGCGCTTCGCCCGGAATTCCGTGTACCGCGGCACGGCTTGCCCGGCCGCCACCCTGGTGCGACGCTGGCGCGTGGTGGCTCGACTCCTCCTTCTGCTCCTGATCGGGGCCTCGTGTGCCGCGCCGCCCCGGGGCCCTGCCGAACCGTGGACACACCTGCTGCCCCGGCCGGCGAGCGCGATCACCACCGACGGCGGCTTCACCCTGCCCCCGGGCGCCGCCATTTCGGTCAGCGACCCCACGCTCGAGCCCATCGCCTCGATGTTGGCGGGCACCCTGCGGCCGTCGACCGGCTACGCCCTGCCCGTCTCGGCCACGGGAAGCGGGGCCCTGGTGCTCACGCTCGACGCCACCCGAACCGATCTGGGTGACGAGGGCTACGAGCTGACCGTGACCTCCACCGGGCTCACCGTGCGCGGCGCGACGCCAGCGGGCGTCTTCTACGGCACCCAGACCGTGCGCCAGCTCTTCCCGGCGTCCATCGAGTCGGCGACCGTGCAGCCCGGCCCCTGGCGGGTGTCGACGGGCACGGTGCGCGACGGGCCGCGCTTCGCCTGGCGAGGGCTGATGGTCGACGTGGCGCGGCACTTCTTCGGCCCCGCCGAGCTGCACCGGGTGATCGACGTGATGGCGCACTTCAAGCTGAACCGACTGCACCTGCACCTGACCGACGATCAGGGCTGGCGACTGCAGCTCGACGCGCGGCCGGCGCTGACCTCGGTGGGCGGGGCGACGCAGGTGGGGGGCGGGCCGGGCGGCTTCTACAGCAAGGCCGACTACGCCGAGCTGGTGCAGTACGCGGCGCAGCGCTTCGTGACGGTGGTGCCCGAGATCGATCTCCCCGGCCACACCAACGCCGCGCTCGCTTCGCTGCCCGAGCTCGATTGCGATGGCGGCGTGCCGCCGCCCGACACCGGCACCATGGTGGGCCTGAGCTCCCTCTGCGTGGGCGTGCCGGCGACCGCGGCCTTCGTGCACGACGTGCTGACCGAGGTCGCCGCGATGACGCCCGGCGCGTGGATTCACCTGGGCGGCGACGAAGCGAAGCAGACCTCGCCGGCCGATTACCAGGCGGCCATCGCCCTGGCCCGCGACGCCATCACCGCCAGCGGCAAGCAGGTCATCGGGTGGGAAGAGCTGGCGCGCGCCGACGCGGGCCCGGGCGAGATCGTCCAGCACTGGCTGGACCCCGCCCTGCCCACCGCCGCCGCCACCCACGGGGCGAAGGTGGTGCTCAGCCCGGCCCGGCGCGCCTACCTCGACATGCAGTACGCGCCCGATCAGCCGCTCGACGTGGGCACCTTCTGGGCGGGCTACGACGACGTGATCACCTCGTGGGACTGGGACCCGGGGCAGTGGCTGCCCGGCGTGCCCGAAACGCAGGTGCTGGGCGTCGAGGGCGCGGTGTGGACCGAATACATCGCCACGCCCGATCAGCTCGAGACCATGATCTTCCCCCGCGCGCTGGGGCTGGCCGAGCTGGGCTGGTCACCGTCGTCGGGGCATTCGACGCGCGACTACGTGCAGCGCCTGGCCGACTTCGGTTCACGCTTCGACGCCTGGGGCGTGCGCTACTTCCCGGCGGCCACCGTGCCCTGGCGCTGAGCGGCGGCGGCGTCGATCACCCGCACCAGCACCGCGTACAGCTCGCCGACGTCGATGGGCTTCGAGACGTGGGCCACCATGCCGGCCCGCAGCGATTCACCCTGCTGCTCGACCATGGCGTTGGCGGTCATCGCCACCACCGGCGGCGCGGCGCGGCCCAACTGCGCGCGAATGGCGGCCGTGGCGGTGTACCCGTCCATCACGGGCATCTGCACGTCCATCAACACCACGTCGTACGCCTCGGGCGCGGCCACCACCGCGTCGAGCCCCGCACGCCCGTCTTCGGCCAGGGTCACCTGCATGCCGGCCTTCTGCAGCAGCACCCTCGCCACCAGTTGGTTGACCTTGTTGTCCTCGACCAGCAGGGCGCGGCGCCCGGCGAGCTCGGCTGGCGCCTGGACCGGGGCCGTCGAGCGCTGACCCGCCCCATTCGAAGGCGTGGCTTCGGGCAGCGGAATGACGAAGGTGAAGGCCGAGCCTTGTGCGGCCACCGAGCTGACGGTGAGATCGCCGCCCATGGCCCGCGCCAGAGAGCGGCTGATGGCCAGGCCCAGCCCGGTGCCACCGAAGCGTCGGGTGGTGGTGCTGTCGGCCTGCGAGAAGGCGGCGAAGAGCCGTTCCTGCTGCGCGGTGGTCATGCCGATGCCCGAGTCGCGGGTCACGAAGGCCACCTTGCCGTCGCGTCGGGAAATCTGCAGCTCGATGAAGCCCTTCTCGGTGAACTTGATGGCGTTCGACAGCAGGTTGGTCAGCACCTGGCGCACGCGCAGCGGGTCACCCAGCACCGCGTCGGGCACGTCGTCGTCCTGCTTCAGGGTGAAGCGCAGGTGGCGCGCTTCGATCATCGGCTCGAGCGTCTGGACGATTTCCTTCACCAGCGCGCCCAGCCGGAAGGGAATGCCTTCGACGGTCAGCTTGCCGGCCTCGATCTTCGAGAGGTCGAGAATGTCGTTGACCAACCCCAGCAGCCCTTCGCCCGAGCGCTGAATGATGCCCAGGTACTCGTGCAGCTTCTCGACCGACGGCTCTTCGGCCCCCAGGCGCGAGAGCACCAGCACCGCGTTGAGCGGCGTGCGCAGCTCGTGCGACATGTTGGCCACGAACTGGCTCTTGAGCTCGCTGGCCTCGGTGGCGCGCCGGGTGGCGGCCTGCAGCTCTTCCCGGCCGCGGCGCAGCTCGGTGACGTCGGTGAGCGTGGTGACGGCGGCGAAGGCGCCCGCGGCCGACGAGCGCAACGGCTCGGACGAGACCGACAGCCAGCGGGTGACGCCCTCGTGCTCGAGCGCCATGATCACCTGTCGCTGCGGAGCGCCGGTGGCCCGGGTCACGGCGGCGGGTTGCTCGGCTTCGGGAAAGGGCGTGCCGTCTTCCTTGAGCACCTTCCAGTCGTCGGTGCGGGGCGCTTCGTTGCGCAACTGCGCGGGCGTGAGCCCCAGAATCTGCTCGGTCGACGCGTTCCACAGCACCACCCGCCCGTGCTCGTCGTGCAGCAACACGCCTTCGCGCATGACCGAGAAGATCGAGCGCAGCAGCGCCTCGCTCTGCCCGAGCGCCGTCGCCCCGCGCGCCGCTTCCCGCCGCCAGCGCACCGCCAGCGCCGTCAGCAGCACCACCAGCGCGACGATCAGCGCGGGGAACCAGCGGGTCTGCCAGAAGGCGGGGCGAATCGAGAAGCCCAGCGTCGCGCTCGGGCCCCAGGGGCCGTCTCCGATGCGCGAGCGCACCTCGAAGGTGAAGGCGCCGGGCGGGAGGTTGGTGAAGCGCGCCTCGGGCACCAGGCTCTCGTTCCACCGCGGGTCGAAGCCCACCAGCCGCGAGGCGTAGTTGACCTTCTTCTCGTTGGCGAAGCTCATGCCCGCGAAGTGAACGGTCAGGGTGTTCTCGTCGTGCTCGACGCGGGTCGCAGGCCCCTCGGGCGTCAAGTGGTGGGCGCCCAGGTGCGCGGCTTCGATGAGGCTGCGCGGCGGCGCCGGAGGCCGGCGATCGCCTTCGCCGTGCAGCAACCCCAACCCGCTGCTGGTGCCCAGCCACACGTCGCCGTTGGGTTCGATCGCCAGGGCGTTGGCGTCGAAGTCGTCGCCGGGCAGGCCGTCGCTCTGGGTCAGGTGCCGCAGGTGCGGGCCATCGATGATCTCGAGCCCAGACCCGGTGCCCATGAAGCGCCGGTGCGAATGCGGGTCTTCGAGCAGCGAATAGATCTTCCGCCCCTCGAGCGAGTGATCGTGCTCGCAGCGCAGCACGCCCTGCTCGTACCGGGCGATCGAGTACCCGACCGAGGCCCAACTGGCGAGCAGCACCGACCCGTCGTCGCGGGGGGCCAGGTAGCCCACGTAGTCCTGCAGCAGCCCGTCGCGGGTGGTGAAGCGCTTCCATTCGCCGGTACGCTCGCGAATGACCAGCCCGTCGGCGCCGCCCGACCAGATGCGCCCTTCGCGATCGACGACGATCGACCGGAAGGTCTCGTTGGCGCGCACCCCGGGAATCGCGGCGGGGCGGAAGATCACCGGGCGGGTGTCGCTGGGCGCCTGCAACAAGCCGCCTTCTTCGGCTGCCACCAGCACCAGGCCGTCGGCGTCGATGAAGATCGAGGTGATCTGCGCGCCCTGCAGGCCGGCCTCGGCGCGGAACCGCTCGGGCGTGTCGGTGCCCGGTTTCCAGTGCAGCACCTGCCGCTCGGCGGCGCCCAACCAGAGGCTGCCATCGGCGGCGATGGCGATGGTCTTGATGCCCAGACCCCGGGTGAAGGGCACCGTGGTCCACCCCTGCGGCGTGGCGAAGCAGAGGCCTTGATCGGTGGCGACCCACAGCGTGCCCGAAGGGTCCCGCACGATGGCCCAGACCACCTCGCTGGGCAGCCCTTCGCGGGCCGTGTAGCGGGACCATTGCCCTGCGCCGAGCCACCGATGGAGCGCCAGGCCCCCGAGCCACGGCGACCCTTCGGCGTCGATGAAGGCCACGGTCATGCTGGCCGACGGCACCCCGCGACTGGCATCGAGCATCGACCAGCGGCCCTCGTCGGTCCATTGCGCCAGGCCGAGCACCGTGGGCACCCAGGGGTTGCCGTCGGGTCCTTCGGTCAGGCGCCCCGAGAGGTACGCGCGCGGCAGCCCCTGATCGACGCGGCTGAAGGGCTCGCCGATCGCCGGCCGCACCGAGAGCCCGGCGATCGACCGCAGCCACAGCCGCCCCCGCGCGTCGAACAACAACGCATCGACCCGTTCGTCACCCAGCCCCGTGCCGGCGGTGTGA
>CAIWFK010000105.1 GCA_903911905.1 uncultured Myxococcales bacterium
CCGCCGTGCCCAACCGGTTCTGGCCGATGGTGGGGTCGATGAGCAGGCTCTGCTGCCCGTGGGCGATGGAAAAGGGCAACGCCAACGCGACCTCGGCCCGGTTCTTCAACGCCAGACCCACCACGAAGTCGAAGAAGGTCAGGTCGCTGACCAGCCGGTACGCGGTGTCGGTGCTCTTCGGTACGCCCAGCACCAGCGGGCTGTTGGCGTAGCCGACGTGCAGGTCGACGTAGCCGCGCAGGTGCTCGCTCACGTTGGCCGACTCGACGTTGAACAGGTCCAGGCTGCCCATGCCGGCCTTGAAGCGCTGCACGTCGATGGCGGTGCTGGTGGTCGACGACGACTGCGCGCGTGCGCCCAGCGGCAAGACCACCAGCAGCGCCAGCAGGGGGCCCCACCGCCGCCGCGGCAGCACCAGCACCAGCAGCGCGAGCGCCACCCACAGGCCGCCGGTCGAACCGCACCCGCCACCGCCGCGCACCTCGAAGTCGTCCGATGGGTCGAGCGGGTTGGTGCCGCGCTTGACCTCGGCGCCGTCGCTGGCCCCACCGAAGTCGGTGTCGGCGTTGTTGGGGTCGGTCTCGCCCTTGTCGAACACGCCGTTCTGGTTCGCGTCTTCCACGCCGTCGGGCAGGCCGTCGTTGTCGCTGTCGGCGAGCTCGGGGTTGGTGGGGTTCTTGGCGTGCAGCTCGAGCCCGTCGTTGAGTCCGTCGCCGTCGGTGTCGGCCTTCGAGGCGTCGGTCTCGCCGTCGTCCTTGCGGCCGTTGTGGTTGAAGTCTTCTGCGCCGTCGGCGAGCGTGTCGCCGTCGCTGTCGACCTTCTTGGGGTCGGTGGTGGTCGAGGGGTCGAGGTCGGGCACGAAGTGGCCCTTGCTGACGTCGGTGTCCTTCGAGCGCAGCGCTTCGGTCACGCCCGCCTCGAGGCCGTCGTTGAGCCCGTCGTTGTCGCTGTCGGGGTCGAAGGCGTCGATCTTCCCGTCGCCGTCGGTGTCGGCCAGGCCGTCGGCGCCGTCGAGCACGCCGTCGTCGTCGGTGTCGGCGTCGTTGGGGTCCAGGCCAATGGCGATTTCCTGGGGGTCCGACAGGCCGTCGTGGTCGCTGTCGACCTTGTCGTCGCGCGCGTCGTTGGGGTCGGTCTCGTCGGCGTCGATGCGGCCGTTGTGGTTGGCGTCTTCCACGCCGTCGGGCACGCCGCCGTTGTCGGTGTCGGCGCGCAGCGGGTTGGTGGTGGTGGTGGGGTCGAGGTCGGCGCGGAAGACGGTGAACTTGGTGTCGGTCGCGCTCTGGGGCATGGCCAGCCCCCGTTCCTGCCCGTCGAGCAGCCCGTCCTTGTCGGTGTCGGGGTCGAGCGGGTTGGTGTCGGTGGCCTCGAGAATGCCGTTGTGGTTCGCGTCTTCGGTGCCGTCGAGCAGCCCGTCGTCGTCGCTGTCGGCGTCGAGCGGGTCGGTGTGGCCCACCTTGACCTCGATGCCGTCGGAAATGCCGTCGCCGTCGGTGTCGGCCTTGTTGGGGTTGGTGCCCAGCGCCAGCTCGTCGGCGTCGCTCAGGCCGTCGCCGTCGGTGTCGGCGCCCACCGTCAGGCTGACGATGGTGGCCGCATACCCGCCGTTGCCGTCGGTGATGGTGTAGGTCAACGTGTCGGGCCCGATGTAGCCGTGCGTCGGCGTGTAGATGAGCGAGGTGCCGCCGGTCGAGATGCTCGCCGTGCCGTGCTGCGCCGCCGAGACCACGATGATGCTCAGGGTCTCGCCGACGTCGGGCGCGATGGAATCGTTGGCCAACACGTCGAGCACGTTGGCGGTGGTGTCCTGCGCCACCGAAATCACGTCGGGCACCGCGGTGGGCGGGTCGTTGACGTTGAGCACCGTGACGGTGACCGTGCCGGTGGCGTTGCCGCCGTTGCCGTCGGTGATGGTGTAGGTGAACGTGTCGGTGCCGAAGTAGTTGGCGACCGGCGTGTAGAGCACCGCTGCGCCGCCCACCTCGAGTCGCGCCGCGCCGTGCTGCGGCTGGGTGGCGATGCCCGTCACCCGCAGGGTCTCTCCGGTGTCGGGCAGAATCGAGTCGTTGGCCAGCACGTCGATGCGCGCGTCGATGGTGTCTTCGGCGATGGTGATGGCGTCGGGGTTGGCGGTGGGCGGGTCGTTGACCGGCCGCACGGTGATGCTCACGAGGTCGTCGTCGGTCTTGGGGCCACCCACGCCGGTGTTGCCCAGGTCGTTGGTGACGATTTCCACCTTCGCCAGGCCGTTGAAGTTCGCGGTCGGGGTGTACACCGTGCCCTCGAGCGCGGCGTTCAAGTCGGGCATGGTGCCGGTGAACGACATCGCCGGGTCGGCCGTGCCGTCGCCCAGCGCGAAGGTGAGGTTGGTGGTCTTGCCCAGGGTCAGCGTGCCGTTGGTCGCGGTCAGCGTCACCTGAATGGGCGCGTTGGCCGCGTCGGGGTCGCTGACGGTCAGCGCGGTCATGCTCGCCGCGGCGAAGGTGAGCGTGGTGTCTTCGTCGATGGTCTGCGCCATCGGCACGCCGTTGACCGGCGGGTCGTTCGCGGGCCCGATGGTGATGCTCACCGTGGCCGTGGCGGTCAGGCCGCCCGGGTCGCTGATGGTGTAGGTCAGCGAATCGCTGCCGTTGTAGCCAGGCGTCGGCGTGTAGGTCAGCCCCGTGCCGCCGGCGACGATGGTCGCGGTGCCGTGCGCGGGCTGGGTGATGGCCGTCACCGTGAGCACCTCGGGCGCGTCGGGCAGGTACGTGTCGTTGGTCAGCACCGGCAGCGGGTTGTTGGTCGAACCTTCGACCACGTTGAACGAGTCGTCGTTCGCGGTCGGCGGGTCGTTGACCGGGGTGACGGTGATGGCCACCGACGCGGTGGCGGTGCCGCCGTTGCCGTCGCTGATGGTGTAGGTGAACGAGTCGGGCCCGAAGTAGTTCGGGTTGGGCTGGTAGCTGAGCGACGCGCCGCCGCCCGACACCACGCCGTGCTTGGCCGGCGTGACGCTGATGATGGTCAACGTCTCACCCACGTCTGGCGAGCACGAGTCGTTGGCCAGCACGTCGAGCGTGTTCGAGGTGTCTTCGGCCACGGTGAAGACGTCGTTGGCGGGGGTGGGGTTGTCGTTGACCGGCGTGATGGTGATGGGCAGCACGTCGTCGTCGGACTGGGGGCCGCCCAGGCCGGTGTTGCCGTTGTCGGAAGTGACCAGCTCGAGCGAGCCCGCGCCGTTGGCGTTGGGGTCGGGAATGAAGGTCAGCCCGTTGAGCGCGGCGTTGACCTGCGAGAGCGTGCCGTTGAACTGCATCAGCGGGTCGGCCGTGCCGTCACCGACCATGAAGGTGAGGCCCGCGGTGGTGCCCAGGGTGATGGAGCCCAGGGTCCCGACCAGGCTGACCGTCATCACGCCCGTGCCGACGTCGACGTCGCTGGTGGCGATGCCGTTGCCGGTCGCCGAGCTGAACACGATGGGGGTGTCTTCGAGCGTGGTCTGCGCGGCCGGCATCAGGTTGATGGGCGGGTCGTTGACCGGGTTGACGGTGGTGACGAGCGAGATGGCGGTGTTGTTCGCGGGCACGAGGTCGGTCGAGCCCGAGCTTTCGGTCGCGCTGCCGGTGACCGAGCCGCCCGCCAGGGTGACGGTGCCCACCACGTTGAAAGGCGCGCTCACGCCGGCGCCCAGCGTGGCGCGGGTGCAGGTGACCACCAGGCCGGCCCGCGAGCAGGCCCAGCCCGCGCCGGCCGCCGAGACGAAGGTCACGTCGGTCGCGGCCGGCAGGGTGAACTGCGTCGAGAGCCCCGCGGCCTGGCTGGGGCCGGTGTTGGTCACGTTCACGGTCCAGGTGACGTTGGCGTGCTCGTTGACCGGGCTGGGGGCCGCGGTGATGGCCAGCGACACGTCGCCGGTCGGCACCAGCGTGTCGGTGTCGACCGCCACGTTGTTGGTCAGCACCGGGTCGTTGTTGATGGTCGGGCTGTAGACGACCGCGGTGTTGGTCAGGGTGCCGGTGGCGGTGGTGCTGATGGTCGCGCTGATGGTGAAGGTCACCGAGCCGCCCGACGGAATGGTCACCAACTGGTCGATGCCGTTGGCCACGATGGTGCCCGAGGTGCAGGTCGCGCCGGCCGAGGCCACGCAGCTCTGTGAGCTGACGACCGCGGTGCCAGGCAGCGAGTCGACCACCCGCGCGCGGGTCGCGGCGCCGGGCCCGAGGTTGGTCACGGTGAGGGTGTAGGTCACGCCGGTGCCGGGCACCGCGTTGGTCAGGCCGTCGGTCAGCGTGACCGAGAGGTCGGCCGGCGCCAGGCAGAGGGGAATGTCCTGCACGGTGGTGCCGGCGACGACCGCGATGCCCGCGTTCGAGACGCCCGGCGCGCCCTTGGTGGCGCCGTTGCTGGGGAACTCGGTCAGGCCGTTGCTGGTGGTGTCGCCGCCCAGGCCGCCTACCGCCGAGCGGGTGAGCGCCGAGCCGTTGTTGGTGATGGCGATGAAGCCGCCCGAACCGCCGCCGCCGGGGCCAGTCGCTTCGTCGAGGCCGGGGTTGATCAACTGCCGACCGCCGTTGCCGCCGTTGGCCGAAATGCTGAAGCCCGAGGTGGTGTTGGCGCGCACGATGACCGTGCCGCCCGACCCGCCGCCGCCCGCGCCGTCGCGGTTGGTGCCCACCGTGCTGCCGCCCAGCGCGCCGTTGGCCACCAGGGCGCCCGAGCCCGAGACCGTGTCGGCGATGACGTAGAGCAGACCGCCGCCCGCGCCGCCACCGCCCGAGTCGCCCTGGTCACCGTCGCCCGCGCCGCCGCCACCGCCCAGGTAGAGCCGGGTCAGCGCCGAGGGGTCGAGCGGGTGGCCACCCAGGCCGCCGCGCTCGCGCCGCAGGTTGCCGTTCCACCCCGCGACGCCGGGGCCCGAGGCGGTGGCGTTGAGGTTGACCTGCGAGAACGAATAGCCGCCGCGCCCGCCACCCGAGTTGTTGGCCAGGTTGGTGGTGCTGGTGGCCAGGGCCTTGCCGGGGTCGAGCGCCCACGCGCCCGCGCCGATGGCGTTGGGGTCCATCACGCCCTGGCCGCTCCAGGTGTTGCCGTTGTTGGCGTTGGCACCGCCGCCGCCACCCGCGCGCAGCGAATTGGCGCCGCCGCCGCCGTTGGCCGCCGAGCCGCGCCCGTAGCGACCGCCGAGCAGGTCGTACGCCGCCTGGTACCCGGCGATGCCTTCGCCCTTCTCGCCGCCCGCGGTGCCCACCGTCGAGCGGTAGAGCACCTGGTCCACGCTCGCTGCCGAGCTCAGGTTGTCGACCACGCCGCCGCGGAAGCCCTGGGCCGAGACGTCCATCGTACCGAGCAGCGAGAGCGTGCCCTGCACGTGCACCGCCACCACGCCGCCGCGCGTGCCGTCCCACGGCAGGCTGGTGACGGTACCGGTCGACGAGACGGTGAGCGACGAGAACTGCGGCACGCGTACCACCTGGGCGCCGCCGGTCGCGTCATAGGCGTTCTTCAGGCCCTGGCAGCCGTTGCCCAGGGTGATGGTGTTGTTGGGGCGGTCGACTGCCGCCACTTCGATGAACTCATGCAGGCCGGCGTTGTTCAGGCTGGACACCGCGCCGAAGTTCGCGGTGTCGGTGGTGTTGATGGTCGCGCCCTGCATCTGAATGACGAGCAGCAGGTCGCCTGCGGCGATGGGCCCCAACTGCGGGTTGGCGCTGTCGAGCTGGGTGATGTTGGCGACCTTGAGCGAGGTGCCGCCGGCGGCGACGCTCTGCGCGAGCGCCGAGTACTGGTTGAGCACCTCGACGGTGGTCACCGTGTACGCACCGTCGCTGCCGATGATCGCCTGCTGCGTGGCGCTGGCTTTCGAGCCGGTGGGCGCTGCGGTGCCAGGCGTGGTGCGAGGCGCGCAGGCGCAGACGAGCGCGACCGCTAGGAGTGCCGACGAACGAAGGCTGATCATGAGGGCCGGCATCGTACCGCGCTGGTCGCGGCTGTCTGCGTAGGTCGAGGTGGGAATTTGAGCTACATACGAAAATTCCAAATAGACTGAATTTTCTGCTGCGGCTCGTCGCGACGAGAGGGTGCGCACCACCGTGCGCAGGTGAGCACCGGGACGCCCAGCGCGACGGGCCAGACCATCGACGCTCCGTCGGCACGAGGGTTGCGAAGAGGCGGGGCATGAACTCGTTCCTGCTCGCAGTCACGTTGGGGGTGCTCGGTGCTGCCCCCCAGTCCCCGGCCGACGGTGGTCCGGCCATCAGCTCGGCGTCGAGCTCGGCTCATCTGCTCGAGGGCGTCGACCACCCCCGCCCGTCGACGTCAGTGCGCCTGCTCGAGGCCAGGTCCGCAGTCCCGTCGCTCGCTCCGGGCGTCAGCCTGCTCGTCGTCGGCGCGGTGGTTCAGGCCGCCAGTCTCGCCCCTGTGCTGGTCGCGCTCTTCGTGCCCGTGCTCGGGCTGTCGGCGGTTGGCGCGTCACTGCTGATTCTCGGCGGGCTGGTGGTCGGCGCGCCCATTGCGCTCATCGGGCTGGTGCTCTTGACCCGCGCGCTGGACGCTCGACGAGCGCTGCGGTTGGAGCCGGTCGGAGCGAGGTCCACCCTGGCCTTCGACGTGCGGTCGACGGGCCTCCGGCCGACCGCGCTCTTCACGCTCGCGACCTTCTGAGGTGGTTTCAGCCCGGCTCGAGCACCGTCAGGTCATCGCGGTGCACCGCCTCGTCGAGCCCCCGGTAGCCCAGCGTCGGTTCGATGAGCGCGCTCTTCTTGCCCGCCAGCCGCCGCAGCTCGTCAGCGCCGTAGGCCGCGAGTCCCCGCGCGAACGGCACGCCGCCCTCGACCACCAGGTCCACCGGGTCACCGCTCGAGAACGAGCCGGTCACCGCCCGGACCCCCGAGGGCAACAGGCTCTTCTTGCGGCTCACCACCGCGTCGCGCGCGCCAGCATCGACCACCAGCGTGCCCTTGGGCTTGAGGGCGTGCGCGATCCACGCCGCGCGGGCGTGGCGCGGGGTGGTCGTCGGCTCGAACAACGTGCCCAGCGGTTCCCCCGACAAGACCCGGCCCAGCACGTCGGGCGTGTCGCCTGCGGCGATGACACAGCGCAGCCCCAGCTCGTTGGCGTACATCGCCGCGCGCAGCTTGGTGGCCATGCCGCCCGTGCCCACCGACGAGCCCGAGCCACCCGCGGCGGCGAGCATGGCCTTCGTCACCCCGGTCACCAGCTCGAGGCGTCGGGCCTTCGGGTTGCCGCGCGGGTCGGCGTCGTACAGCCCGTCGACGTCGCTCAAGATGACGAGCGCGTCGGCGCCCACCAAGCCTGCGACCAGCCCCGCCAGCGAATCGTTGTCGCCGAACTTGATCTCGTCGACCGACACCGTGTCGTTCTCGTTGATGACCGGCACCACGCCCTGCTCGAGCAGCCGCTCGAGCGCGTGCCGCGCGTTGAGGTAGCGCCGCCGGTCCTGCACGTCGGCGTGGGTGAGCAGCACCTGGGCCACCACCCGCGGCGCGAGCGCTTCTTCCCACGCGCGCATCAACTGGCTCTGCCCGACCGCGGCGCAGGCCTGCTTGCCGGGAATGTCCTTCGGGCGCGCGGGCAGCTTCAGCCGCTCGACGCCCAGCGCGATGGCGCCCGACGAGACCACGATCAGCTCGCGCGCGTCGGCCACCGCGAGCAGTTGGTCGGCCAGGCGCTGCAGGTGCGCGCGCTGCACCCGACCCGTGTTGGCGGTCAACGCGTTGGTGCCGATCTTCACCACCACCCGACGGCTGCGACCGAGCGCGGCCCGGCCACCGACCGGGTTCGCTTCCTTCCTGGTCGGCGCTTTCACGTCAGCCGCCGTGCCCGTCGTCGTGATCGTGCCCGTGCACCCCTTCGTCGGGGTAGTGCTTCTCGAGACAGTCGGCGCACAGCGCGTGGCTGAACCGCGCCGACGAACGGCGCTCGACGTAGGTCTCGACCTTTTCCCAGAGCTGCTCCTGGTTGCGAATGCGCTTGCAGTGCATGCAGATGGGAATCATGCCCTGCAGCTCGGCCACGTGGTCGGCCGACTCGCGAAGTTCGGCCACCTTGGCCTGCAGGGTCTGCTCGAGCTGCACGATGCGCTCGCCAGTGCGCAGCCGCGCGCGCAGTTCGTCGGGGTCGACCGGCTTCGAGACGAAGTCGTCGGCACCGGCCGACAGGCCCTCGACCACGTCGCTCTTCGCGTTGCGGGCCGTCACCAGCACCATGTACGTGTAGGTGGACTTGCCGAGCGCGCGCAGGCGTCGGCAGACCTCGGGTCCGTCGAGCCCCGGCATGTTCCAGTCGAGCACCACCAGTTGCGGCGCGTTGGTGCGCTGCAGCTCGTCCCACGCGGCCTGGCCGTCGGGCACCGTGACCGGGTCGAAGCCCGCGCGAATCAGCCCCGCTTCGAGCAGTCGGCGCGTCACCGCTTCGTCCTCGGCGAGGAGCACGCGCTGACGAAGCACGACGTGTGGACGAAGGGCCTGCATCGATGATGGTGGAAGCAAGGTGCGATCCACGACCGGAGTGACGAAAAGAAGCCAGTTGGAGGGCTGGTCCGAGTCGGGCCCCACCCCCTTCTCCTGATTGTGCAACACTTCGCGCAGCATTGCACCAGCCCCCAGAGACTTCGGGGAGTTGGTGTCGGCATGAGACTGGAACTGGACCCAACCCCATGTACTGCGAGCCCTGCCGGCGGGAACGACCCCAGGAGAGCCGATTCTGCGTGCTCTGCGGCACCACGCTGATCGCCCGCCCGATCGCCGAGGTTGAGGCAGAGCTGACCCATGTCCGCTGGTTGCTCCAGGAGCTTTCGAGGTGGGACGCCTCCCTGGCACCCCAGGCCGCGCGTCGAACCCTGGCCGAATTCTACCGGGCGCAGGAACGGCTGTTGGTCGCCGCGCAGTCGGCTCCCGCGCCCCTCGCCGTCGCCGCGCCGCCCGAGGTGGCCCCGGTTCCGACCGCGCCGACCGTTTCGGCCCCGCACGAAGCGCCGCTCGCCGACGCGGTTGCTGCCGATGCGCCGCCCGAGCCAGGCTCGCGACCAGCCCCCGCCGTCGCGATGCCCCCGCCGCCCTCGTTCGGTCCCGAGCCGGTGCCCGAGCGTCGCGCCCCTCCGCCGCGCAAGCCGCCCCCGCCGCCTTTGCCGCCGAAACAGCCCTCGGGGCCCTCGGCGTGGGAACGCCTGTGGAAGCCCCTTCTGGGCGAGAGCATCGGCTGGTTCATCGGCGCGTTCCTCATTCTCGCGGGCACCTTCACCTTCGTCGCCGACGCGTGGAGCGGCATGTCCGACACCAGCCGCGCGCTGACGGTGTTCGGTCTGGCCGTGTTCTGGACCCTGGGCTTCGGCGGCTGGGCGCACATGCTCTCGCGCCGCGACGCCACCCGCCCCGCGTCGACCGTGCTCTGGCGCATCGCCGCCGCGGTCGCGCCCCTGGCCACCGTGGCGCTGGGGCCGGTCATCACCACCGCCTTCGTCGCCTGGCCGCTGGTGCTGGCCTGGTCGGCGGTCGCCGCGCTGCTCGCGCGCAAGGTGGCCCGCGACGCGTGGCATGACGTCGATGCGTCGCGCGCCACGCTCGAGGTGGGCGTGCTCGCCGTCAGCATGGGCTTTGCCACCTTCGTGCTCGGCGCGGCGCCGGCCCTGGCCTCTCCCGTCGCGGGCTGGCTGGGCCTGGTGCCGGTGCTGCTGGCTGGCGTCGCCTGGCGGCAGGGCCCCGTCGAGGGCGGGCGTGGCCCCACGTTGACCCGCTTTGCCCTGGCCAGCATGGGCTACGCCGTGGCCCTGGTGGTGGTGCGGCTGCACGTGGCGTTGCTGGCCCTGCACGTCGAGCCGTGGGGAGTGGGCGCGGTCGCGCTCTCGGGGTTCGCCGCGGTGGCGCTCGAGCTGCGCCCGCGCGCGCCCCGCGCGGCCGACGCGATGACCGTGCTGGTGGTCGCCGCGCAGAGCCTGGTGCTGGTGCCTGCGGCCTTCGCTCCCGCGCCGTCGATGGTGCTGGCGTCGCTGCTCGCCATGGTCACCACCGCGCGACTGGCGAGGCGTGACGCGGCGCCCCCGGTGCAGGTGAAGGCCGCGCGCTGGCTGGGGCCCGCCTATGCATTCGGCTACGTCGCCTTTCAGCGGGTCGACCAGTTCGTGCCCCCCATCGTGCTCGACTGGTTCCACCGGCTCGAAGCCTGGCTCGGGTACGCGTCGACGCCCATGCCGCCGAGCTACGACTCGGTATTCGCTTCGCTCTTCGTGGTGGCGGTGGGGCTCTTCGCCGGCGTCTGGCTCGAGCGCGCGACCACCGACGGCCAGCGCGCGCGCAGTTCGGTGCTGCTGACCTGCACCACCTGGGGCGCAGTGGTCTTCGGCGGCCTGGCCATCGTCTCGCTGCCGACCGATGCGCGCCCGGCGCTGCTGGCCTTGCCCGTGCTGCTGGTCACCACCCTGGCGCTCTCGTTCTGGCACTCGCGCGCCGACCTCGCGCGGGCCTCGGCGGTGCTGGCGGTGGC
>CAIWFK010000106.1 GCA_903911905.1 uncultured Myxococcales bacterium
CGACATGCTGCAGGCCATGAACACCGGCCACGACGGTTCGCTGACCACGCTGCACGCCAACACCCCGCGCGATGCCCTGGCCCGGCTCGAGACCCTGGTGCTGATGGCCGGCATGGACCTGCCGGTGAAGGCGATTCGCGAGCAGATCGCCGCCGCCGTGCACATTCTGATTCAGCAGACCCGCTTCAACGACGGCAGCCGGCGCGTGTCGTTCATCACCGAAGTGTCGGGCATGGAGGTCGACATCGTCACGCTCCAGGACATCTTCTACTTCAAGCAGGAAGGCTTCACCGAAGACCACCGGGTCAAGGGCCGCTTCGTCGCCACCGGCTTCGTGCCGCGCTTCTACGACGACCTGCAGCGCCGTGGCCTGCCGGTGAACATGACGATCTTCCGCGAGGACTGAACCATGGCGACCATCGTCATTCGCGGCCCCGACGGCAGCGAACAGGAACACGAAGTCGCCGAACAGTTGACCATCGGTCGCGGCGACGGCAACGACCTGGTGCTGACCGAGGGCGGCGTTTCCCGCAAGCACGCCCGCTTCTTCGTCGAGGGCGGGGCGCTCAAGGTCGAAGACGTCGGCTCGGCCAACGGCACCTGGGTCGACGGCAACAAGATCGAAGGGCCCACCCCGGTGCTCGCCAAGAGCCAGGTGGTGATCGGCGACTACGAAATCGCCACCAAGAGCGGCTCGAAGCCCGCGCCGAAGAAGGGCGCTCCGGCCCGCCCGCAGAGCGCGCCCACCGCCGCCGTCGGCAAGCCGGTGAAGGCCGCTCCCCCTCGTGCCACCAAAGTCGTGCCGGCCGTCAAGGGTGCGCCTGCCGCGGCGGGTGCGGCGCTGGCCAAACGGGCGGCTCCGGGCAAGGCCAGCGGGCCACAGCTCAAGGGGCTGACCGGCGCAGTCACCAACAAGACCTTCCCGCTCACCGGGGTGTTGACCGTCGGCCGGGTGGCCGGCACCGACATCACCGTCGAAGACGATTCGGTCAGCCGTCGCCACGCCGAGCTCGAGGTTCGCGGCCGCGACGTGGTGGTGCGCGACCTGGGCAGCGCCAACGGCACCACCGTCAACGGCTCGCCCATCACCGAAGAGACCGTGCTCTCGGCCGGCGACATCATTCAGTTCGGCGTGGTCGAGATGATGTTCGAGACCGGCGGCTCCAGCGCGACCAGCGGCGCCAAGGCGGCTGCGGTGCGTCGCAGCCCGGCTGCGGCGGCGCCCCCTCGTCGGCCCCGACCGGGCGGTGACGACGACGAGGCGTCGGTCGACCCCGGGCCACCGCCCGAGGCACCGAAGCGAAACCGGGCGGTGTTGATTGGCGGCGGCATCGTGGCGCTGCTGTTCGTGGCGGTCTTCGCCAAGGCCATGACCAGCTCGACCGAGCCCGAGAACCCGGGCATGACCCCGCTGGGCCCCGGGAACCGGAACACGCCCAGGGCGCCGACGGGCGACCCGGCCGACGACATCGACTCGCTGCTCACCGAGTGCCGCACCTATTCGACCCCGGAAATCGGCAAGCCCGACTGGGAGCGCGCGAAGGCCGCCTGCCAGAAGATCATCGACATCGAGCCGATTCACCCCGACGCCAACCTGCTGCTCAAGAAGATCGAAATCGACCGCACCTGCGAGGCCAACCTCGAGAAGGCGCGCGAACTGCTCGGCACCGGCCGGCTCGAAGACGCGCTCGACTCGTTCGCCAAGGTCGGCGCGAAGGCTGGAGAATGCCCGGCCTTCGGCATGCGCGCGCTCGACGAATCGCGCACGCCCATCAACGACGTGCGGCGCACCGCGGGTCGCGAGTGCAAGGAATACGCGACCAACGCGAAGTGGGAAAACGCCTACCGGCGCTGCGAGCTCTACATGCGCCTGTCCTGCCAGATGATGGAGGACAAGGACCTCTACCCGCCGGCGCTCACCAAGCTCAAGCTCGATGGCCCGCTGGGCAAGGCCGACTGGCGCCCGAGCGACCCGCTCTACATCAACTTCCTCAAGGCGCGCGAGAAGCTCAAGCCCGGCGAGCCGCCCTGGCGTTGCCCCGAAATTCGCGCCTTCCGCCCGCCGCCTCCGCCTCCGGACCCGAGCAAGCTGGCGAAGGAAGAGTTGAGCAAGCGCTACAAGGACCCCGAGATGAGCGAGGCTCTGGTGCGCTACTTCGACGGGCGCGTCGACGCGGTGGTGCCGCTGAAGAAGATTCGCGAGAACATGACCCGCGCGTCCGAGCACGAAGAGGCCAAGGCCCTGCAGGACGACATCGCCACCGCGCAGAACCTGCTGACCAACGGGCAGACCGACATCACCCAGGACGCCCCCGAGCGTGCCGAGGCGCCGTTCCGCCGCGCGCTGCAGATCGACGAGAAGCTGATTCTCGGTGACCTGCTGCCCAAGCTGAAGACCGACGACGACAAGCGCCACGAGCTCGAGAAGCGCACCTCGTTCCTGCGGCGCACCATCGTCGAGGCCATGGGTGGGGCCTGCTACGCGCGCGGCAAGATGCTGGCCGACCGCAAGGACTTCCGTCAGGCCTGCCAGGTGTGGAAGCTGGGCGCGTCGTTCAACCGCAGCCACATCGACCTCTTGCGCGCGCTCACCAACGTCTGCACCAACCGCGCGAAGGACTCGCTGGC
>CAIWFK010000107.1 GCA_903911905.1 uncultured Myxococcales bacterium
CCCATACGACTGCTTGAACTCGAGCAGCACCACCGAGGCCGCGGCGTCCAACGGGGTCATCACCCCCCGTCTTAGCCTCGTTGGTGATTTTTCGCTCAATCGGCCTACAACCAACGCCATGGCCCCCCGACCGTGGACCCGGCTCGCCGAGCGCTCGACCCGCGATTTCCAGATCTTCAAGACCCACACCTTCGACGCGGTCGACCCCCGCACTGGCACCAGCTGGGTGCGCACCACCATCGAGGCGCCCGACTGGGTGAACGTGGTGGCCACCACCCGCGAGGGCCTGATCGTGCTGGTGCGCCAGTTTCGCTTCGGGGTCTGGGCCAACACGCTCGAGCTGCCCGGCGGCATGG
This sequence comes from uncultured Myxococcales bacterium, assembly GCA_903911905.1. GTDB lineage: Bacteria > Myxococcota > Myxococcia > Myxococcales > Myxococcaceae > Xiheilimnobacterium > Xiheilimnobacterium phototrophicum. The sequence continues at coordinate 357 of CAIWFK010000107.1, forward strand.
TCGACCCCGGCGAAGACCCGGCCACCGCGGTCGCCCGCGAGTTGGAGGAGGAGACCGGCTTCCGCCCCGGACGGCTGGAGCGACTCGGCGTGTCGCACCCCAACCCGGCGCTCTTCGGCAACCGCATTCACGCCTTCGCGGCGCACGACTGCGTCGACCTGGGCCACCGTGACCTGGACGACAGCGAAGACATCGACGTCGAGTTGGTGACCAGAGATCAGCTCAAGGCGTTGGTGCTCGACGGGTCGATCACCCACTCCCTGGTGCTGGCGGCCCTGCTCTTCGAGGCCTGGCGCTGAACCTTCAGCCCTTGCGGGTCCACGTTCCGGAACGGCCGCCGCTCTTGTTCTCGAGCTGCACCTGTTCGAGCACCATGCCGCGGTCGGTCGACTTGAGCATGTCGTAGACGGTGAGCGCGGCGGCGGTGACGGCGGTCAGCGCCTCCATCTCCACCCCCGTGCGATCGACCGTGCGCACCGTCGCGGTGAAGAACACCCCGCCGCGCACCGGCTCGACGTGCACCTCGACGCCCGAGAGCGCGATCGGGTGGCAGAGCGGAATGAGGTCAGGCGTCTTCTTGGCGGCCATCACGCCGGCCAGCCTCGCAGCCGCCAGCACGTCACCCTTCTCGACCTGGCCCTGGGCGATCTTCTGGAGCGCCTTCGCCGACATCTTCAGGAACGCCGAGGCAATCGCCACGCGCTCGGTCTTCGGCTTGGCGCCGACGTCGACCATCTTCATGAGCGGGAGCTCACCACTCGTCGAGAATGAACTTGCGCGGGTTCTGCGCGATGCCGTTGACCCGCACTTCGTAGTGCAGGTGCGGACCGGTCGAACGACCCGTGTTGCCCATGGCGGCGATGGTGTCGCCGCGCTTGAGCTTCTCGCCGGCCTTCACCTTGATCGCCGCCAGGTGCCCGTAGCGGGTCTTGATGCCGTAGCCGTGATCGACGACCAGCACGTTACCGTAGCCTCCCTCGAGACCGGCGAAGACCACCGTGCCGTCAGCCGGGGCGACGATTTCCTTGCCGTGCGGGCCGGCGATGTCGAGGCCGGCGTGCATCACGCGCTCCGAGGTGTACGGGTCGAGGCGCGAACCGAAGTCCGACGTCACCCAACCGCGGGTCGGCCAGATCGACGGCACCGACGCCAGCAGCGACTTCTGCTCGGCGAAGTAGGCCTGGAGTTCCTGCAGGCTCTGCTCCTGCCGAGTCGCCTCGGCCGAGATCTTGTCGAGCTTCTGGCTGAGCGCCTGAGGCGATTCGGCCTGCTGCGAGCGCACGAACTGATTGGTGTCGCCGCCGCCCTGGCCCTGAAGCGGCTGGGGTTCGGTCGGGCCCATGGCCAGGTTTCGCTGGGGGTCCGACAGCAGGGTCATGGCGCGCAGCTTCTGATCGAAGCGCTCGACCCGCTCGATGGTGCCAGACACGTGGTCGAGCTGCTCGCGGATCACCGCCAGCTCGCTGCGGAGCTTGAGGTTCTCCTCACGCAGCGACGGGTTCTCGCGGGCTGAGCCGACGACCGAGAAGTAATGACCAACCATCACGGCCGCAACGACCGCGAAAACGACGATCACCGACGCACCCTGCAGCAACCAACGCTTCTGAAGCTTGAAGCGCCGGACGTCTGCGTGCCGGTCGGGGACCACGATGAGGGTAAAGCTTTCGTTCGACAAACGGCGCTCCCCTGCTGAGCTTGAACCCTCGGACAGCCCGAGAGGGCGCGAACCTCCTGAATTTGCACCCCGACTGCAATCACTTTCTGCAGTTTCTTGACTGCGCCCGATCAGGTTGACTGATCGGGCTCGCGACAGGGTGCTTCAGGCTTCGACGGTTCCGACGACGATCACGGTGATGTTGTCGTCACCACCGCGCTCATTCGCAAGGTCGATCAGCTTCTTGGGCGCGTCTTTGAGCGGCACCGAACTGACCACCTGCTGAATTTCTTTGTCTTCCACCAGGTTGGCCAGACCGTCGCTGCAGAGAATGAAGAAGTCGCCAGGGCGCGTGACCAGCCCCATGACGTCGACCTGCACCTCTTCTTCGAAGCCCACCGACCGGGTGATGATGTTCTTGTAGCGGGAATGCTTGGCCTCTTCGGCCGTGATCATGCCCGCCTTGATCTGCTCGTTCACCAGCGAGTGATCTTCGCTGACCTGTTGAATGAGGTCGCCGCGCACCAGGTACGCCCGGCTGTCGCCGACGTGCCCGAACAGCGCGTGCTCGCCCCTGACCAACAGCGAAATGACCGTGGTGCCCATGCCCGACAGGCGAGGGTCTTCCTGGGCCTGCTTGAAGATCTCGAAGCAGGCCTTCTCGACCGCGCTCCGCAGGTATTCGGGCAACGGCGAGTCCTGCAGCGAGGCCTCGGCCCCGAACGGGTTGTCGGGAGCATTCTTCGCCCCCCGCATTTCACGGTCGATGGTCTCGACCGCGATGCGAGAGGCCGTACCTCCGCCCGCGTGGCCACCCATGCCGTCGGCAACGACGTACAGCTGGAGGTCCTCGTCGACGAGGTAGCTGTCTTCGTTGTGATTGCGTTTCCGACCGACGTCGGTCAGCCCAGCCGACACTGCCTTCAGTCGTGCGCCACCGGTGTTCGCCACGAGCCGCACGTTAGATGCACTGTTCGACTGGGGCAACAAACCGTTGAAGGGGTCGCCAAAAAAAGTGACGTCACGGCGTGTCACGCCAGGTCCGCCAGGCGCCGGCCGGTGCCGCGCTTCCGGGCCCGCATGGGCCGCACCGTGCGGGTCGCCGAGCGCAGCAATGCTTCGGCCGCCCCCAGCGCTTCCCGGGTGATCTCGACGCCGCTGAGCATGCGGGCCAGTTCCTGCGCCCGGGCGCTCGCCCCGTCGAGCACCTGCACCACCGAGCGGGTACGCCCCTTCTGCTCGCCCTTCTCGATGCGCAGGTGGGCGTCGGCGTGGGCGGCGACCTGGGGAAGATGGGTGATGCAGAGCACCTGGCGGTGCCGAGAGATGTCCTTGATCAGCCGCCCCACCACGTCGGCCACCGCGCCGCCGATGCCCGCGTCGGCCTCGTCGAACACCGAGCACCCGCAGGCGTCACTGCCAGCCAGCGCCGCCTTGATGGCCAGCATCACCCGTGAAGCCTCACCGCCCGAGGCGACCTTGGCCAGCGGCCGCGCCGGTTCGCCGGGGTTGGCGCCGAAGAGCAACTGCACCGCGTCGGCCCCGGTCGACGAGAGCGGTGCAGGCGAGAACTCGACCACGAACGAGGCCCGGGCCATGGCCAGCTTCGCCAGCCCTTCCTGCACGACTTCACCGAGTTTCCCGGCAGCCTTCTTTCGAGCTGCCGTCACCGCCTGCGCCAGGCTGGTCACCTCGGCCAGCACGGTGGTGCGCTCGGCCTCGACCTCGACCCGGCGCTCGGCGCGGTGGGCCAGGGTCTCGAGCTCGGTGGCCAGGGTGGCTCGACGGGCGATCACCTCGTCGAGGGGCGCCGCGTGCTTGCGCGAGAGCCGGCGCAGGGCATCGAGCCGGTCTTCCACCACCTCGAGCCGGGCGGGGTCGGCCTCCAGCGCGCTCAGGTACCGGGAAAGGGACCGCGCAGCCTCGTCCACCTCGCCCTGGGCCGTGAGCAGGGTCTGCCGAATGGACTGGAGCGACGGGTCGACCTTCTCGGCGTCGACCACGAAGTGGAGTGCGCGGCCGATCTGCTCGAGGGCCGCGCCGTCTCTGGTCGAGACGAGCTCTTCGGCGCTGGCGGCCAGGGTGCGCAGGCGCTCGCCCGAGACCAGCTTGCGACGCTCACCTTCGAGCGCGGTGTCTTCACCGGCCCTGGGCGCGACCCGGTCGATTTCTTCGAGCTGAAAGGTGAGGAAGTCGATGCGCTGGCGCACCTGGTTCTCGTCGCCGCCGAGCGAAGCCAGGCGGGAGTCGATTTCCTTCAGCCGCCTCCACGCCTCGAGATAGCGGGCCAGCGGGCCGTCTTCAGCGCCCACCAGGCCGAACCGGTCGATGAGGCCCAGGTGCTCGTTGGGGTCGAAGAGCGCCATGTGCTCGTGCTGCCCGCCGATGTCGACCAGCCCGCGCATCAGCCGCTGCAGCACGCCGACCGTGACCAGCGCGCCGTTGACGTAGGCTCGCCCCCTGCCCGTTCGCCCCACGGTGCGCCGAACGCTCAGCTCGGGCCCATCATCAGGCAGCCCCAGCTCGGCGAGCCGCTCGGTCAACAGCGGCGTCTTCGAGAAGATCGCGTCCATCGAGGCCTCGTCGGCCCCCGAACGAATCACCTCGGCCTCGGCCCGCCCCCCCACCAGCAGGCCGAGGGCATCGATGAGAATCGACTTCCCTGCCCCCGTTTCCCCGGTGAGCACGGTCAGCCCACCAGCGAAGGCAATCTCCATCTCCTCGACGACCGCGAAGTTTTTCAACCGCAGCGACATCAGCATGCCTGCTCCTTTGTTCAGTTGCCTGAACACCCTAGCAGGCAGGTCTGACATTTCAAAAAACAGGGTGAACCCTGAGTGCACGCCCAGATTGGGGAAGCCGCAGGAAGTCCGGGGGGATCGACAAGAGACGGAGGGGATGATCTGACGCTCGTCGAGGAGGACGCATGTCACGACGACGGACGACGAAGTCGACAGCC
>CAIWFK010000108.1 GCA_903911905.1 uncultured Myxococcales bacterium
CGCGGCGTGGCCTGGCAGGTGCCGCTCATCTCGATGCCTGAGACGCAGTTCCTGCTGATGTCGGCGACGCTGGGCGATCTCACCGCCATCGCGCAGAGCCTGAAGGACACCACCAAGCGCGATCTGGTCGAGGTGCGCACGTCGACCCGGCCGGTGCCGCTGGACTTCCGCTACGCCGAGACGCCGCTGCACGAGACCGTGCAGGACCTGCTCAAGGAGGGGAAGGCCCCAATCTATTTGGTGAACTTCTCGCAGCGCTCCGCCGCCGAGCAGGCGCAGAACCTGATGTCGATCGACGTCTGCACCAAGGAAGAGAAGCAGAAGCTCAAAGAGGCGCTGGTCGAGCAGGCCTGGCCGACTCCGTTCGGCAAGGAGCTCAAGCGGCTCTTGATGCACGGCATCGGGCTGCACCATGCAGGGTTGCTCCCTCGCTACCGACGCCTGGTGGAGCGGCTGGCGCAGCAAGGGCTGCTGAAGGTCATCTCCGGCACCGACACCCTGGGCGTGGGCGTGAACGTGCCCATTCGCACGGTGCTCTTCACCCAGCTCTGCAAGTTCGACGGCGAGAAGTCGATCATCCTCACCGTGCGCGACTTCCAGCAGATCGCCGGGCGCGCGGGCCGCAAGGGCTACGACGATCGCGGCTGGGTGATGGCGCAGGCGCCGGCGCACGTGATCGAGAACGCGCGGCTGCAGCAGAAGAAGGCCGAGGGGAAGAAGAACGTCACCCTGCAGAAGCCTCCGCAGAAGGGCTACGTCCACTGGGACAAGTCGACCTTCGAGAAGCTGCAGAACAGCCAGCCCGAGAAGCTGGAGTCGCGCTTCACCATCACCCACGGCCTCATCATCAGCCTCTTGCAGGCGTACGAGGGGTCCACCACCTCGGGCTACTGGAAGCTGGTCGACCTGGTGGCGCGCTCGCACACCAGCGAGGTCATCAAGGGCCGGCTGCTCAAGCACGCGCGGGCGCTGTTCAGATCGCTGCTCAACGCGGGCATCGTGGTGGTGAAGAAGCGCACCGCGACCATGGGAGCGTACGCGCACGTGGCCGAAGGGCTGCAGCGCGACTTCTCGCTCAACCACACGCTCTCGCTCTACCTGTTGGAAGTGATGCCGATGCTGAACCAGGAGAGCGAGACCTGGGCGCTCGATGTGCTGTCACTGGTGGAGTCGATTCTCGAGAACCCCGACGCGGTGCTGTGGGCGCAGGTCGACTACCTGAAGGGCGAGAAGATCCGCGAATTGAAGGCGCAGGGCGTCGAATACGACCAGCGCATGATCGAGCTGGAGAAGGTGACGTACCCCAAGCCGAACGCCGAGTTCATCTACGGCACCTTCGACGAGTTCTCGGCCAAGCACCCGTGGGTCGGCAAAGAGAACATTCGCCCCAAGTCGATCGCCCGAGAGATCTTCGAGAAGGGCCAGACCTTCAACGACTTCATTCGCGACTACGGGCTGCAGCGCAGTGAGGGCGTGGTGCTGCGCTACCTGTCGGACGTGTTCAAGACGCTGAACCAGAACGTGCCCGACGCCTCGCGCACCGAGCAGCTCGAAGACATCGCGGCGTGGCTGCTGACCGCGCTCAAGTTCACCGACAGCTCGCTGGTCGAGGACTGGGAGGCGATGCGGTACGGGCGCTCGGTGGGCATCGTGCTGCGGCCCGACGACGAGCTGGCGCGGCCCAAGCGCGATCTGGCGGCGAACAAGAAGGCGCTGAATTCCCGCGTGCGCGCCGAGCTGCACCAGATCACCCGGCTGCTGGCGACGAAGAAGTACGACGAGCTGGCCGAGCAACTGCCCATCGAAGCCGGTTGGACCGAGGAGACGCTCGAGGCGGCGATGGAGCCGTACTTCACCGAGCACCCCACCCTCGACCTGACGCCGAAGTCCCGGCAGCCGAAGCTCACCCAGCTCATCGACGACGAGCCCAGGGTGTGGACCGTGCGGCACACGCTCATCGACTCGAAGGGCGAGGAGGAGTGGTTCCTCGAGGGCGTGGTCGACCTGCGCAACAAGGAAGACGTCGACGGGCCGTTGGTGGCGCTGCGGCGAATCGGGAAGTAATCACAGGAGCCCCATGCACGACGTAGAGACCCTGATCATCGGTGCAGGCATCAGCGGGCTGGCCAGCGCGGCGTTCCGCGGCAAGGGCGCCGACCTGGTGGTGCTCGAGCGCGATTCGGCCATCGGCGGCTACTGCAAGACCGTGAAGCAGGACGGCTTCGTCTGGGACTATTCGGGGCACTTCTTCCACTTCAAACACCCCGACATCGAGGCCTGGCTGCGCGCGCGCATGCCCGGGCAGGACATTCGAACGGTCGCCAAGAAGTCCTTCGTGTCCTTCGGCGGAAAGTGGGTCGACTTTCCGTTCCAGAAGAACATCCACCAACTGCCGCAGCCGGACTTCATCGACTGCCTGCATGATCTCTACTTCGCGCGCGCGCACGGCATGCCGGCGCTGCCCGAAGAGAACTTCAAGCAGATGCTGTACGCGCGGTACGGCCGGTCGATCGCCGAGAAGTTCCTGATTCCGTACAACGAGAAGCTGTACGCGACGGACCTGTCGCTGCTCGACCGCGACGCGATGGGTCGGTTCTTCCCGCACGCCGACCTGACGGACATCGTGCGGAACATGAAGCAGGCCGACAACGCGTCGTACAACGCGAGCTTCACCTACCCCGCCGGCGGGGCCATCGAGTACGTGAACGCGATCGCGAGTGAGGTTGCTCCGAGCGCGATTCACCTGAACGAAGGCCTGGAGCACCTCGACCTCGAACGC
>CAIWFK010000109.1 GCA_903911905.1 uncultured Myxococcales bacterium
AGCCCGGCGGCAGCGTCGAACCACCGCCCGCACGCGGTCGACTCGGGGGAACGGGTGCGCGTGGCCAACATGGCGAGCACACCCTCGAGCTGGGGTTGCCCTGCAAAGCGGCGGCGCGCCTCGTCAGCGCGCCCCAACTGGTGGAGCGCCGAGACCGCCATTCGCCACGGCTGCCGACTGGCCTGGTCGCCACCCGGCAACGCGATGGGCGCCAGGTGCCCCAGTCGGGAAAACTGCGCTCCGTCGACGCGCAGCAATTCACCGCCCCAGGCCCCGCCATCGGTGCCCAGACCAAAACCGTCGAGCGCCAGCCCCACCACGGGCCCTTCGAGCGCGTGCTCGGCGATGACCGCCGCGAGGTGCGCGTGGTGATGCTGCACGGCGAGCGTGGGCAGCCCACTGCGCACCGCGCGCAGCGTCGACTGGAAGTCGGGGTGGAGGTCGTGGGCCACCAGCGTGGGCGTCACGCCCAGCACGCGCTGCAGGTGACTCGAAGCCTCTTCGTGGAACTGCAGGGTATCGGTGTCGTCGAGGTCGCCGACGTGCGCCGAGAGGAAGGCCTCGTCGCCGCGGGTCACGCACACCGTCGACTTCAGATGCGCGCCCAGGGCCAGCACCGAGGGACCTGACGCGGGCAGCCTGATGCCTTCGGGCACGTAGCCCCGGCTGCGGCGAATGAGGGTCGGCGCGCCATCGACGGTGGTGGCCACGCTGTCGTCACAGCGCGCGGCGATGGGCCGGTCGTGGGTGACCACCAGGTCGGCGATGGGCGCCAGCACGCGCTTCGCCTCGTCGTCGTCGACGATGATGGGCGCGCCCGAGGGGTTGGCCGAGGTCATCACCAGCACCAGGCCGTGGGGCTGGTGCAGCCACGCGGTGCCGGCGGGGCGACCGAGCGCTTCGTGAAAGAGCAGCAACTGCAGCGGCGTGGGCGGCAGCATCACCCCCACCGTCTCGAGCCCTGGAGCGAGCGAGGGCGCGAGCCCTGACGAGCCGTGTGCGCGCATCACCACGATGGGGCGGCGAGCACTGGTGAGCCACGCCGCGTCGTGCTCGCTCACCTCGGCGATGGCGCGCGCACTCTCGAGGTTGGCGACCATGACCGCGAAGGGCTTGGCGTCGCGGTGCTTGCGCGCACGAAGGGTCGAGACGGCTTGCTCGTTGCGGGCGTCCAGTGCCAGCAGGTAGCCGCCCAGCCCCTTGAGCGCGACCACCTGCCCTCGAGCGAGCGCGCGCCAGATGACGTCGAGCCCGTGCGAGAGCCGCGGACCACAGGTCGGGCAGGCGATGGGCTGGGCGTGGAACCGTCGATCGCGCGGGTCGTCGTATTCGGCGCGGCAATCGGGGCAGAGCGGAAAGCCAGCCAGCGTGGTCTGCGGGCGGTCGTACGGCAGCGAGCGGGTGATGGTGTAGCGAGGGCCGCAGTCGGTGCAGTTGAGGAAGGCGTAGCGGTAGCGGCGCGCGCCAGGGGTGCACACTTCTTCCAGACACGCCTCGCACAGCCCCGCATCGGCGGTGACGGGTGCGGTCACCGGCCCGCCCTGCACGCTGTGGGCGATGACGAAGTCGTTCGAGCGCTGCAGCGGCATGGGCTCGAGCTCGACCGAGTCGATGCGTGCCAGCGGCGGCGGGTGCGCGCGCAGCTCGTCGAAGAAGCCGGGGGCGCCTTCGCCTTCGACCTCGACCACCGCGCCGCGGGCGTCGTTGTAGACCAGCCCCGTCAGCGCATGGCGCTTGGCCAGGCGATAGACCCAGGGCCTGAAGCCGACGCCCTGCACGACGCCGCGCACGACCGCGCGCAGGCGCTGGGCGGGAACGTTCACGCGCGCGCGCCCTCGTCAGCGTGGTCGCCTTCCAGCCAGCGCACCCATTCCCCGAGCCCCAGGCCGGTGGCGGCCGAGACCTCGAGAATCTTCGCGGTGGGCTGCACCTTGCGCACGTTGGCGTGCAGGCGGGCGAGGTCGGCCTTCACCAGCGGCTGCAGGTCGAGCTTGGTGATGAGCACCAGGTCGGCGCTCGAGAACGCGTCGGGGTACTTGAGCGGCTTGTCTTCGCCCTCGGTGATGGACAGCAGCACCACCCGCGCCGCTTCACCCAGGTCAAAGCCCGCGGGGCACACCAGGTTGCCGACGTTCTCGATGAAGAGCAGCGCGTCGTCCTTCAAGGGGAGCGCATCGAGCGTGCGCGCCACCATCTGCGCGTCGAGGTGGCAGCCCTTGCCGGTGTTGATTTGAATCGCCGGCACGCCGGTGGCGCGAATGCGCTCGGCGTCGAGGTCGGTCTGCTGATCGCCTTCGATGACCGCCTTGGGGCGCTTCGTCACCCGCT
>CAIWFK010000110.1 GCA_903911905.1 uncultured Myxococcales bacterium
CAGCCCCAGAATGCGCGCGGCCGCCGGGTTCGACCAGCTGATCTGCCCCGTGCTTTCCTGCAACACCACGCCGTCGTGCATGCTGTCGACGATGGCGTTCGAAAGCGCCCGGGACTTCTCGAGCTCGGCGCGCGTGCGTTCGAGTTCGAGCTCACGCGCCCGGCCGCGCAGCAGCACCTCGACCTGCCTGGCGAGTGCGCGCAGTTGCCCCAGTTGCTCCTCGGTCAGCTGGCGCGGCCGGTGGTCGATGATGCACAAGGTGCCCACCGCGTGCCCCGCCACCTTGATCGCGATGCCCGCATAGAAGATGACGCGCGGCTCGCCCACCACCAGCGGGTTGTCCGCGAAGCGCGGGTCCAGCCGCGCGTCGGGAACGATGAACTCGGGCGTGTCGTGAACGATGGCGTGGCCGCAGAACGACACGTTGCGCGGCGTCTGTCGGGCGTCGAGCCCGTGCCGCGCCTTGAACCACTGCCGATCGGTGTCGACCAGGCTCACCAGCGCGATGGGGCAGCCGCTGACCAGCGACGCCAGCTCGACGATCGCCTCGAATTCGGGCTCGGGCCGGGTGTCGAGCACCTTGCACGACGCCAGCGCGAGCAGGCGTTCGGCTTCCGACGGCGGCACAGGAGGCGACTGCATGATCAGTGGTAATGCCTCCGCTCAGCGGTTTCATTGCCCACTCGACGAAACCGTCGATCGGCGTAGGTCTCTTGAGCCGTGTCAGGCCGGTGACCTTTGCACCCCGGTTGAACCGTGTGCTAGCCCGGCCGGGCCATGACGCCTGAACCCCACGGTTCCGTTGAAGCCCCGGTGGTGCCCGCTGCCCCCGTCACGAACGTGACGCTGGGAACCCGTCGACCCGAGAAGGAACTGCTGGGTGCGACCCGCCCCTTCATCGCCGAGTCGACCGCGCGCAGTTGGGCGTACGTCGGCTCGACGATTCTCGTGCTGGCCGCGCTGGTGGCCGGCGCCGTGCTCGCGCCGTGGGTCGCGCTCAAGCTGGTCTTCAGCGTGCTCGCCGGCCTGACCGTGGTGCGCATGTTCTGCCTGTTCCACGATTTCTACCACGGCGCGCTGCTGCGCCAGTCGACCCTGGCCGACGGCCTCTTCACGCTCTTCGGCTTCGCGATTCTGGTGCCGCCCTCGGTGTGGAAGGAAACGCACAACTACCACCACGCCCACACCGCGAAGATCGTCGGCTCGCACATCGGCAGCTACCCGGTGGTCACCGTCGCCATGTGGAAGACCATGAGCGGCACCCAGAAGACGCTGTACCGGCTGGCGCGGCACCCGCTGAACATGTTCTTCGCGCTCTTCACCGTCTTCTTCATCGGCATGTGCATTCGCCCTTTCGCCCGCGCGCCGAAGAAGCACCTGGGCGGCCTGCTGGCCATCGTGATGGTCGCGGCGGGCTCGGCGGCGCTCATCGGCACCGGTCACGTGGACGCGTGGGTCTTCGGCTGGCTCATTCCCGCGTGGGTGGCCACCATGGCCGGCGCGTACCTCTTCTACGCACAGCACAACTTCCCCGACGCGCTCATCGCCGACCGCCAGAGCTGGACCTTCGCCAACGCGGCGCTCGACTCGTCGAGCTACTTCAAGATGAGCCCCGTGATGCACTGGTTCACCGCCAACATCGGCTACCACCACGTGCACCACCTCAACGCGGCCATTCCGTTCTACCGGCTGCCCGAGGCGATGGCGGGCGTGCCCGAACTGCAGCACCCCGGTGAGACCAGTTGGGCACCGTCGGAAATCATGAAGAACTTCCGACTCAAGCTGTGGGACACCGAGCAGAACACCATGGTCGGGTACCCCGACTGAGCGTTCGCGTCCGGCTACGGCTTCGTGCTGGTCTTCTCGCGCTGACCAGCCCAACATCACCCCCGACCCTCAACGAAGACGGAGTGACGCGATGCCTGCATGGACGACCTGGGTGAAGTGGAACGGCACCATCGAACAGACCCTCATCGACGGGCACCACCAGGTCGCCGGTGAGGCGACCATCGCCGAGGCCCGCAAGGCCATGGCGAAGAAGGGCCAGCCCAGCCTGCTCGACGTGGTGACGCTCACCGACAAGCCCTTCCTCGGTCAGTGCTGGGTGCTCTCGCACGCCGAACTGCATCAGCATTTCGGCTCGAAGCAGCCGCCACGCGCCGCCATCGAAGCGGGCTGCGCGTCGTTCATCGCCAAGCTCGACCCCGCGCAGTCGGTGGCCATCACCGCGTACACCAAGGGTGTGCCCACCGCGGTGATGTTCGCCCACAAGGCGTGACCCTCACCCTGGCCCGAACCCCGTCGCCCACCCCATCGAAAACCGCGCGTTGATTTCGCTGCGCGGTTGGAAGTGCACCGTGCCGTCGGGCGCCTTCCAGCGGAACGCGTCGAGCCCGAAGGGGCCGAAGTAGCCCGCCTCGTGCAGGGCCCTGGCCGTCTCTTCGAGCGTGCGGTGCAGTTGCGTCAGCTCGCCCGGCGTGAGCGCGTCGACGGGCGCCAACCGGGTCGCGCGCCAGGTGCCCTGCGCGTCGATGTCCTGCACGGTGGGGCGCCCCACGCGCAGCGTGCCGTCTTCGTCGAGCAGCCCGTGCAAGCCCACGTCGAGCTCACGGTGGACCCAGGGCTCGACCTGGAGCCCGTCGAGGCGCAGCGAGGCCTCGACCCAGCGCTCGTCGGCTGGCAGCCACCCCGTCGCGCGCACCCGCCGCTGGCCGCGCCCGGCGTACCCGAGTGGCCGCTTGAGCACCCAGCAGCCCTCGCTCGAGCTGCCCGGCGGCGTCTCGAGCAGCGCGTCGAGCTCGGCCGCGTCTTCCGCGAAGCCCGCGCCCGGCAGTGACTGGCCCAGCGCGTTGGCGAAGCGGCGGTGGTTCACGAGGCGAAGTACGGCCTGGCTCGGTGCGCGTGGCAGGGTCGCTCGAGCGCGCTCGAGTTGGCTCAAGGCGAACCGGGTGGGGCACCAGGCTCGACCCGGCAGGCCGCTCGCCGTCGCTTCACCCGGCCACACCACCTCGTCGTCGGGCCCCACCAGCCCCGAGGCCCGCAGGGTGGGTACCAGCGCTTCGGCCCTGGCCCTCAACGCGGCGGTCGGCGTGTGCCCTCCGCGGTGACTCAATTCGTCTTCGGCGTCGAGGTTGAGCACCCACGCCACGGGCTCAGCGCGGGACATGGGTGTCGTCCCAGCGGGTCAACGCGTCGAGGAAGGGCTGGGGGTAACCTGCACGTCGGCGCGCCTCGAGGTTCAATTCCGAGCCGCGGGTCATGGCCGGCGTCAGCGGAGCTGGCAGCAGCGCGCGCCAGGCCTCGAAGTCCACGCCGCCGGTGAAGACCTTGAACCAGTGCAGCCCGAAGGCCGCGTGCGCGACTTCTTCGTCGAGAATCTGCTGCTGAATCGCCGCCGCGCGCAGGTCGCCCGCGTCGGTGAAGTAGCCCACGAAGCGCTTGCCGTGGTCCAGGTTGCCGCCCTCGAAGCCAATGCCCAGTCGCGCCACGAATTGCGTCGGGGTGGCGTGCTCGTCAGGCACCCGCTTCCAGAACCAGTCGTTCACCGGCATCGAGCCAAACGGGTGACCGAGCGTCTCGAGGTGTGCGCGGTACAGGCGCATGTGCCGCAGCTCGTCGCGGCAGATGCCCAGCAGCCCCCGGCGGAAGGGTTCGGGGGTCTCGGGGAAGGCCAGAATCGCCCAGGCGAAGAGCTCGGCGGCCTGCAGTTCGTGGTGCAGGAAGGCGTGCAGCACGTCGGCGCGCTTGGCCACGTCCTTGAGGGCGCCGGGTCGCACGCCCTTCTTTCGTCCGACCCGGGCGACCAGTTCGGGAGGTCGGCCAGGCTGCATCAGCACCTGGCGGGTGGGCGTCGCCTCGAACACGCTCGGCGGCAGAGGAGGGGAGAGCTTGGCCTCGAGCGAGGTGGTGGTGATGAAGTCGTGCGCCCAGCGCTCGATGGTCGACATGGCGCGAGGCATAGCGCGAGTGGCGCCTTTCGGCGCGCCCGGCTGGTGCGCGCGGGGCAGGTTGCCCGGTGGAGCAACGGCCCCTCGATGGGGGGCTGGCCGCGGGTGTCGACCGCGCGCTGGCTTCGCCCGCCACGAGCAACCGCGCGCACCGCAAGCCCAGACCAGTCGAGGAGTCCTCACGCCGACGGCTTGAGCCGCCTGGCGAAGAACGCGAGAATCTCGTCGACCGCCTTGCGCGTGGGCTGCCCGGCCTCGTCGATGAGGTGATTGGTCACCACGCTGTGCGGGTTCTTCGTCGGCGCGTTCGGGTTGGCCGCCGAGTCAGGCAACACGCGCCCTTCGAACCGGTCTCCCAGGGCCTGCTTGAAGGCCGCGAAGCGCTGCGCCTTGCAATACGCGTCGCCCTCGAATCGGTACGCCAGCACCGACAGGTTCTCGGCCTCGAGCCGCTGCTTGACCACCTGCAGTTCCTCGGGAGCGATGTGCATGCCCGCGGCGTTGGTCAGCGGCAGCGAGGGCTGCGAGAGCACCGGCGCCAACACCGACTTCTCGAGCATCATCGAGAGCGCGAAGTTGCCGGTGAAGCACATGCCGATGGCGCCCACTCCGGGCCCGCCCGATTCGGCGTGCGCCTTCGCCGCCAGCGCGCGCAACCACACCGTGATGGGGCTCGACGCGTTCGCCGCGAAGGCCCGGAACTCGGCGCTCACGCAGGCCTTCGCCACCGTCACCACCGTCGCGCCGGGCGTGGGGACCGCGCCGTCGACGCCGAAGAGGTGCGGCAGGTACACGGTGAAGCCTGCCTCGCGCACCCACCGGGCGAATCGCGCCACGGTGGGGCTGATGCAGGGCACTTCGGTCATTACGATGACGGCAGGCCCCTGGCCCGCGACGAAGACGTGCCGCGTCTGGCCCAGCAGCGTCACGTCACGCCGCTCGAAGTCGTCGAGCGGGTCGGGCTTCGTCGGGTCGAACGCCATGGCTGCTTTCACGACGTCGCGTGCCGGGTCGAACCCAGCTCGCCGCTCAAGTACCCGAAGAGGTACTCGCGCCCCGAATCGGTCGGCCGGTCCTTCAGGCCCGACGTGGCGAACGCCGCGTCCAACTTCGCCGACGCGGTGCGGTCGCGCAGCAGGGTGAGGTCGCTGCCCGTGCCCGCATACTTCTCGGCCAGTTCGAGCACGTTCGAACCGCTCATGCGCACGCACCCATGCGACGCAGCGTGACCCAGGTCCTTCTCTTCCGACGCCGGAATGCCGTGGAGGTATTGCGCGTACGCACCCATCGACAGCTTGGTCAGCCCCATGGGGTTGTCGAGCCCGGGGGGAATGGGCTTGGCGTTCTGCGCCCAGCCGCTGTTGGGCGGGTTCCACGCGGTGCGGGTGAAGACGTCGGTGATGTGGAAGTGGTTGCCGTGCGTCGGGTAGGCGTCGGTGCCCGGCGAGACCAGGTAGCGCGCGGTGACCTGGTCGTTCGCGCCCAGCACGTAGAGCCGGGTGTGGCTGGGGTCCGACAGGTCAGCCACCAGGCGGAAGTTCTTGTTCTTCGAATCGTCGCTGCTGGTCGCGGCCTTGAGCCTGGCGATCTGCGCGGTCGACGCCTTGTCGAGCGCCTTGAGCGTCGCGGCGTCGATGGCTCCGGTCTGGGGCACGTTCACGCTCTTCTGAAACGCCTTGAGCGAGGTCTCGGTGCCGGGCCCGAATGCACCGTCCAGCGCCACCCGCAGCTTGATGAAGCCCAGCGAGAACAGCGCCGCCTGCACGGTCTTCACGGTGTCGCTGGTGGGCGCCCCGCGGGTGAGCGCCGGCGTGGACCGGGTGGCGATGCCGGTCAGCGTCGGGTCCTTCTTGAACGCTCCGCAGCCCAGGGGACCGGTGCTGGTGGGCGTGGTCGTGGTGGTCGGGGTGACGGGAGTGGTCGTGGAAATCGGGCCAGGCATGGGTGGGGCACTCTACCCCGGTCAGTCGTGGAGTGTCAGGGTGGTGGCCCCGGCGGTCGGCTTCGAGCGCACCCACACGTAGGCGCCGTCACGCAACCACGCGTCGTCGGTGCCATCGAACTCGGCGTGGGTCGAGACCACCGTCTTCCCGTCGACCGACGAGACGGTGGCCGAGGCGCCGACCCAGATGCGCGCCACCA
>CAIWFK010000111.1 GCA_903911905.1 uncultured Myxococcales bacterium
CGCCGGTTGCAGTCCCACCGCCGGTTGCAGTCCCACCGCCGGTTGCAGTCCCACCGCCGGTTGCAGTCCCACCGCCGGTTGCAGTCCCACCGCCGGTTGCAGTCCCACCGCCAGTCGAACTCCCCGCATCGACTCCCGCGTCGAGACCAGCGAGGTGTGCCGACTCGATCGCATCGAAGTCGATGCACGCCGTCAGCGCGATCACACTCCCGCTCAACACGAATGCGCGACGAACGCTCGGTGGCATCACGCCGATGCTCTCACAAGCGCTCGCGGCTGCAACACTCGGCGGCCCGAAAGGCCTTCAGCTCAGGCCCACCGAAAGCGCGCACCACTCGGGCACGTCTCCGCGGAAGATGAACCAGTCGTCGGTCTCTTCGAGCCCCAGCGCCGACAAGCGCGACCCCAGGTCGGCTGCTGCGGCGTCGTCGAAGTGGGGCCCCAACGAGAGCACGTGGTCGTCTTCGTCGAACGCCACGTCGGTCTCGAGCTTCTCGAGCACCGTGTCGAGGTCGAGCCCCAATTCCTCGAGGCGCGCCTTGCGAATGACGATGCCGAACTGCGAACTGAGCTTGGCCACCACGCCTCCGAAGTCGTTTCTACCCGAGGCGCTGGCCCGAGCCTACAAATCGACCTGCATGCCCAGTTCGACCACGCGCCCGGGCGGCAGCCCGAAGTAGCTGGTGGCGGACAGCGCGTTGCGGCTGACCAGCGCGAAGAGCACCTTGCGCCAGTGCATCATGTGACTGCTGCCTCCGGTGAGCAGCGTCTCGCGACCCAGGAAGAAGCTGGTGGTCGACGGCTCGCACACCAGGCCGAATTCCCGCGCGCGAATCAGAATCTGCGGCACGTTCGGCGTCTCCATGAAGCCGGTGTGCCAGGTCACCCGGTAGAAGCCGTTGCCCAGGTCCTTCACCTGAATCTGCTCGTCCTTCGCCACCGTCGGCACGTCGGACGGCATGATGGACAGCAGCACCACCTGCCGGTGCAGCACCTGGTTGTGCTTCAGGTGATGCAACAACACCGGCGGCGTCCCCTCGGGGTTGCCCGACATGAACACCGCGGTGCCGCGCACGCGGTGCGGCTTGGTCGCCTCGAGGTCTTCGAGCAACGCCGCCAGCGGCATCATCGACTGGTTGAAGCGCGTCGCCAGCTCGGCGCGCCCGCGCTTCCAGGTGGTCATCAGCGCGAACATGCCCAGCGCCACGAAGATGGGGAACCACCCGCCGTCGAAGAACTTGAGCACGTTCGCCGAGAAGAACGGCAGGTCGAAGGCCAGGAACAGCGCGACCAGCGGCGCCGCGCGCGTCCACGACCAGCCCCAGTTCCGGGTGATGACGAAGTAATAGACGATGCTGGTGATGCCCATGGTCCCGGTCACGGCGATGCCGTACGCGGCGGCCAGCGCGCTCGATTCCTTGAAGACCAGCACCAGCGCCAGGCACGCCACCATCAGCGCCTGGTTCACCTCGGGAATGTAGATTTGCCCCTCGTTGGTCGCCGAGGTGTGCACGATGGTGACGCGCGGCATGTAGCCCAACTGCACCGCCTGCCGGGTCAGCGAGAACGCTCCCGAGATGAGCGCCTGGCTGGCGATGACGGTGGCCGCCGTGGCCAGCCCCACCATCGGGTAGATGAGCGCGTCGGGCACGGTGGCCCAGAACGGCTTCTCGACCCAACCGCTTTCCAGCATCACCGCGCCCTGGCCGAAATAATTGAGCAACAGCGCCGGCAGCACCATCACGTACCAACTGATGCGAATGGGCCGCGCGCCGAAGTGGCCCATGTCGGCATAGAGCGCCTCACCACCGGTGATGCACAGCACCACCGAGCCCAGCACCTTGAAGGCGTGCATGGGGTCGGCCGAGAACAGCCGCACCGCCCAGCGCGGATCGACGGCCTGCAGCACGTGGGGCGCACGAAGAATGCCGCGCACGCCCAGCACCGCCAGCACCACGAACCACAACAACATCACCGGGCCGAACGCGCGGCCGATGCGGTCGGTGCCGCGCTTCTGCACCAGGAACAGCGCGAGCAGAATGACGATGGTGATGGGCACCACGAACTTGTCGAACGCGTGCGTGGCCTGGCCCAGACCTTCGACTGCCGAGAGCACCGAGATGGCGGGGGTGATGATGCCGTCGCCATAGAGCAGCGCCGCGCCGAAGAGCGCCGCCAGCACCACCGCGCCGCGCGTCTTGCTGGTGGCCTTCACCGGCACCAGCGCCAGCAGCGCGAAGATGCCGCCCTCGCCCTTGTTGTGGGCCCGCATGATGAAGGCCAGGTACTTGAAGGTCACCACCATCATCAGCGACCAGAAGAACATCGACAGCAGGCCCAGCACCGAATCGGGCGTGACCTCGACGGCCGACGCGGCGACCTTGAGCACGCCGTCGACCGTTTCCTTCTTCACGCACTCTCCCAGCGCGTAGAGCGGGCTGGTGCCGATGTCGCCGAACACGATGCCCAGCGCGCCCAGCGCCAGGGCGCCGAGGCTGCCGTGGGCGTGGTGGTCGCCCGGGCCGTGAGACGCGGTCGCGGCTGGAGCAGCCGGAGGAGCAGGAGACTTGGCGCCGGGCGCGCCCTCGGGGGGCGCCGCTGCCGGCGACGGTGCTGAGTCGCTCATGGAGCCTGCCTCCATACCGCAACCTTTCCGGCCGTGGC
>CAIWFK010000112.1 GCA_903911905.1 uncultured Myxococcales bacterium
CCCAGATGCGCGCCACCACCCCCGTCGGGGCGCGGCTGACCGTCACGGTGCGAGTGGCGCCGTCGCGGGCCGTCGAGAGCGTGGTCTGCGCGCCGTCGACGTCGTGGGTGACGAAGGTGCCTGCGGCGGGCCCGGGCCAGGCCAGCACCGTCAGGCGGCCGGCCGAGGCGGCGGTGCCCAGGTTCGTGGAATCGTCGCTGACCTCGAGCGGAATCACCGCGCCTTCCTTCACCAGCAGCGGCAGCTTCGCGCGGTCGGTCGCGTCGTACGCCGTGATGGTCGTGCCGCCGTCGAACGCCGCGCCGCTCCACCAATCGACCCATCGTGCGCCAGCGGGCAGGGGCACGTCGCGCACGCCAGAGTCGTCGAGAATGGGCGCGACCAGGAAGGTGTCGCCCAGCACGTAGCGGTAGTCGCCCGGCCACGAGCTCTGGTCGCCCACGGGAGCGATGGGCACCGGCTGCCCCCGAGCGGCTTCCTCGGCCAGGCTGAAGTTGAAGAGCGCCAACTGGTGATGCAGCTTGGCCCAGTACCGGTACGTCACCACCGTCTCGTCGGGCCGCTCGGGCACCGTCCACGGCGTGAAGTTGCCCTTGCCGTGCAGTTGCATGAAGGGCGACATCGCGCCCACTGCGATCCACCGCGAGAAGTTGGTCTGGCTGAAGGGAATCGTGATGGACATGTCGACGTCGTCGATGTCGAGGTACCCGCCGATGTCGCTGCCCAGCACGATGTAGCCGGCGTTCGCGCTGCGGAAGGTCTCGTCGAGCGCGTCCTGCAGGCCCACCCAGTCGCGGCGGTTGTCGCCCGCCCAGGCCACCGGCGCGTCGTCGGGCCTGGCGAAGAAGCGCCCGGGAAAGACGTACGAGCGATCGTACGCGCGGGTCATGGTCAGGAAGTCCTGGCCCGCGTGCTCCCGGCCGTGCGCGAGGAAGTCGTGGTAGGAGGCCTCGCCGTATTCCTGCACCGACTTGTCACCCGCCGCCGTCTTCATCGGCACGTGGGTGATGTACGAATCGCCGAAGTCCAGCTTCCACCCCGCGATGCCCAGGTCGAGCGCCTGGTCCTGTTGCGCGTGCCACCAGGTCACGGCGTCGGGGTTGAAGAAGTCGATGGCGGCGCCCTGGCCCTTCCACCAGACCTCGAGCGCGCCGTCGTTGACGAAGTAGTGGTGCAGGTTCGCGTAGCCGTAGTTCGGCGTGGCGCCGGAGTAGGTGTCGCCGCCCATCTCGGCGTCGAACGACTGCACGTTGAGGAACTGCGTCATCCACAACACGACCTTGACGTCGCGTGCGGCCAGGTCGCTCACCAGCTTCGGGAACTCGGGGTAGCGCGTCGGGTTGGGGACGAAGGAGTGGTAGTTCGTTTCCCACGGTGAATCGATGACCACCACGCCCACCGGAATGTCGCGCGAGCGGAAGCCATCGACGAAGTCGTAGGTGTCGGCGCCGGTCGAGATGTCCTTGCTGATCCACGGCTCGAAGGCCCAGCGCGGGGTGTGGCGCAGCGGCGCACCGGCGTCGACGGGCGAGTTTGGCGCCTTCGCGCAGGCACAGGCGACCAGCAACACCCAAGGAAGGTTTCGCACGAAACGCTCTTGCTGCGTTTCGAGTACGCACTCAACTCATGTCCGCGAAATCCGAACGCGGTTCGCTCAGACAGATAGTCGGGGCGCGCAATCGAACGCACTCAAGTGACTGTCGAGCGACCAGATGTAGACCCGCCTGGCTGGATGGAGGTCACACTGCTTCTCCCAAGCGGCCTTGATGGTGAGGTCCGTTAGTTCGCGGTTTTCGGGACTCACCCACGACGGAAACTCCTCGAACCACTGCTGCATCTCCGAGACCTCGAGTTTGCCGAGCGGAGCAAAAGGTGCGGCCCCGTCAATCGCTAACCGCAACAGCGCGATGTATCGCGTCGCGAGTCTTCGGCGCTGACCGCCATTCGACAGCCGAGCGATGTGGTTTCCCGTCTCAAGAATGACCGCCACCGGAATGAGCAGGGAGTGCCCATCACGCTTCCGGGAATCCATATCCGCGGCGATCGCGGCGTGATTCTCGTTGCGCCCAGGCACATCGAGCGTCTCGAGAAGAATCCCGGTGTCAACCAACCCCACCGCTTTCATTGGCCCTCGGACGCTTGGAGCAGGCTGAAGAACGAACCGGCATCATACGGGTCGGCCGTTTTAATGAACTTGTCGAGCACTCCGTCCGACGCCAAGTCGCCCAGCCGGCCTTGGGCGAGCAATTCTGGGTAGCGCTGAATGTCCTCGAGTCGAACGAGTCGACTGTTCCCGCCCTCGTCGCGGTAGCAGACCACCACGGCGGCCAGAGCGCGGGGGTTCAACGCGTTCATCAGAGCGGGGTTGTGGGTCGTAAGCAGCACCCTGATGTTTCGGCGCTGTGCTGTGCGCTGGATCTGGTCGACGAGGTACTGTGCACGAGAGGGGTGAACGCCGTTGTCGATCTCCTCGATCACGATGAGTTCGCCAGCCTTCGCGCTCAACAGCGCAGCCGCGATGGCGAGGACACGCAGCGTTCCGTCGGAGAGCACCGCGGCGTCCCGGGGTGACGCTCTCCCGCCGAAGGTCTCGACGAGCTGGAGCATGACTTCGCTGCGGCTGGTCTCGACGAAGGTCACGTCGTCGATGTGTTGCTCGGGCAGGGCACGAATGAAATCAACGACGCCTTGCTTGCCCTCGGGGGTCTTGCAGAGCTCATAGATGACCGCAGAGACGTTCTGCCCCGTCGAGACGAGCTCGACTTCGGTCTTGAACGCGTACGAGCGCATCAACGACGGAGTCGGGTCGAGGAAGCGAATCGACTCGAGCGCGCGCTGAACGCACGCGGTGGCGGCCGGAATCAGCGCTTGCGACCGCTCGTGTCTGGCGTCGAACCGCGCCGGGGTCGTCAGCTGCGTGAAGACCGCTTGTTGATCGATGACCGAGATCTCGGGCTTCGTGCCGCGAGAGAAGTTGTTGTACGAAACGGTGAGCGTTCCGCCAGGGTCGGCTATCGGCGTCGCTGCGTAGAGCAGCACGGGCGACTTGAGCGCGCTGGCCTCGAGTTGTTCGGTCGACACGCTGAGCTGTCCATCACGCGGGAAGATTCCGAGGCTCAGCCTCAGCGTTCCGAGCTCGGCTGGGCCGCGTACCTCGGCGAAGAACTGCAGTGGGACTTCTCCGCTGGCGAACAACTCGCGCTCGAGCCCCCGGAGTGTGACCTCGCGATCCCGAAGGCTCATCTGCAGGTCGTGAAGCCGCCGACCCCTGGCGAGCCACGAAAGCAACTGCAGCGCCTCGATGAGGTTGCTCTTTCCCGAAGCGTTGGGCCCGATCAACACCGTCAGCTCTCCGAGCGGGAGGTCGGCCGCAGCGAACGACTTGAAATTGGCCAACGAGAATCGCTCGAGCACGACAGAACTTTCGCCCCTCTTCACCGGTCCACGCAAGCACTCGGTCTGAGGGCCCCAGCCGAAATGAGCGAGGAGCGCCCGCGCGGCTGCGTTAGGTTGCTCCACCCATGTCTCTGCTTCTCGCGCTGGTCCTGACCGCTGCACCGA
This sequence comes from uncultured Myxococcales bacterium, assembly GCA_903911905.1. Taxonomy (GTDB): domain Bacteria; phylum Myxococcota; class Myxococcia; order Myxococcales; family Myxococcaceae; genus Xiheilimnobacterium; species Xiheilimnobacterium phototrophicum. Next base: position 3,562 of record CAIWFK010000112.1, read on the forward strand.
CGTTGAACCCTGCCGAACTGAAGAACGACAAGCTGCTCGGCGCGCTGGTCGAAGAGCTCGACCGCAGCAAGAAGAGCCTGCCCGCCAACCCCGACGCGCCGTTGTACTACCTGGCGTACCGCGTAGCCGACGTGCAGAGCTTCGCGGTCTCGGCCAGCCTCGGCGCCCTGGTCGACTCGCAGGAATCGGTCGACCCCCTGTCGGGCAAGTCGCGGGTGCTCGACGTGTCGGTGCGGGTCGGCTCGCGCAAGCTCGACAACACCCACCAACTGCGCGGCGATCGCGACTTCGACTTTCCCCGCGGGTTCGGGCCGCTGCCCATCGACGACGAGGTCGAGCCGCTGCGCATCGGCCTGTGGCGCGCGACGGACCGGGCCTACAAGGCGGCCGTGAAGCAGTTGGTGAAGGTGAAGACCAACATGCAGGTCAAGGTGGTCGAGGCCGACCTGGCCGACGACTTCACCGCCGACAGCCCGTCGGTCCACCTCGAGCCGAAGTGGGACGGCAAGTTCGACCGCGCGGAGTGGACCGCGCGCTTGAAGAAGCTCTCGGCGCTCTTCAAGGCCTACCCCGACATCTTGAGCTCGCAGGTCACCCTCAACGGCAGCGGCGGCACCTTCTACTTCGTCGATTCAGACGGGGCGCGCCTGCGCGAGCCGCGCTTCTTCGCGCGAATCTTCATCGCGGGGCAGGTGAAGGCCGACGACGGCATGGACCTGGACCTCTACGAAGACCTCGAGGCCACCAGCCTCGACCGCCTGCCCAACGACGAGGTGCTCACCGCGCGCGTGAAGCGGCTCATCGACCGGCTGCTGGCGCTCAAGAAGGCGCCCACCGTCGAGCCGTACTCGGGCCCGGCCATCATCACCAATCGGGCGGCGGGCGTGTTCTTCCACGAGATCTTCGGCCACCGCATCGAGGGCCACCGCCAGAAGGACGCCGACGAGGGCCAGACCTTCACCAAGAAGGTGGGCCAGCCGGTGCTGCCCGAGTTCCTCACCGTGTACGACGACCCCACGCGCCGCGCCTTCGGTGACCTGCCGCTCAACGGGTTCTACCTGTTCGACGAAGAGGGTCAGCCGGCGCAGAAGGCCTCGCTCATCGACCACGGCGTGCTCAAGGGCTTCCTCTTGGGCCGCTCTCCAGTGAAGGGCTTCACGAAGTCGAACGGCCACGGCCGCGCGCAGCCTGGGCTGCCCACCGTATCGCGGCAGGGCAACCTGATCGTCGAGTCGGCGAAGCAGCTGCCTCCGAAGGAACTGCGCGCCATGCTGCTCGACGAGGTCAAGCGCCAGGGCAAGCCGTACGGCCTGGTGTTCGAAGAGATTTCGGGAGGCTTCACCAACACCCGCGCGGGCGGCGCGCCGCAGGCCTTCAAGGTGCTGCCGCTCATCGTGACCCGCGTGTACGCCGACGGTCGGCCTGACGAGCTGGTGCGCGGGGTCGACATGGTCGGCACGCCGCTGGCCTCGTTCGAGAAGATTCTGGCGACCGGAGACGACGCCGACGTGTTCAACGGCTTCTGCGGTGCCGAGTCGGGCTGGGTGCCGGTGTCCGCCATCGCGCCGTCGCTGCTCGTGGGGTCGATCGAAATCGAAAAGAAGGGCAAACGACATGACCGGGGGCCGCTGCTGCCCTCGCCGCTGACGGCGGGAGGTGCCAAGTGAACGCGCTGGTGATGCTGGTGGTGTTGGCGGCGGCTTCCGACGCAGGCGTGCCGGCCCCGGGCGGCGTGGCGATGCAGGCGCTGGTCACCGAAGTGAACCGCGCGAAGGAGCTGGCCATGCCCACCGCGGCGGGCGCCAAGCCGTCAGAAAAGCCGTACTACATCTCGGCGTTCCTGAACGAAGCCGAGACCTACGACGTGTGGGCCAACTTCGGGGCGCTGGGCAACCGCAACCACGCTACCGCCTTCAGCGTCGCGACGCGCGTGCGGGTCGGCAGCCCGGCGTTCGACAACACCAACTTCCAGGACCAGGGCTTCGGCTTCATGTTCGGCGGCGGTGGCGGTCGGCGCGCGATGCCGGCCGAGCTCGACCCCGACCTGCTGCGCTACACGCTGTGGCTGGCGTTGGACGATGCCTACAAGAGCGGGCTCGAGACGCTCTCGAAGAAGCGTGCGTACCTCGAGACCAACCAGGTGACCGAGAAGGTCGACGACTTCTCGAAGGCGCCGGTCTTCATGCTCGATCGCCCGCGCGTGCCGTTGACCGTCGACGCCGAGAAGACCGCCTCGCTGGTGCGTAAAGCGTCAGCGGTGTTCCTGGCCAACCCGGTGCTGCAGGAAGGTACGGCCTGGTACCGCTCGGCCTCGAAGGAGCAGAACTTCGCGTCGACCGAGGGCTCGCGGCACCGCTTCGGTGAAGAAGAGGCGCAGTTGCAGTTGTCGGTCGCCGCCCAGGCCACCGACGGCATGGAATTGCGGCTGACCCAGCGCTTCGCCGGCCACGACGATCGCGACCTGCCGTCGGAAGCCGAGGTACTGGACGCCGCGAAGAAATTGTCGGCGCGCATGGGGGAATTGGCCAAGGCCCCGCTCGCCGACGAGGACTACACGGGCCCCGTGCTCTTCGTGGACCAGGCGGCCGCGCTGTTCTTCTTGAGCACGCTGGGCGAGCCGCTGTCGAACGCGCGCGAGCCGCTGGGCACCCGGCAGAGCGGGCGCATGATCGACCGGCTGGGCAAGCGGGTGGCGGCGAAGTTCGTCACCGCCATCGACGACCCGACCATCACCACCTGGAACGACGGCAAGCGCGACGTGCCGCTGTGGGGCTCGTTCCCCGTCGACGACGACGGCGTGCAGGCCCAGCGGGTCAGCCTGGTCGAGCAGGGCGTGCTCAAGCGGTACTACATGTCGCGCGCGCCGACCTCGAAGGTGAAGGAGACCAATGGGCATGCTCGCGGGGAGCAGGGCGGGGTGGGCAACCTGTTCGTCACCACCTCGGCCCCCGTCACCCGCGCGGCGCTCAAGAAGCGCCTGCTCGAGCTCGCGAAGGACGAAGACCTCGAGTACGGCCTGATGGTCGAGACTGCCGACGAGCGCGTGCCCCGCAGTGGGTCGGACGGCGTGCGGCTCTCGAGCCCGGTGCTGGTGTGGAAGGTCTACGCCGACGGCCGCGAGAGCCTGGTGCGCGGGTTGTCCTTCAAGCCCGCGAGCCCCCGCATGCTCAAGGAACTCGAGGCGCTGGGTGACGAGGCGTACGTGCTCAACCTCGAGCACCGGGGGCAGCGCACGTCGGTGGTGGCGCCGGCGGTGCTGGTGAAGCTGCTCGACCTCACCCGGACCCGGCAGGAGTTCGAGAAGCCGCCCTTGTTGCCAAGGCCGTAAATGGCAGGTTGAGCCGGGCTCTGGCAGGCTAGGGGCGTGCTGACGTCGCTCTCCATCAAGAAGTTCCGAACCTTTGGGGACGTTACGATTCCCCTTGGTCCGATCAGCGTCTTCATCGGCCCGAACAATTCGGGGAAGACGAACGCGATTCGGGCGCTTCAGTTGCTCGCGCTCGCCGTGAGGACCGCCGATTGGCCCACGGTCCCAGGCTTGACCGGTCCCGACCTCCTCGGCGCGACCGTGAGCGTAGAGGGCGCTTTTGGGCAGACGAAGCTGCGTCTCGCGATCACTGGTCCAACGCCGTTCGAGCGTGAAGGAACGGCCTCCCTCGTCTTGAGTGGCGACCTCGGCTGGGGGCCGACCTTTTCAGCGGCGAACCCACGAGCCAAGGGAATCGACGGCCACGACTTCAACTCGAGGAATGCACCTGAATTCCTCTCCCAAGCACTCAAGCAGGTGCCTCAAGCGCTGGTGTTCTTCAAGCAACTGCGGCTCACCAGTCTTTCGGTCCCGCTCCTGCGAGAGCCCTCGAGCGTCATGAAGGACCCCGAGCTTGGGGAGAGGGGAGAACACTTCGCAGCAGTCCTCGACTGGGTCGCTTCCAAGCCAGCGATCGACAGGGCCATTCGGGCTGAACTCAAGAAGACGCTCGGTCTCGATGGGTTCACGACCCAGGCAACTGCAGCGGGGCAGAAGATCGCCGCTACAATCGAGGGCGACACGTCGTTCCCGGCAACGGTCGTCTCTGACGGGGTCTTGTTGTACATGGGCCTGACGACCGCAGCTCGCTTGGTCGGGCCCGGCTCGATGCTGATTATCGAGGAGCCAGAAAACGGCGTTCATCCGAAGCGGCTCCGTGCATTGCTCGAGCAAATTCGTGAGCTGAGCAAACGTGGAACCCAGATTCTGCTGACGACGCACTCGCCAGTGCTGCTCGATGAGTTCAGCCGCGAGCCTGAGTGCATCACGGTGTTCGACAGAGACGGCTCTGGAACTCGAGTCAGTACGATTTCTGGCAAGAACGCGGAGGCGCTCACGAACGGAGACTTCGGCGCGGGCGAACTCTGGTTCACGGGGGCAATTGGCGGCGTTCCGTGAACGTCTCGTTCATCTCCGAGGACGAAAACGACGCAGTTGTTCTCGGCGTGATCGTCGAGCGACTCGTGGAGCAGTCTGTCAACGTGACACCCATCGTGCCTCGTCGCGGCGTCGAGGCTGTGATGAAGCTCGCGCCTCATCTGGTTCGCGAGGCGGCTCGAAGCCGCAGCAGTCTCATCGTCGTCGTCGTCGACTGTGATGGGTCCACTGATCACTTCTCGAACCCAACGCCTCACGCGAACTGTCGGCTCTGTGCGTTGAACGAGCGTCTTCCCACGTCACGCGAGGTGGAGGCGTTGTCGAATGGGAACAGCACCGCGCTCGCCTCCCTGACCGTTCGAACCCTTGAGAGCTGGCTCGCCGTCGCGGGGAGTCTCAAGATCGACGGCGATGTTCGCTTGTTCGGTCAGACCGTCGGTGAAAGGCGGAAGCTCAAGTCGATCGTCTACGGCGACGACCAACCGCCGAGCGAACTCGTCCAGTCGCGCGGCCGCGAACTGTTCAAGGCCTGCAACGTCGATGACCTGGTACAGGCTTTGCCGAGTTTCAGGCACTTCGCGGATGCCGTGAGGCGCTCGCGCGAGACGTCTCGTTAGCTCGCTTCGAGCAGGGCGGTTCGACACCTTGGCTGCGCGGCGTTCGAATGGTTGGCTGGTAGGCTGTCGCTGAATGGCGCGCACGCAACGAACTCGGGCACAGCAGAAGGTGGCGACGGAGGAACGGATTCTCACCGCCGCGCGCAGTCTCTTTGCGCAGCGCGGCTACGAGCGCACCACCATTCGGGCCATCGCCACCCGGGCGCGCGTCGACCCGTCGCTGGTGATGCAGTACCACGGCTCCAAGGACGCGCTGTTCGCGCGGGTCGCTGCGGGCCGCTGGGACGTCGAGGGCTGGGCACAGGGCAGCCCGCGCTCGGTCGCTCGCGCGCTGGTGGCAAACTTCCTGACCGTCACCACCGAGCCGGCTGAGCAGCAGGCGGTGGTGGCGATGTTGCGATCGTCGTTGACGAACCCCGAGGCGGCGAGAGCGACTCGACGGGTCCTCTTCGAAGACGGGGCCGCCCGTTTGCTCGACGCCAACCAGCCGGACGCTGCCGCGCGCGGGCAGCTCGCAGCGGCTGCCCTGCTGGGAGTGTTTCTCGCCCGCCACCTGCTCGACGTGCGGCCCCTCGCAGGGCTGTCCGACGAGCGGCTGACGGCGTTGCTCGAGCCCGCGCTGCTACGCCTGCTGGCCGCGGAGGAGTCGTCGCGCCCTGCGCCGAGTGGAGCCCGTGGAGTGGCCGGGCTCCTCGATGGCGGTGGTGCGTCTGCTGCTCGAGGGAAGAGGACTGCTACGCGCGCACCGGCAAAGCCGTGAGGCCGCGCAGGTTGAGACTGCCTCGCCAGCGCAGCTCGCTCGCCGGCACCGCCAGCCGCAGGTTCGGCGCGCGCCGCAGCAGCGCGGGCAGCGCGACGCGGGCCTCGAGGCGCGCCAGCGGGGCGCCCAGGCAGTAGTGCCCGCCCAGCCCAAACGCGAGGTGCCGATTGGGCGTGCGCCCCAGGTCGAGCGTGTCGGGCTCGGTGAACACCGCCTCGTCGCGGTTCGCCGAGGCGAGCAACAGAATCACCATGCGACCGGCCGGCACCTCGACTCCATGAAAGGTCAGCGGTTCCCGGGCGTAGCGCGCCCCTGATTGCTCGACCGGGTTGGTGTAGCGCAGCAGCTCTTCGATGGCGCTGCCGATCAGGGCGGGCTCGGCGCGCAGCCGCTCGAGCTGCGCGGGGTGCTCGAGCAGTGCGAGGGTGCCGCTCGCCAGCAGGTTCACGGTCGTCTCGTGGCCCGCGAAGAGCAACAGGAAGAGCATCGCCAGCAGCTCGTCTTCGCTCAAGCGCGGGCCCTCGGTCTCGGCGTGCGCCAGCGCCGAGACCAGGTCGTCGCCCGGCTCGCGGCGGCGATCGGCGATGAGGCGTCGGAAGAACGCCATGGTCTGGAACGCCGCCGGGACGTTGCGCACCAGCTGCAGGGGCCCCAGTGACGAGTCGAGCAGGCCTTCCATACGGTCGCGGAAGACGTGCCGGTCGGCCTCAGGCACGCCCAGCAACTCCGAGATGACCCAGAGTGGAAGGGGCAGCGCGAACTCCGTGATGAGGTCGAACGAGCCCTTCGCCAGGGCCGAGGTCAGCAGCTCGTCGGTGACCTGCTCGATGCGCTGCTCCAGCGCCTCGATGCGCTTGGGCGTGAAGGCCAGGTGCACCAGGTTCTTGAGGCGACGATGGTCGTCGCCGTCCGAGAAGATCATGCTGTGCCGCACTGCGCGGAACACCGCGGGCAACCACCACTGCCCCAGCGGGTCGGGCGCCCCTGGTGCGTTCGCCGGGTCGTTCGCCAGGCGCGGGTCCTTGAGCGCCTCCGAGACGTCGGCGTAGCGCGCCAGGGCGAACCCCGCGCCGAAGATCGGCAGTTGGACTCCCGCAATCGGCGAGTCGCGGCGGAGCCGGGCGTAGGCGGCGTGCGGGTTGGCCTGGAATGCCTTCGAGCGGAGATCGAGCTGGTTCACGGGTGGCTTTCACTCAACGGGTGTTGAGCGGAAGGCTAGCGCCGAATGGGCGGTCGCTCAATGGCTGTCGGGTCGCGCGCGTGCCGGGGCGGGACCCGTCGCGAGCCTTGCAACTCGACACCGGCTTGACCAACGTGCGTTACATGCGCGTCTGGTTGGTGGTCTTGTCGTGCCTCTCGTCCACGGCGTCGCTCGCGGCGACCCCCGAGGTGAAGGCGTCGAATCGCTTCACCCCTTCCCTGTACTCCCTGCTCGCACGCACCCCTGACGGCGACTTCGCCATCTCTCCGGTGAGCGTGCGGTTCGCGGCGCGGCCACTGTCGCTCGGCGCCAGAGGCGAGACCCGCGCCCAGCTCGATGGCGCCCTCGCGTTCACCGATTCGGCGGCCGCGCAGTCGTATTCGCTCGAGCGCGAACTCACCTCGACGGGCAAGGTGTCGTTCGCGAACCGCCTGTTCCTGTCCTCGTCGTTCCCGCTGAAGTCCGAGTATGTCGCGGCCTGCGAGGCCGGTGGCGCGAAGCCAGCGGTGCTCGAGCCGGGTCCGGGGGCCGTGGCACAGGTCAACGCCTGGGTCAGGGACCAGACCATGTGGCGTCTCGAGAACGCCGTGTCGAAAGGCGCGTTCGATGGCGACGCCGCCGTGCTCCTCAGTGCGCTCGCGTTCGAGGCCAACTGGGTCACCGCGTTCGACCCCGACCGCACCATTCGCCGTGGTACCTTCTTCGGGCGCTGGCGGCAGGTCTCGGTCGCGCTGATGTGGGGCACCTTCACCTCGCCCTACGTGAGCGGCGATGGGTTTCAGGTGGTCGAACTCCCGCTTGCCGGCGGCGCGTTCTCGCTGGTGTTGGTGGTGCCCGACGCAGAGCGCGGCCTGGTGGCGCTCGACCGGCTGTTGACGGCCGAGTGGCTCGACGCCCAGTTGGCGAAGGCCAGCCCCCGCGAGTACGTCCTCACGCTGCCGAGGCTCACCATCGACACCA
>CAIWFK010000113.1 GCA_903911905.1 uncultured Myxococcales bacterium
CATCAGCCTCTTCCTCGCGTTCCTCGCGCTGTCCTTCTACGCGCCGGGCGAAAAGAAGCAGCGCGGGCCGCCGCCGCAGCGCCTGGCCCTGGGCGCGTTGGCGAAGGCGCCGCTGTCGGCCGTCGCCGCGGTGGCCAACAAGCCCGCGGCCGACGTGGTAGCTGCGCTGACGAAGGAAGGCTTCACCGTCACCGGGCCCGACGACACCATCGAGCACCTGGCCGGCAAGGAACGCGAAGACCAGGGGCGCGCGTTGGGCGCCATCTTCTCGAAGCCCTGATCAGAATTCGTTGGTCTCGTGAATCTCGGTGCGCCCGTCGGCGTGCTTGATGACCCGCACCTGCTTGCGGTGGACGTCTTCGGTCACGCCGTCACCCGAGTCGGTGTGAATGACCACGTCTTCGTCGCGGTCGACGTCGGGCGCGAGCGCGGCCTGCAGCTTGTCCCACGTCTCGGGGCCGACCAGCTTGCGAATGCGCAGCATCAGGCCCATGCGGTTCTTTCGCACCGCCAGCTCGGCCTTGCCGATGCCGTCGAGCTTCTGCATCACCACCGCCTCGTCGATTGAGGCCTGGCTGAGCGTGCGCTCGAGGTCGAGCTGGGCGCGCTTCAAGTCGGCCTCGAGTGGAATGACCGCGTCGTTCGCGTCGAACCCCAGGTCGCGCACCTTCTTCTGCACCTCGACCGAGATGCCGAGTTTCTGGGCGAGCGCCGGGGGAATGCCGGGGGTGTGCAGCACGTCGCGCACCGGCGCGGGCGGGGCGGGGGGCGCGGGCGCCACCGGCGCGACGGGAGCGACCACCGCCACCCGGGGGACGGGCGGCGCGGGAGGCGCGGGGTGTTGGGCGAAGGCAGCGACCGACAGCAGGGCGGACAACAGGGCGTAGCGCATGGGCGTCATTCCTCTGAGCGGCGAACGAGTGGAGACACCGCTCGACCGAGCGAGTGCAGGGGTCGCGTCGTCGCCGGCGCGAGCCACAGGGGGAGCCGCCCGAACGTCGCGTAGCTCGCGTCGCGGGTCAGCGGAGTCGTGCCGAGCGGTGCGCGGGCGCTGGCGGTCAGCGACCTCAGCGCGGCGGCCTGCTGCGCCTCGTCGTCGGCGGTCGAGACCTCGACGGTCACCGGCGCGAACTCGGGCGAGACCACCACCGCGACGGGGTTCTCGCCCGGCGGCGTCGGCCACTCGACCCACACCAGCCCCAGCAGGGCAACCACCGCCAGCGCGGCCGCGCCGACCAGGCTGACCTGCCGCCGCACCACCGCCAGCTCGGCGGTGCGCGAGGGCAGGGTGGCGCCGCGCAGGCTCAGCGCCCGCAGGTGCCCGGCCTTGACCGCGCGACACTCGAGGCAGGTCGACAGGTGCGCGTCGAGGTCGGCGGGCCGGGGCGCGGTCTCGTCGACGAGGAAGTCGCGAACGTCGTGGCAGCTCATAGAACTCCCTTCGCGCGCAGGGCGGCGACCGCCCGTTGCAGGTGCACGCGCAACGTGCCGCGGTTCAAAGCGAGCGCTTCGGCGGTCTCGTCGAGCGAGAGCCCTTCGAGGTAGCGCAGCGAAAACGCCGCCGCCTGGCGCGCAGACAGGGTCTCGACGGCGCGGGCCAGCGCGCGGAGGTGCGCGGCGCGTTCGGCCGCCTGGTCGGGCGCTTCGGGAGCAGGCGGGTCGACGCGCATCAGCGACGAAATGACGGCCCAGAAGCGGCGGCGGCGCAGGTGCGAGAGCGCGCGGTTGGTCACCAGTCTGCGGAGCCAGGCCTCGGCGTCGCCGGGCTGGGTGAAGGGCCTCCAGTTCGACAGGGCGTCGACCAGCGCGCTCTGCACCAGGTCGTGCGCGTCTTCGTCGTCCCACACCAGGCGGCGGGCCAGCCGCTCGAGCCCCGGGCGCGTCGACGCCAGCACGGCGTCACGGTCGAGCGTCGCTGGCAGGGTCTGGGCGGTCGCGAACACCTTTCGTTCCTCGTACGCGCAGCGCGCCTCGCGCTTGCATCAGCGTGAAAGAACGAACGGGCTGCCCGCCCGGCATACACGGGGTGGTTTCAGGTCTTCGCGCGCTCGTCGATCCACTGCTGCACGGCGAGCCCGGTCCCCAGGGGCCAGGCGCGCAGCTTGTCGGGGTCGACCAGCTTGTACTCGGCCAGCTCGTCGCTCAGCTTCACGGTGCCGGTGGCCTTCACGTGGAAGGTGATGATGACCTCGTTGCGCATTTCGAACGGGTGCACGCCGACCAGGCGGACGATGTCGCCGTCGAGGTCGAGCTCTTCCTTCACCTCGCGCAGCACGCCGGCCTGCGGCGTCTCGACCGCCTCGAGGAAGCCGGTGACCAGCGCGAACATCTTCGGCGGCCAGTTGGCGCCGCGCGCGAGGAGGATTTTCCCTTCGTATTCGACGATGGCGGCGACCACCGGCGTGGGGTTGCCCCAGTGCACGAAGCCGTCGTTGGGGCAGGCGGGGCGTGACTTGCCGCCGTGGAGGCCCGCGACCAGCGCCGTGCCGCAGCGGGGACAGAAGCGGAACTCAGTGCTCATGAGGCGGACCTTAGACCTGGGCGGTGGTGCAGGCAGCCCGTTCGGGCAGCGAATTTCCCCGAGGCGCGTGCCCCGAAACCCGGCACAGTGCGCGCCCTGATGACGCTCCGGTGGAAAGTCGTGCTCGGCCTGGCCGTGTCGTTCCTGGTGCTGGTGGCGGTGCTGCTGACCGAAGGCTGGCAGGCCTTCGGTCACCGCGCGCAGGGCGAGCGCGCCGAGCGCATGCACCACTCGCCTCAATGGGCAGGCTCGCACTTCGAAAACCCCCAGCCGCTGCACAACGAGGTCTGGGGCTCGCTGACCGGCGCGCTGCACCGCAGCGACGACGTGAGCCCGCACACGCCGGTCCCCGTTCAGGCCTTCGACGCGGGTGTGTTCGCCACGGCTCCCGCGAGCGGCTTGCGCGTCACCTGGCTCGGCCACTCGAGCACCCTGGTCGAGCTCGACGGTGTGCGCATTCTCACCGACCCGGTGTGGAGCGAGCGGGTCTCTCCCTACGATTGGGTTGGCCCCACGCGCTGGTTTCCGCCGCCGATTCCGTTCGACCAGTTGCCCGCAATCGACGCGGTGGTCATCTCGCACGACCACTACGATCACCTCGACCTGGGCGCCGTGCTTCGGCTCGACGAGCGCAAGGTCACCTTCGTCGTGCCCCTGGGGCTGGGCGCGCACCTCGAGTACTGGGGCGTGCCGACCTCGCGCATCGTCGAGCTCGAGTGGTGGCAGTCGACGAAGGTCGGCGCCATCGAGATCACCTGCGTGCCCGCGCGGCACGCCTCGGGGCGCGTCGGCTACGACTACGGCGCCACGCTCTGGGCGGGCTATGCGCTGGTCGGCACCAGGCGCGTCTACTTCTCGGGCGACACCGGCCTCTTACCCGCCATGAAGACCATTGGCGAGAAGCTGGGGCCGTTCGATCTGACGATGATCGAGGTCGGGCAGTACCACCAGGCCTGGCCTGACTGGCACGGCGGCCCCGAGCAGGCGGTGCGCGCGCACCAGTGGGTGAAGGGGAAGCTGTTCCTGCCCATTCACTGGGGCGCCTTCGCGCTCGCCTACCATGGGTGGACCGAGCCGGTGGAACGCGCCCTCGCCGAGGCCACGCGCTTGTCGGTGCCCATCGTCACGCCGCGGCCGGGTCAACCGTTCGAGCCCGCGACGCCACCGAGCGTGGAGCGGTGGTGGCCTCCCTTGCCGTTCGTGACCGGCGCGCAGGACCCCATCGTCTCGACGCAGCTGGAGTAGGGGTGGTTGGCTGTTCCGAGGGGCATCGTTACCTGACGCGGCCATGGCTCACGAATCACTGACGAACGAACTCGCGGCTGCGGCGAAGCTGACGTGGCTCGCCCACCGGATCGGGTGCGTTGCCGGCCTCGTCGTGGCCCTGGGCATCGCGGTCTTCGGCTTTCGTGGGTACGCCAACTTCCAGGGCGAGGTCGCGCGCGCGAAGCTGAGCGGGGATACGTACGCGACACCGGAGGCCGAGCAGGCCGCATTGCGTCGCGACGACAAGCGTCGCAGCGAAGCTCTCGCGTTCGGCTTGGGTGGCCTCCTCGTGAGCGCGGCACTCGGCGCGGCGTTCGTCTACTTCGCGAACGGCAAATTTCACCCCGCCGTGCGCCAGTTCGGCCAGCGCCCGCAGGACATCGTGTGGGTCCATGCCTCGAGGGTGAAGGCCTCGGCGACGAGTACCGCGTACCTTCCCCAGATGTACCTCTCGCTCTGCACCGACCGGGGAAGGACGCTGCGTCTGGTGCTCCCAGACGAGTCGACCGCGGGGGTACTCGCGAAGCTCGAGGTCGCGCTCCCTCACGCGACGTTCGGCTTCACGAATGAGCACCTCGACGCGTTTCGCAGCGACCCGAAGCGCCTGCGCAGGGCTTCGTAGCGCTCAGGCCGTTCTTGCGCGGCACGACCTGCACACGCCGAGGTCGTCACACGCCGAGCACATGAAGTTGCCGCAGCGGGAACACACCCGCCCCGCGACGACCTCGGGGTGGGTGGCACACCGTGCGCCGGCCGGGGCCAGCGTCGAGGGCGCGCTCCGCTTGATCAACGCGCGGTCGACGAGCCAGGCGCCGAGCATGACCGGCAGGTCGACCCACGCCGCGAAGGTGGCGTAGCGCATCGCCTCGCGGATGCCCGCGTCGAGCGCCGCCTGTTTGCCTTCCGCGGGGACCGTTGCCAGGTGTTTGAACAGCGCGATCAACTGCGCCACCGTCACCAGGGTCAGCGCGAGGCGGACCACGGCGAGGCCCACCACCAACAGCGGCATCGCGAGCGTCTTGCCCGCCTTGCGTCTGCTGAACACCACGAAGATGAGGAACACCGCGAGCAACAGCACGACCACGTCTTTGCTCTCGGCACAGCCGATGGGGCACGGCGATGCGTTCGCTTGCGCACCTGCCCCATTCCGGGTCTGGTCGCGCCTTCTCGAGGTGCTGGAGCCGACCATGCGACGACTGCTGGGAGTGACCGTGATGATCGCCACTGCGACGAGCCTCGCCGCGACGCCCACCGACGCCGAGGTGAAGGCGTTGCTCGAAGAGCGCCTCTCGCTCCCTCGCGGCGGCGTGGGCCTGGTGGTGGGCATCGTCGACGCGTCGGGCAAGCGGGTCATCGTGGCCGGCGTGCCCGCGGTCGGCTCGAAGGAGCCGCTCAGCGGCCAGACCGTGTTCGAGATCGGCTCGGTGACCAAGGTCTTCACCTCGCTCGCGCTGGCCTCGATGGTGGAAAAGAAGGAAGTCGCGCTCACGGACCCGGTCGCGAAGTTCCTGCCGAAGGGCACGAAGGTGCCCACGCGCGACGGCAAGGACATCACCCTGCAGGACCTGGCGACGCAGACCTCGGGCCTTCCGCGATTGCCCTCGAACCTCGCGCCGAAGGACCGCGCCAACCCCTACGCGGACTACACCGCCCAGCGGCTCTACGACTTCCTCGCCGAGGCCCAGCTCCCGCGGGCCATCGGCGCGCAGTACGAGTACTCGAACCTCGGCGTCGGGCTGCTGGGGCACGCGCTCTCGCGCGAGGCTGGCGTCGACTTCGACCACCTCATCCACGCGCGCATCACCGGCCCGCTCAAGCTGAGCAACACCGCCGTCGCGCTGACCCCCGCCATGAAGCAGCACCTCGCGCCGGGCCACGACGGCGAGCTGAAAGCCACCGCCAACTGGGACTTCGACGCGCTCGCGGGCTGCGGCGCGCTGCGCAGCACCGCCGACGACCTGCTCACGTTCCTCTCGGCTGAGCTCGGCTACGCGAAGACCCCGCTCGCTGGAGCGATGGCCGCGCAGCTCGTCCCCCGTCGGCCCACCGACCTGCCCAACACCGAGATCGCTCTTGGCTGGCACGTCACCACCACCAAGACCAGCCAGCACGTCTGGCACAACGGCGGCACCGGCGGGTACCAGAGCTACGTGGGCTTCGACCCGAAGACCAAAGTCGGCGTGGTAGTGCTCTCGAACGCCGCCACGCTGCTGCGCATCGACGACCTGGGCCAGCACCTGCTCGACCCGAGCATTCCCGTCTCGAAGCCCTCGGTGCACACCGAAATCACCCTCACCCCCGCGCAGCTCGAGGCCTTCACCGGCCGCTACGCCATCACGCCCCAATTCGTGCTCACCGTGACCCACGAGGGCGACGGTCTGTTCGTGCAGGCCACGGGGCAGGGCAAGATGCCGGTCTTCGCCGAGTCGCCTCGCGGCTTCTTCGCGCGGCTGGTCGACGCCCAGGTCACCTTCGACCAAGACGTCGACGGCAAGGCCAGCGGGCTGACGTTGCACCAGGGGGGCCGGGACACGCCGGCCAGACGCATCGGCGACGCGCCTGCGCCCGTAGTGCGCCAGACCATCGCCGTCGACGTCAAGGTGCTCGAGACGTACGTCGGCCGCTACGTGGTCTCGCCGGCCTTCGCCCTCACCATCACCCGCGACGGTGAGCGCCTGTTCCTGCAGGCCACCAACCAGCCGAAGCTCGAGCTCTTCGCCGAGCAGCCCAACCGCTTCTTCGTCAAGGAGGTCGAGGCCTCCATCACCTTCACCGAGCAGGGCCTCGTGCTTCACCAGAACGGCAACGACGTGCCGGCGAAGCGCGAGCGCTGAAGGACCGTCAGCCCTTGCGGGCGTACCAGGCCACCACCCGCGGGTCGCGCGCCACCGCGGCCTGAAGCGCCATCAGCTTCGGTGCGCCCGAGAACACCGTGGTCGGAACGTGGTCGATGGCGCCCTTGAGGTAGGGCCCCATCACCACGAAGAGCTTGAGGTCGGCGACCTGCAGCTTCTGGCCTCCCACGAAGGGCCCGGGGCCGATGGCGCGTTCGACGTGCCCCGCCCAGGTCGGCAGGTATTCGCGCGCGGCCTCTTCGCGGCGCGCCTTCTTCTCGGCCTCGTCCTTCAGCCGCGCCAGGGGCCCCATGTGGTGTCGAAGGTCTTCCACCGCGTCCATCAGGGCATCGTGGCGCGCCGCTTCCCACGGGTCGCTGGGGTGCAGGTCGTACAGCCGGCCCACCAGCCGCAAGATGGAGTTGCTCTGGCCGATGACCGGGTGGCCTTCCATCGTGAAGTAGGGCAGCGCGCCGAAGGGCGAGGCCGCGCGCCTGGTCGCCCAGTCCGCCGGCTTGAGGCGCTCGTCAGTGAAGGGCACTCCCGCCAGGAACAGCGCGAGGCGACATTCTTCACCACGGCTGATGGGCGCGTCGAAGTACGTGAGGGTCGGGTTGGTCATGGCGCCGCTCTAACGCGCCGCTGCGCCCGACACGAGGCTCGCGTGCCTGGCCCCGAGCGCGCAGACTGCAGCCATGTGGCCAGCAGCAGTGCTCTTCGACATGGACGGGGTGTTGGTGCGCAGTGAAGAGGTGTGGTTCCGGGTGGTGGAAGCGGCCGGCGTGCGCTTCCGCGGCCGGGCCATCACGCGAGAGGAGTTCTTTCCCACTTTTGGTCAAGGCACCGCGGCCGACATTCCCGCCTTCGGCCTGGCCTGCACGCACCGCGAGCTCGACGCGTTCTACGTCGAGCACTTCGTCAGACACCTCGACGCGGTGTGGGTGAACCCCGAGGCCGCGCCGCTGCTCGAGCGCTTGCGTCGCGCGGGGGTGAAGCTGGCGCTGGCCACCAACACCATCGAGCCGCTGGCCAGCCAGGTCATCGAACACGCGCGGCTCGGCGAGTTCTTTGGGGTGCGCGCGACCGCCGACAAGGTGGCGCACGGCAAGCCGGCTCCCGACCTGCTGCAGTGGGCGTGCACGCAGTTGGGCGTCTCTCCAGGCGACGCGTGGATGGTGGGCGACTCGGCCTACGACCGGGGCGCAGCGAGGGCTGCGGGCGCGCGCTTCGTGGGCCTGCGAATCGACGGCGACGTGCGCCTCGAGCAGTTGGCGCACTTCCCCGAACCCTGACGGGCCCCACCGCCTTCAGGCCTTGATCGCTTCCAGGCGCTCGTGGCTGGGGCGGCGTTCCGGCACGGTCCGCGGCGGTTTGATGACGCGCACCCGCTCGACCTTGGGCCCGTCCTTCGACTGCACGATGAAGGTCCACCCGGCGTGGGTGAAGCGGTCGTTGACCTCGGGAATGGCACCGGCCAGGTGCCCCAGGAACCCGCCGAGCGTCTCGAATTCCCCCTCGGGGAACTTGAACTCGAAGGCCCGCGCGAAGTCGTCGATGGGCAACAGGGCGTCGACCAGGAACGTGTCGTCGGCCTGCCGGTCGATGCGCTTCTCGTCTTCGTCGAACTCGTCGCGAATGTCGCCCACGATTTCCGAGAGGATGTCTTCGAGCGTCACGATGCCCGAGAACCCGCCGTACTCGTCGACCACCACCGCCATGTGAATGCGCTGGCGCTGCATTTCGCGCAGCAGGTCGCCAATCGGTTTGACCCAGGGCACGTAGGCCACCGGCCGCAGCAGGTCGGTGAGCAGAATGAGCTCGGGGTGCTGCACCATGGGCACCAGGTCGCGCACGTGCAAGATGCCGATGATGTGGTCGATGTCGTCTCGGTAGACCGGCAGGCGCGAGTGGTTCTCTTCGGCGATCAACCGCAGAATTTCGGGCAGCGGCGTGGCGAGGTCCAGGGCCACCACTTCGGTGCGCGGCACCATCACGTCACGGCAGGTCTTGTCCGAGAGCTCGAAGATGGACCTGATGAGCGCCGGCGCGCCCTGGTCGAGCTCTTCTCTCTGGGCCTGACGAATGAGCTGTTTCTCGAGCTCTTCGAGCGGCGGAGCGGGGGCCTGGAAGCTGACCTTGGTGCCGAAGGGCGTGAGCACCAGGTTGAGCACCGCCATCAGCCCGCGCACGAAGGGGTTGAAGAGCGCGACCGACCACACGCCCAGGCGGGACAGGGCGAGCGCGACCGGCTCGGGCTTCTGCACCGCCATCGAGCGCAGGGTCACGTCGAAGACGGTGGCCAGCACCGCGACCAGCAGCGCGCTGGTCAGCGGGGTCACCCAGTGGAGCCAGTTCGAGGAATCGAAGACCCGGGCCAGCGACATGTCGAGCGTGGCAGGGGTCTCGACCACGCCCAGGGCGGCGGCGAGGAAGCCCGAGAGCACCATGCCGCTGCGCAGGGCGGCGGCGGTCGACTCGGGGTCGGCCTTGAGCCGGCTCACCCGTTGGGCGCGGTACGAGCCGGCCTTGGCCAGCTCCTTGATGCGCAGGTCCGAGACGCCCTGAATGGCGGCCTCCATGGCGGCGAAGAGGCCGCGCATGGCGAGGAGCATGACGAGAATGGTCCAGGCGGCCGCCGACGACATGGCCTCATTCTCCCCTAACCAGCGGGGTTTGTCGGGTCGCGCAACCTGCCTGAACGACGAGTGAAATTCGAAAAGGTGCCAGACACCTTGTACCGTACCGCGCCGATCAGGGCCGGGTGGTCAGGTGCAGGGGCAGCGCGAACTCGACCTCCGAGCCCACCCCCGGCAACTGCAGCCCCTTCGCGGTGCGCACCAGGCACTCCGCGCTCGAGCCCGAGATGTTGGCTCCGACCACCGACGCGCTCTTCACCCGGCCGCTGGCGTTGACCACCAGGTGCAGCTCGACGTCAGCGGTGGCCGACGGGTTGGCCTTGAGCCATTTCTCGTAGCAGGCCGCCAGCTTCGGCCGGTTGCGCACCAGCTCGTCCTGCACCCGCGCGATGGCCGCGTCGTCCGGAGGTGGCGCTTCCGACGCCGCGCGCGGCTCGACCGACAGGGTCGGCACGTACCGCTCACCCGTCAGCTCGACCCACGACTCGCGCGTGGGCTTGCCCGCCGCGCCCAGCCCCAACCGGTGCCGCCCCGCGCCCACCAGCATGGCGAAGGGCGAATCACCCAGCGACGCACCATCGAGCGAGATCTGCGTACCCGCCGGCAGCGACGAGGTCTCGAACCGCACCCACGGCTGCGGCGGCGTCACCGCCAGCACCACCGGCTGCTCGGGCAATTCCTCGGCGCTGCTCAGCGGCGACCCGTCGGCCAGCCGCAACCGCGCCGGCGCCTTGACCGTGCGCCGCGCCGCCGACGACGACTCGCGAAGTTCGACCGTGCCCGACGACACGTCGACCACCGTCTCGGCCGCCGCGCGATTGACCGAGAACACGCCTTCGCTCGACACCACGTCGAGCGAGCCCACCAGCACGTCGGCCTCGAGCCCGGCGATGCTGGCCTTGAGCTCACCCGCGCCCAGCGAGAGCGTCGACGCGCCACCCAGCGAAGCCGCGCCCGACAGCTCGAAGGCCCAGCGCACCGAGCCCGCCGGGGCCAGCCGAACGCTCGAGCCGAACAGCGCGTCGTCGGCCGCCACCACGTCACCTGCGCCCAGCGGCTTCCAGCCTTCGGTCTGATGGCGGGCCCGGGCATCACCCGAGGCGCGCAGCACGGTCAGCGGTTCGACGTGGGCCGAGCGGGGCGCCTGGGCCGGCCCCACCGCGAACTGCGTCGGCCCGGCGGTCGGCACCCGCACCGCGACCCAGGCCACGGCGACGAGCCCCGCGGCCAGCGGCAGCACCCACCACGCGCGCCACCAGCTCGTCGCGTCGGCCGGCAACCCCTGCTCGACCTCGGCCATCAACCGCGCCTCGACCCGGCGGAACGCCAGGTCCGACAGGGTGTAGGGCGTGAGCCCCCGCAGCAGCTTCGCGCGGGCGTGCGCGTCGCGAACCTTGCCGCTGCACTCGGGACAGCCGCTCAGGTGCGCGCGCACCGGCTCGGCCAGCGCCTCGGCGGACAGCTCGAGCTGTTCCTGGGTCAGGTGACTCACGACTCGCCTCCGAAGAACTCTGCCAGCGCGGGGTCGTTCCTGGCCAGCACTTCGAGTTCCCGCCGCGCGTAGAACAACCGCGTGCGAACGGTCAGCACGTTGGTCTCGAGAATCTGCGCGATCTGCTGCGCGTCGACCCCCTGCAGGTCGTGCATCACCAGCACCGCGCGCTTCTTGGGCGAGAGCTGCTCGAGCAGCGCCTCGACCCGGGCCTGCCGTTCCGACGAGAGCGACACGTCGACCGGCTGCGGCCCGTCGTCGGCGCGGTCAGGCACCTCTTCGACGATGTCGAGCCGGCTGCGGGTGTGCTTGCGCCGCGACTTCATCGCCACGTGCACGGTGACCCGGTACAGCCAGGTGGTGAAGGCGCTCTTGCCCTCGAAGCGCTTGATGCTGCGGAAGACCTCGATGAACACGTCCTGCAGCACGTCTTCGAGGTCGGAGCGCGGCACCAGGAAGGTCAGTTGCCGGGTCACGCCGCGGTGGTGCTGCGCCCAGAGCTCGCGGAACGCGCTCGCGTCGCCTGCCCGGGCGCGGTCGATCACGTCGGCGCGGGCGTCGGCCATGGTCCGCGCGTCTAGGGTCAGGGTCGACCTGCTGTAAAGCGAGAGCTCCACGCCCGGTGTGTGCCCGGTCGCCACGGCCCGATTCATGCCGGCCGCACGCGCAATCAGCCGATTTTCCGGCCTTCCCGCTCAGAGGAGCGAATCGAGGCGCTTCTCGTCGAACCCCATCACCAGCGTGCCGTGCACGTCGATGACCGGCACCCCGCGGGCTTCCACGCCGGCCTGGGCGGCCTTGCCGGCCAGTTCCTGCGCGGCGTTGGAGTCCTTCTCGACGTCCTTCTCGACGAAGGCCACGTTGTGCTTCTTGAGCCAGGCCCGGGCCTTCTTGCAGTACCCGCACCACGACGTGCCGTAGAGCACCACGTCGGCCGAGGCCGCCGCCGGGCCCGCCCTGCCGCCACCCTTGCGGGCCGCCACCGCCGCCGCCGCCATCGCCTTCTCGAGCGAGGCGATGGTCGAGAGCGCCGCGTGCTTCTGCGCCGATTCGGTCGACGCCCTGGCCCGCAGCGACTTCGCCAGCTCGGCGTCGGCGCCCTTCGCGTCGTGTACCTGGTCGAGCTGGTCGAGCGCCACGTCCCATTCGCCGGCCTCGACGGCCAGTTGGGCGCGCAGCACCCGGGCCGAGGGGTTGGTGCGCTCGGCCAGCACCCAGCGGTCGGCGTACTTCTCGGCGGCGTCGTAGAGCTGTTGCGCCAGCGACGCGCGGGCGGCGGCCTCGAGCGCTTTGGGCTGGCTCTTGTCGAGCGAGAGGGCGGTCTGCGCGAACTGCAGCGCGAGCACGTCGTCCTTCTTCTTGTTCGCGGCCTCGGCCGCCTCGCCCAGCAGTGCCGCGGCCTTCGGCTTGTCGGCGTCGTCGAAGGTCTTGCCGTCGAGCGCGAAGAGCACGTCGTCGAGCCGCCCGGCCTTCAGGTGGTCTCGCGCGGTTTCCAGCGGAGTCGCAGCGACGCAGAGCGTGACGAGGAGCGTGAGCACGGGGCCCTGACTCTACGTGCTGCGCGGGCTCTGCGCGAGCACCAGCCCTGCCCCCGACCTTGTTGGCCATGCGGTGATCCCGAGCAATGAGTGGGTGGGGTGAAGCGGTTCGCTCCACCTGACACCGGCCCCCTGTAGGGTGCGCAAGCGCTGGGTTTCGAAAAGTCAGGGGGCGGCCGGGCCGTGCGCCCAGGTGCGCAGCACGCTGGCCAGCACGGTGGGCTCGATGGGCTTGCTGAGGTGGTCGTTCATGCCTGCTTCCAGGCAGCGCGCGCGGTCACCCGACATGGCGTTGGCGGTCAGGGCGATGATGGGCAGCGCGCCGCCCTTCTGCCGAATGCGCCGGGTCGCTTCGTAGCCGTCGCAGCCGGGCATCTGGCAGTCCATCAAGATGAGGTCGGTGGGTTGGGCGCCCCACTGCCGGACGCAGTCTTCGCCGTCGTTGGCGGTGCGCACCTGCACCCCGTGCTTCTCGAGCAGCCGGCAGATGACCAGGCGGTTGACCGGGTTGTCTTCGGCCACCAGCACCCGCAGGCCACGCAGGTCGAGGCCTTCGGCCGCGGTCGACGGTTGCTCGGCCGGGGGCTCGGCGGCGACCAGGGGCAACCACACGGTGAAGGTGCTGCCCTGGCCCTCGATCGAGCTGACCTCGACGTCTCCGCCGAGGAAGCGCGCCAGTCGCCGGCAGATGGACAGGCCCAGGCCCGTGCCTCCGAAGCGGCGGGTGGTGCTGGTGTCGCCCTGCACGAAGGGGCTGAAGATGCGCGCCTGCTGTTCGGCGTTCATGCCGATGCCGGTGTCACGCACCCGCAGGCACAGCCGCCCCGCGCTCGCCGCTGGCACCTCGAGCGTCACTCCACCGGTCGAGGTGAACTTGAGCGCGTTGGACACCAGGTTCCCCAGAATCTGCTTGAGCTTGTTCGGGTCGACCGTCACCCAGCTCGGCGCGGCCGGCGCCAGCACGACCGTCAGGGGCAGCCCCCGCTCTCGGGCCGAGCCTTCCCACAGCCGCACCAGGTCCCGACAGAGGACGTGCAGGTCGACCGCCAGCGACTCGGCCTGCAGTTGCCCCGAGTCGATCTTCGAATAGTCGAGCACGTCGTCGAGCACCGAGCGCAACAAGGTGCCCGAGCGCTGCACGGTGGCCGCCAGTTCGCGTTGCTCGAGGGACAACGGCGTGTCGAGCAACAAGTCGGTCAGCCCGAGCACGCCGTTGAGCGGGGTGCGGATCTCGTGGCTCATGGTGGCCAGGAAGGTGTAGCGGGCCTGCGCCGCGTCGAGCGCTTCCTTCTCGGCGCGCTCCCACAGACCGGCCTGAATGCCCAGCAGGCTGCCGGCGAGCAGCGCGATGAGCGGGTAGTCGACCAGCGGCATCCACCTGAGGATTTCGGGCGAGAACTGCGGCGGGAGCGCGAACCCCAGCTCGGGTGCCGCCCAGACGAGCACGTACGTCAGGGCGGTGGCGACGGCGGTCATCACCCCCAGCCGTGGGCCCGCGATGAAGGTCGAGAAGAGCGGAGTGATCAAGAGCCACGCCGCCGCGTTGCTGAACATGCCGCCGCGCGCGACCAGCGCCAGCGCGATGAAGAGGAAGGCCGAGGCCGAGGTGAGGTACGCGCCCGCCTGGGGACGGCCCCGACGGGTGAGCAACGTGACCGCCGCCACCACCGTGAGGGCCACCGGCACCAACAACGGCATCGACCACCGCACGCCCATGGCCTGGAAGAAGACGGCGTAGGGAATGCCCAGCAACACCGCGGCGAAGCCAGCCACGTGCTGCGCCCGAATGCGGGCCGTCTGCACCAGACCCTGGTCTGGCGCGCTGGCATCGATCCATTCGAGCAAACGGCTGATCACGTCGACCTCGTCCTTAAGATCCTACTCCCGACTGCACGGCGAAGCTGCCCGAACCGACGTCGCGTCGCCTCGACGCCTCGGGCCAGGGGTCCCCCCCGACCTCGCGCAAGACCAATGACCCTCGAGGCCGATCACGTCAGGGCGCGGTGAGGCGCCGCCCGTCTGGGGTGCGTGGCGTGGTGTCGTCGTCGGGCAGGCCGCGCAGCCGGTCCCATCGCTGGCAGGTGACGACCTCGTGCGCCTGGTCGAGCCCCTCGCAGTAATTGGTGAAGAAGCAGCGCCGAATGTCCTCGCCGCGCCCCTCGCGGACCTTGAGGAACCAGTCGGGGTCGGCGATGGCCTGGCGGGCGCTGGCCACCACGTCGGCGTCGCCTGCCGCCAGCACGTCTTCGGCCTGCTCGAAGCTCGAGATGCCGCCGCAGAGCACGACTGGCGTCTCGAACCCCGCCGCGCGAACGGCGCGCCTGATCCGGGCCACCGCTCCCCGGTTGCGCGACCAGGGCGAGCCCTCGAGCTTCGGCGTGGGCATGCACTCGTGGCCCGAGCGGCCGGTGTACGGGTAGGCGGCGTGGCCGGTCTTCGGTTGCTTCGCGTCTTCGAACTTGCCGCCGCGCGAGAGCGAGAGGAAGTCGAGGCCGGCGCGGGCGAACTCCACCGCGAAGAAGTCGATGTCGTCGGGGCTCGAGCCGCCGTCGATGATTTCATCGGCGAGGAACCGGGCGCCCACCACGCCGTCGACCCGCGCGCGCACCGCGGCGATGACCTCGAGCGGCAAGCGCACCCGGTGCTCCTTCGCGCCGCCGTAGCCATCGGGGCGGGTGTTGAGCGCCGAGAGGAAGCTGGCCAGGGTGTAGGCGTGCGCGAAGTGCAGCTCGACGCCGTCGAAGCCCGCGGCCCGGCAGCGCGCGGCGGCGTCGGCGAAGAGGCCGGGCAGCACCCGGGGCAGGGCGGCGATGTGGGGCGCGTCGAGATCGGTCACCCGTTCGCGAAAGCCCTGGTGCAGGGACTCGCGCTCGCGGGCATCGAGCAGCGAATCGAGGTGGGCAGGCTCGAGCGAGGCCAGGTGCGCGCGCAGGGCTTCGGCGCTCGGGTGGTGCCACGCTGGGCCCAGTCGGGGCCGCACCGCTTCCACGTCGAGGAAGCGGGCGATGAAGGACTCGCGCGGCGCACGTCGCTTGATGGCCAGGAAGTCGATGAGCTGAATGAAGAGCTTCGTCTCGCCACCGCTCGCGCGCTTGACCGCGTCCACGAGGCGGGAAAGCCCTTCGACGTAGCGGTCGTGGCTGGCGCGCAGCAAGGGCCCCGAGGGCACGTCGCGAATGCCGGTGGCCTCGACCACGATGACGCCCGGCCGGCCGCGCGCGAACCGCTCGTACCAGGCGACCACCGCGTCGGTGACCTGCCCGTCGGCGGTGGCGCGCCAGGGCACCATCGCCGGCACCCAGGTGCGGGTCGCGGCCGAGATGGGGCCCAGCGTCACGGGTGAAAACCAGCGGGCCCGCGCGGCCTGCTCGCGCGTCGGCCACCTGGCAGGGAGCAGCTTCTCGAGACGACGGTCCACCGATTCAGCATACGCTCCAACGCCGTGGCTCAGACGGACAAGCTGGTCTTCGCGACCGCCATCGAAGGGTTGTACGTGAAGGCGCTCGCCGGGCGGGTGACGCCTGCGCTGGCGGCGGCCCTCGCTCGCCAGGGGCTCGACCTGAGCAAGCCGGTGCCTCCGGCGCTGACTCGCGACGCCTGGTACGCGTGTCTGGGCGAGGCGGTGGCGCACCTGTACCCCACGTTGCCGCGCGACGAGGCCCACCGGGAACTGGGTCGGTTGATGACCCGCGGCGTGAGTGAGACCTTCTGGGGACGGGCGTTCGCGCCGGCGATTCGGTTGCTGGGAGCCAGGCGCGTGCTGCTGCGGGTGCCCAACCAATTCAAGTCGACGAACAATTATGCGCCGGGGGCGACGACCGAGTTGAGCCCCACCTCGGTGCGGCTCGAGGTCACCGACGTCGGTGATGCGCCGGGGGTGCTGCAGGGCTCGCTCGAGGAGCTGGCGCTGTGGGCGGGGGCGACGGGCGTGAAGGTCGAGGTGTCGTTCGAGCGGCCGCCGCAGGCGACGTACGTCATCAGTTGGACGTGACGATCAGCAGGACCGGGAGCCGCGTTTCCTCGGCGGCGGCCTCGAGGGTCGCGGTTGGCTCGTGGGTGCGACGCCTTGCCTGTCGCGGGCCAGCCCCTCGATTTCGAGGCGGAGCGACCTGCCTCGAGGGTGGGCGGTCGACAGGCCTCGGTGACGTTACCACCGAGCGCAGGGTGAAGTACCGTCACCTCCGTGCGTGCCTTGCTCCCGCTCTTCCTCGTCCTCGCCGCGCCGGCGGCGCTGGCCCAGGCGGTGCTCGTCGATCGCCTCGCCGCGGTGGTCGACGCCCACCCCATCACCCGCTCGGCGGCCGACGCTCGCGCGACGTTGCTCGGAGCACCGCCGTCGGGAGAGGCCCGTGACAAGGCCCGTGCCGAAGCGCTGACTTCGCTCATCGACGACTGGCTCATTCACCTCGACGCCGAGCGCCGCGGGCTGACCGTCACCCCCGAAGAGGTCGAACACGCCCTCGCGGAGGTCGCCGAACAGAACCACCTCACCGTCTCGGCGCTGCTGACCGAAGTCACCCGACACGGCTTCACGTCTGACGGCTACCGCGTGGAATTGAAGCGACAGTTGCTCGAGTTCAAGTGGCTCAACACCACCGCCGACCGAGCGAGCCGGCCGAGCGACCCGGAAGCGCTGATGACCTTCATGGCCTCGGAGCGGGTGCGTCTGCTCGCCGCGCTCCGCCAGCAGGTGGCCATCGAGGTGAAGCGATGAAGGCGTCTTCGTTCGTCGGGCTCCTCCTCACGGCCTGCGTCACCGCGCACGCACCCGCGCCCTCCACCGCGAAGGCCGTCGCGCCTCCCACCGCGCCCGTCGCCGCCGAGCCGATCTGCCCTGCCGCCATGCCGACGGTGGCGGAAGGCGCCGTGCCCACTGGCGCTCGCATCGAGAAGGTCTGCCTGCTCGGCGCGTCGGAAGACGACTACCTGCGGCTGCACGAAGCGGTGGCTCCTCGCGAAGGCACGTCGCTCGACCCGCTGGTCCTGCGCGACGACCTCGAGGTGCTCTACGCCCAGGGGAGCGTGTCCGACGTGGTGGTGGCGACCCAGGCGCTGCCTTCGGGCGGCGTGATGCTGCTCTACGGGGTGGCACCCTTCGACGTGGTCGGTTCGCTCACCGTCACCGGCGCGCCGGCCCTTGGCGACGACACCATCGCGCCGAAGTCGCTGCGAGCCGACCCCCGCGTGCTCAAGGCCCTGGTGCGGCAGGTCACCGACGCGCTGCTCGAGCGCGGCTATGCGCAGGCGACGGTCCGCTCGACCCTGACGCCCGTGAGCCCGGGGAAGGTCGCGGTGGTCCTCGAGGCCAACCAGGGTCAGCGCCAGGTGGTGTCTTCCATCACCTTCGACGGTCGCAAGGTGCTGCTCGAGCGCGAGCTGACCGCCGCGCTGCATTCCCGCATCGGAGAACCCTGGCGGCAGGACCTGGTGGAGCGCGACGAATTGGCGCTCACCGAGGTGGCCTTCGACCACGGGCTCATCAACGCGCGGGTGCGCGCCGTGGCACCCGAGCCCGCCGTCGACGGCAAGGTGACGCTGCGCTTCACGCTCGAGGAAGGCTCGGTCTTCACCATCGGCAAGCTGACCGTGACCGGGGTGCCCGCGGCCGACCAGAAGCCGCTGCTCGACTCGCTCGAGACCCGGCCGAAGCAGACCTTCGTGCGCTCGCAAATCACCCGCGACCTGAAGCGACTCGAGCACTCGGGCCGGCAACACGGCGTGACGCTCGAGGTGACGCCGCTGACCACCGTCGACGCGGCGAAGAAGAAGGTCGACATCACCTTCGAACTCAAACCGACGTCAGCGGGCGCCATCCACGTCTGAGGGCGAGAACCCGTCGCCCGACGTCGAGCGCACCAGTTGCCCACACGCCGCGGCGATTTCCCGACCGCGAGGCCAGCGCACCAGGCACAGCATGCCCTGGTCCACCACCCGCTGATGGAACGCGCGCACCCGCTCCTCCGAGGGCGTCCGCAGGCCGGTGCCCGGGTACGGGTTGTACGGAATCAGGTTCACGCGTGACGGAATGCCCGCCAGCAACTGCACCAGGCGCTCGGCGTCGTCGTCGGTGTCGTTGAGCCCGCCGAAGAGCACGTATTCCACGAAGGTCTGCCGCTTCCCCTTGGTGCGCACCGCGTCGGCGCGCAGCTCACCCAGCAGGCTGGCG
>CAIWFK010000114.1 GCA_903911905.1 uncultured Myxococcales bacterium
ATGCCGAAGCCGCCCTCGGTGGTCTGACCGTCACCGGCCGCCTCGAGGTCGCCGACCGCCACGCGGGCCAGGGCGCCAGCGTGATCGAGGTCTCCCAGGCGCACGTAGCGCAGCATGTCGCCTTCGCGCAGCCGGGCCACGTCGAGCCGGCGGGTGATGGCGGTGGCGTCTTCCTTCTGCAGGAGGAACTGGAACATCGAAGGAAGAATGCCGAAGTAGCAGAACATCGCTCCGGCGAGGAAGGCGAGCGAGCCGAAGAAGATGAAGGGCGCGGCCAGCTTGCGTTCTGCGGGGTAGAGGCCGGGGGCGATGAAGCCCCAGATCTGCCACAGCAGCACCGGGGTGCTCAGGAAGACTCCGGCGTAGAGGCCGATCTTCATCAGCACGTTCAGCTCTTCGATGGCCGAGGTGTAGACCAGCGCCGACGCGTCGGGCGGCAGCGCGCGCAGCACGGGCCGCATCAACAGGCCGTACAGTTCGCGGGCGAAGACCATCGACCCGGTGCCCAGCACCATGATGGCGATGGTGAAGCGGAGCAGCCGC
The DNA here is from genome assembly GCA_903911905.1 of uncultured Myxococcales bacterium. Taxonomy (GTDB): domain Bacteria; phylum Myxococcota; class Myxococcia; order Myxococcales; family Myxococcaceae; genus Xiheilimnobacterium; species Xiheilimnobacterium phototrophicum. Next base: position 544 of record CAIWFK010000114.1, read on the forward strand.
GAGCGCAGCTCGGTCAGGTGCTCCATCAGGCTCATCTTGAATTCGTCGGGGGCCGCGACTTCTTTCATGTCAGGCCACGGGCTTCGACGGGTCGGACGGCGTCGACGCGGTCGCAGGCTCGGCAGGGGCAGCCGGGGCAGCGGCGACGACGGGCGTGGTCGCCGGCGTGCCGGCGGTCAGCTGTGAGGGGCCGACCGGCGGCGGCGCGAGCTGCTGGGGCTGGGCCTCGGCGGCGGGGCGAATGAGTGGAGCCTCGGGCGACTCGTTGATCGAGAGGTCCTGGTCCATCTTGTAGAATTCGCGCTCGACGGTGTTGCGAATGTCGTCGGTCTGGCGCCGGAACTCGCGCATGAACTTGCCGATGCCGCGGGCCAGCTCGGGCAGCCGCTTGGGCCCCAGCAGCAGCAGGGCCGCGACGGCGATCAACGCGATTTCACCGGTACCGATGTTGAACATCGTTCCCTCGTTCTAATCGGAAACCGGGCGGTTGGTAGCGCTTCGTGACGGGGCGCTCGGCCCCGCACCGCTTCAGCGCTTGATGGCGAAGGCGGTGCCCTTGCCGCAATACACGAAGGTTCCGTCGGGGGCCTTGCCGGCGCGGCGCAGGCCCGAGAAGGCCAGCGAGCTGCCCGCTCGGGCAGGGCCGAGGGTGGGGTCTTCGAGCCGCAGCACGACGGGCAGCCCGGCGCTCAGGCCGTCGAAGGGCGAGAGCAGCTCGGCGGTGACGAAGCTCTTGCCCTGGGTGCAGCCGTTGTTGGCGATGCCGTAGTACGGGAACTTGTCGCCGATCGAGACGACCTTGACGCGGGCGTCTTCGACCACGCTGGCGGGGCTGAAGCGCGGGTCCTGCTTCGCTTCGTCGGCAGAATGGGCAGGCACCAGGCCGCTCGAGCCCTTGTTGCTCAAGTAGTCGTTCGCGCCGGTGGCGGTGGCGCGAGTGGTGGGGCCCGAAGCCGGGGGCGTGGCGGCCGCAGGAGCAGGAGCAGGAGCCGGCGTGGCGCTGGCGGTGGCGGCAGGCGCGGGGGCATCGGCACCCGAACGTACGACCCGGCGGCCAGTGCCGGTGGGCTCGGCCGGCGCGGGCTGCGCAGGCGTGCGAGCGGCCTCGGCGGCCAGGCGAGCGGCTTCCTTCTTCTGCTGCTCGTCGAGCTTGCGGGCGTCTTCGGCCGCGCGCTTCTCGTCGTCCTTCCGGTGCTTCTCGTCTTCGGCGACGCGCCTTTTCTCGTCGGCGTCGGCCTTCTTCTTGTCTTCGGCCAGCTTGCGCTCGTCGTCCTTCTTCTTCTTTTCTTCGTCGGCCAGGCGCTTCTTTTCCTCGGCGTCGGCCTTCTTCTTGTCCTCAGCCAGCTTGCGCTCGTCGTCCTTCTTCTTCTTTTCCTCGTCGGCCAGGCGCTTCTTTTCCTCGGCGTCGGCCTTCTTCTTCTCTTCGGCGGCCTTCTTTTCGTCGTCGGCCTTCTGGGCGGCGAGCTTGCGCTCCTCGGCGCGCTTCTGGGCGTCGGCGTCGGCGGCCTTCTTCTTCTCTTCGAGCTCGGCGCGCTTCTTCTCGTTCTCTTCGCGAGCCTTCTTCAGGGCCTCTTCGCGGGCCTCGGCGTCGGCCTTCTGCTTGGCGAGCGCGTCGTCGCGCTTCTTCTCTTCGGCCAGCTTGCGGTCCTCTTCCTTCTTCTTCCTGTCCTCTTCGGCGAGGCGCTTCTTTTCCTCGGCGTCGAGCTTCTTCTTTTCCTCGGCGAGCTTCTTTTCCTCTTCCTTGCGCTTCTTCTCTTCCTCGGCCAGGCGCTTGCTCTCTTCTTCCTGGCGCTTCTTCTTTTCGACGAGGTCCTTCTCGTCCTTGATGCGGCGCTGCTCGGCGTCGGACTTGGCCTTGGCTTCGGCCTCGGCCTTGACCCGCTTGGCTTCTTCCTCGGCCGCCTTGGTCTTCGCCTCGAGCTCGGCGAGCTTGCGCTCGGCCTCGATGCGCTTCTTTTCCTCTTCCTCGCGCTTCTTCTTTTCCTCTTCGGCCTTCAGGGCAGCGCTGCGGTCGTCCTTGGTGATGGGCTTGCGGCGGCCGCTCGACGATTCGTCACCGGCGGCGGACTTCGGGCCAGCGACGTCAGAGACCTCTTCCTGGGCGCGCGCGGCGAAGGGCGAGGTGAGGGCGAGGCAGACGAGGCACCAGAGAAGGCGGGTCTTCATGGAGGTCGGGCGTGTAGCCCAGGGGAATCGGCGGGATCAATGGTGCCACGCGCCCGGTCGAGACGGTCGAGCACCCACTGGTTGGCCCCCAGCGCAACCGCGCGGAATGGGTAGCCTTCCAGCGAAGCGAGCCACCTGGCGCGGGCCTCGGTCGGGCGCCCTTCGACTGCGGCGAGGGCGGCTTCGACCAGCAGCGAAAACCACGGCTGCGCCTGGTGCTCCTGCGCCTGCAGCGCCCAGGTCTTCGCCAGCACCAGATCGCGGTCGACCAGCGCGAAGAAGCACGCCGCGGTGAGCGCGAAGTCGCCCACCAGCCACCCCGGGGCGGTGGACAGGTCGGCGTGGGTCAGCCAGGCCCGCGCGTCGGCCAGCCGCCCCACTTCGATGAAGCGAATGACGGCCACCAGCACCAGCGGCTCGAGCGCTTCGCCGCGCAGCGGCAACAGTCGCTCGACGACGGGCAGGGGGGCCACGTCGGCCAGCTCGCGCCCTTCCGAGAGCCCCTGGAGCACGGCCAGGTGCGTCCAGTGGGCGACCACCTGTCGCGAGCCGAGCAGTTGCTCGAGGTCGGTGCCGGCCGGGGGCCGGCGGGGCAACATCACGCCCGGCAGCAGCGCGGTCACCAGCACGTACCCGCCCATCACCAGCGCGATGCCGGTGGTCGAGCCCAGGCCCGAGTCGCGCTTCCACACCGCGGCGGTGACCAGGGTCAGCGCGAGGGTGACCGTGGGCCCGGCAAGCGCCACCAGCCGCAGCCGGCGCCGCACGTGGTCGACGCCGCGAGGCAGCAGCGACACGCTGCCTCCGAGGTCGCGACCGACCAGCCGCACCCGCCGCTCGAGCAGGTCGATGACCAGGGGGCCGAACCGCAGCGCGCGGACCTCGAAGCGCAGCGCCCGTGCAGCCACGAAGTGCCCCAGTTCGTGCGCCACCAGGTGCACCGACCACGCGGCCAGCGCGGTGATGGCGACCCGCACGGCGACCGGCCCCACCAGGCCCCAGCCCCGCTCGGTGCCCAGCACGTACAACCGCGCGAGCACGGTGCCCACGGTCGCGGCGAAGATCACCCGGCGCAAGAGGGGGTTCACGTGGCGTCGGGCCACCATAGCGCCCCGGCGGCGGCTGGGTTATTCGCCAGGGCCCGTGTCGAGCGCGATTCCGCCCACTGCCAGGCCGACCCTCACGCGCGAGGAATGGACGATCACCCTGCTGATCGCCGCGGTGCAGTTCGTGAACATTCTCGACTTCGTGATCATCATGCCCATGGGGCCGGTGCTCGCGACCGCCCTCCACTTCTCGGAATCGTCGGCGGCCATGCTCAACGGCAGCTACACCGCCGCGGCCTCGGTGACCGGGCTGTTGGGGCTCTTCTTCCTCGACCGGTTCGACCGACGGCAGGCGCTGGCGGTGTCGCTGCTGGGGCTGGTGGTGGGCACCGCGCTGGGCGGGTTCGCCACCGACCTGCCCTCGCTGATGCTGGCGCGGGTGGTGGCGGGGGCGTTCGGCGGCCCGGCGACCTCGCTGTCGTTTTCCATCATCGCCGATTCGATTCCCAACCAGGTGCGTGGGCGGGCCATGGGCACCGTGATGGGCGCCTTTTCCATCGCCTCGGTCTTCGGCGTGCCGCTGGGGCTGGTGCTGGCCGAGACCTTCGGCTGGCGAGCGCCCTTCTTCGCCGTGGCGGGCCTGGGGGCGCTGGTGGGCCTGTCGGCGGCCGCCGCCCTGCCACCCATGCGAGCGCACCTGGCGCGGTCGACCTCGCCGTTGGCGGGGCTGGGGCTGATGTTCGGTCGCCCGCTGACCTGGCTGTCGTACCTGCTGACGTTGATCGTGATGGTGGCCGGCTTCTCGCTCATTCCGAACATCGCCTCGTTCCTGCACCTGAACCTGGGCTTCCCCACCGAGCACCTGAAGTTCGCCTACGGCTTCGGAGGCCTGGCCAGCCTGGTCGCGACCCAACTGGGCGGGCGGCTGGTGGACCGCTTCGGCAGCTTCCGGGTGGGCACGGTGGGCGCGTCGCTGGTGATCGCGGTGGTGCTGGTGACCTTCTACCTGCCCCACACCTTCGCGCCCTCGTGGGCGGTGTACGTGATGTTCACCTGCTTCATGATGTCGAACGGGCTGCGCAACGTGTCGGTGAACACCTTGACCTCGAAGGTGCCGCCGCCCGAGGTGCGGGCGCGCTTCCAGTCGATGCAGTCGGCGGTGCAGCACGCGGGCTCGGCGCTGGCGGCCTTCCTGAGCGCGAAGCTGCTGACCGACGGGCCCGCGACCTGGGCCGACCCGACCCGCGACCCGCGCATGCTGGTGGGCATGCCCACGGTGGCGCTGATCACCATGGGGCTCTCGGCGGTGATTCCCCTGATGCTCTTCGTGGTCGAGCGCCGGGTCACCTCGCGTAGCTGACCGGTGCACATGGCGCTGGGAAACGCCCTCGGTGTGCGCGATTGTGCCACCCAGCATGACGCCGTTCGGCCGATACACACTGGTACGCAAGCTGGCGACGGGCGGCATGGCCGAGGTGTTCCTCGCCAACGCCGACGGACCGATGGGCTTTCAGAAGAAGTGCGTGGTCAAACGCATTCTTCCGCACTTCTCGGACGACCAGGGCTTCGTCGAGATGTTCCTGGCCGAGGCGCGGCTGGCGGCCGAGCTGAACCACCCGAACCTGGTGCAGATCTTCGACTTCGGTGAAGTGAACGGTCAGTACTTCATCGCCATGGAATACATCGACGGGCCGAACCTGCGCATCTTGAACCGCGAGGTTCGGCTGACGCAGGGCCCGATGCCGATGCCCTTGGCGGCGCGCATTCTGACCCTGGCGGCCGAAGGGCTGCACTTCGCCCACGAGCTGAAGGACGAACACGGCCAGCCCATCAACCTGGTGCACCGCGACATCAGCCCAGACAACATCCTCGTCTCGCGGCAGGGCACCGTGAAGGTGGTCGACTTCGGCATCGCCAAGGCGGCGAACCAGCCGCACCTGACCAAGTCGGGCATGATCAAGGGGAAGCTGGCGTACATGCCTCCCGAGCAGATGGCGCGCGAGCCGCTCGACCGCCGCGCCGACATCTACGCGCTGGGCATCGTGCTCTACGAGCTGGTCTGCGGCGGCATGCCGTTCGACGCGACCAGCGAGGTGAGCATCATTCAAGCGCTGATGGGCAGCACGCCCTTGCAGCGCGCGAGCACCCTGCGCCCCGACGTCGACCGCGAGCTCGACACCATCATCGCCAGGTGCCTGGCGAAGAACCGCGACGAACGGTACGCGAACTGCCGCGAGCTGCAGCACGACCTCGAGCGCTACATCGTGTCGTCGGGAGCGGTGATCGCGCTGGGCGACATTTCGCACCTGGTCGAGCAGACGCTCGCCGATTCGTTGGCGCAGACGGCGCCCGAAACCCCGATGCCGAGCAGCGACACCGGGCTCGAGCTGACCGCGCCGCGCAATTCGACCTCGCGCGAAACGCGACCGGCCGCCAGGGTCCCGCCGATTCAGCTGGTCGACGAGAAGGTGAAGACCGGCTCGGGGCCGCGCCAGGCCCGCACCACCGACTTCCCGTCGGCCGGGCCGTCGAGCGGCATGTCGTCGACCCAGATGCGGCCGGTGCCCGAGCTGCGTTCGCGCACCCCGCTGTTCGCGGGCCTGGGCGTGGGTGCGACGCTCGTCGCCGCGACGGTGGCGGTGGTGATGCTCAAGAACGCGCCGACGGAACCCACGCCTCGAGAGGTGCCGGTCGTCGACGCGGGGCCCGCCAAAGCCGACCCCGCGCCGGTGGTGGTGGCGGTACCGGTGGTGGTCGACGCCGGGCCCGCCGAACCGCCCGACGCAGGAACGCCGGCCCAGGTGCCCGATGCGGGAGCGCCGGTGGTCGATGCCGGAACACCGGCCGTGGTCGCGCCCACCATTCAAGTTGGGCGGCTCGAGCTGCGGGTGCGCCCGCACGCGCTGGTCACCATCGACGGCAAGGACCTGGGCGACACCCCCATCGACGTGCAGACGCTGAAGGTCGGCGTGCACAAGGTGAAGCTGACCAACCCCGAGCTCGCGAAGACCGTGGTGCTCGACGTGAAGATTCACCCCGGCGAAAATTCGCTCAAGTACAACTTCAAGGAGTGACCGTGAACGCGCCCCGCACCCTGCTGGTGCTCGCCCTGTGTCTGTCGTTGCCGGCCGCGGCCCAGAACGCCGAGGTGAAGAAGTTCGTGAACTCGGCCATCTCACTCTACGAGAACCTCGAGTACGAGAAGGCGCTCAAGCAGTTGGCCAAGGCCCGGGTGAAGGCCACCACGCCCGACGACGAGGTGAAGGTCACCCTGCTCGAGGCGGTGGTGCTGGCCGACATGGGCCGCGAAGACAAGGCGCTGACCGCGTTCAAGGCGGGCTTCGGCATCGACCTCGACGCCAAGCTGCCCGTCGACGTGGGGCCCAAGGTGCAGGCGGTGGCCGACAAGGCGCGGGCCAGCGTGCGCAAGCTGATGGCGCCGGCGCTCGAGGCACAGAAGGCCGAAGAGGAGCGCAAGGCGGCCGAAGAAAAGGCCCGGGCCGACGAAGTGACGCGGCTGGCGGCCGAAGAGAAGCGCAAGGCCGACGAAGACCGGGCCCGCAACGCGCCTCCACCGGCGGTGGTGACGGCGGCGCCCCCGGTGAAGGAAGCGAGCGGCCCGTCGGTGCGCTCGCTCTCGTGGATTCCGGGGGTGGTGGGCCTGGCCTCGGCGGGCGTGGGCACCTATTTCCTGATCTCGGCCAGCGGCAAGTACAACGCCCTGCTCAACGGCTCGGTCGACCTGGCGACGGCGAACGGCTACCGCACCTCGGGGCCGACCGACGCGCTGGTGGGCGACATTCTGGTGGGCGTGGGCGTGGCCGGCGTGTTGGGCGCGGTGGCGATGTTCGTCTTCGGCGCGCCGGCGCCTGCGGTGGCCCTGGTGCCGACGCGCGAGGGCGCGGTGCTCTCGTTCGGCGGCTCGTTCGACCTCATTCCTTCTCGCTGAACGTCACGGACCAGACATGCGCCTGACCTCGACCACGCCGCTCGTCGCCCTCGCCTTCCTCGCCGGTTGTCTGACCACCGCCGCACTCAACGTGCCCCGCGCCCGGGCCGAGGCCGGGCTGGCGCGTTGGGAGCACTGGTGCGTGGACGTCGACGGCGTGCCGAAGAACACCGACCTCGAGAAGGCCGGGGCCGAGGGCTGGGAACTGGTGACGATGAGCTTCCGCCCGCCGCTGGTGAACAACGGCGCGTCGTTCGGCGGTGGCGCGACGCTGTTGTGCTTCAAGCGGCCGGCCGCGCGCTGACTTCAGCGGGGGTCGGTCACCCGCCCCACCAGCAGCACCACGCCGGTCTTGAGGTCGCGCACCGCGAAGACGAACGGGCGATTGGCCTCGAAGGTGGGCACGACGGCGACGCTCTTGACCTCGTTGACCACCGCCGCGGTACCAACTGTCACCTCGGTGCCCTCTTCGGTCACCTCGAGCGACGCCTGATGCCGGGCGC
>CAIWFK010000115.1 GCA_903911905.1 uncultured Myxococcales bacterium
CAGCGCCGTGCCGAGTCGCAGCACCCTGCGCAGTTCGTCGCGTCGCATGGCGGTTCCGCGGCCGCACAGTACTGACCAACGCCTGAGGGGGGCGCACCGCACGAACTGCAAGTCATCTCCTCGTAGGCAAACCCAGTGTTGTCGGGCAGCGCCGAGCACACGAGCGCAGTCGTACTCGTCTCGCAGACGGTCTGCTGATCCTTGAACACGTCGCAGACGCCGCCGGCGACGGGCGGGTTCTGGGTGGAACTGCTCGCACCGCAAGCAGCGAGGAACAACACACCGAACAAGTTCAGGGTCTTCACCGTGAAGCCTCCAAGAGTTTCGAACGCCGAGCGGGTGGTCATGACGAGCACCATCAAAAGGTCGCCACTGTCATGCTCGGCACCGGCGCCCACTGCTCGGAGATGGGCTGGGCCTGAAGCTGACGCCGCTCCTCTTCCATGGCGTGGATCTGCTCGTCGATGGGCGCGTTTCGCTTGGCGCGCCGGGCGATGTTCACGATCCCGAGAATGACGAAGACCGCGCCCGCGACGAACAGCAGCCCGCCGAGAACGAGGAGCGGCCCAGCCAACTCGATGAGTCCCATGCTCGACACCAGGCCAATGCCCAACAGAATGGCGCCCGGAATGACTGCTGCGGACCCAGCCACGATGAACACAACAGGCAGCGCCAACCCATGGCGCGACGCCTTCAACAGGTGAATGCGGGTGTTCAGGTCGGCGATACGTGTTGCAGTCGAGGCGTCCGGCGCAGGAGGCGCCACCGCGGACGGTGGCGCCTCGGCCATGTCAGCCTGAGCCAAGAGCCGTGCTGAACGCGGAGCGTCGCCGGGAAGACCCGTGCGCTCGCTCAAGAGTGACGCGTCGCTGACAAACCCCAGCCCCATTGCCACCACCAGAGAACCCAACAACATGACGACCCCTTTTGAGTGGCGGAGAGGTCCATGGGATGACGCCCGCCCACGCCCGCCCCGACCAAACTTCGCTCGAACTGTCCTCAGATGGCAACTCCCTTCTGGCTTCTGACGTGGCGCGAAAGGGCCTCCTACGGTCCAGCCCGTGCGGAACGAGGACATCGGGGCCAAGGTAGCGAAGCGCCTGCGCGAACTCCGCGAGGCTCAAGGCCTTTCGCTCCGGGCGCTCGCGCGGCGCGCCAACGTGACCGCCGAGATGGTCTCCCGCGCCGAGAAGAACGCGAAGACGCCCTCCGTGCAGACGCTGGCCAGCCTTTGCGAGGGGCTCGAGATGCCCCTGTCGGAGTTCTTCCAGTTCGACGTGGAGCCAAAGCGCACCAAGGCCGACGCCGTGGCGCTCGGTGACGTCGACGAGGGCGTTCGGCTGCTTGTCCTCGACGGCTTCCGGGCCATCAGTCAGGGCGTTCGCCTCGCAGCCAAGAGCGCGAAGTCACGTTCCTCCGAATCCCGCCACGCACGCACCAGTGGCGCACCGGGGCGCCTCGGTGGGAAGCAGTGACGTCGACACCCACGGCATAGGGGTGCTCATCATGCTCGGTGGAGGTTTCCCACCATGCAGAACGCCCCAGATGTCTCGCCGTCCACTGACCTTCTCACCGCCACCGAAGAGTGGCTCTCGGTAGCTGATGCTGCCGCTCGCGTCGCCGTGCCCGCGCGCACCCTGCACCGCTGGGTGAAGGCTGGCTCGCTGCGCAGTCGCTCTGACGGTAGGAAGCGGCTCGTACCGTTGGCGGAGGTGCTCAAACTGGCTGGAAACCGCGTCCCCGTGCCAGCCACGGGGGTGGCCAGTGCCGGCGCAGTGCCGGCGCGCGCGACAGGTGGCGCGGCCGTGGCGTCGGTCAACGACGGCGAGCTGTCGAGCCGCATCTTCACCATGCTCGGTGAGGGTGCCCGACCTGAGCAGATTGTCATCGATGAGCGCCTGACCCCTTCGGTGGTGCTCTCCATCGCCGAGCAGTGGAGCCGGCTGCGAGCCGCGGGGAAGCCGGGCGGGCCGACGCTGCCCGAGCAGGTGAAGGCGAACCGCGACGACCTGCAGGCCCTGTCGCGCCAGTTCGACACCTTGGTCAACGAGCAGCTCCCGGTCACCCTCGGGGAACATTCCAACGAGACCAACCAGCTCAAGCGTGAGGTCAACGAGGGCGTCCAAGCTGTCATGGTCAGACTGCAGCGTCTCGAGCAGATTTTCGGGTCCCTGCCCCAGTTCGCGCACCTCTTCAGGCGGTGAGGCATGTCTCGCACGAAGAAGGACCTTCTCGCCGAGACCTTCGACGCGGTGAAGGCTGACCGCGAGGGCATCGACGCCTCCCGGGCCGCTCGAGCCCGCTTGGCGCGCGTGTGCTGCGAGGCGCGCGACGCCGGCGTGTCCCTCGCGACGCTGGCGCACGCGTACGTCCGCGCCCAAGGGAAGCAGCCGACGCCATGCGAGCGGAAGCGTGCGGCGTCGACCCTGCGCAAGCTGACCTACCGAGTGGGGACACGTGCCGCGCGAAACGCGGCCCGCGGCCTTCCCGACGGCGCGAGCGGTGTGAGCTCATCCAAGGCAGCAACACCACCCGCAGCACCAATGGAGTCAGACATGGCAAAGCAGAAGCTTCCGGACGACGGACTGCAGTTGGTCAAGAAGACCGTCTACGAGTACCGAACCACGCAGAGCGACGCTGAGCCCGAGGCCGTCGAGGAAGACGAGGTCGAGGCCGACGAAGAGGAAGACGAGTCGGAGACCGAAGAGTCCGACGAAGACGACGAGAGCGACGAGCCCGACGACTCGGAGCCGAAGCCGCGCCGCCGTCGCTGAAGAACGAAGCCGCTGTTGACGACTCCAGTGGCGACACCGACCGCCCCGACCCCACCCGCCCTTGGTGTGTGGTCGGGGCGGAAGGTTTTCAGGGCCTCAGTGCGTGGCGGGCTGATCCTCGTCGCTGGCGCCCTGCTTGGACGACGCGTCCATCCATGCCCACTGCTCTTCGGTATCGGGAGCGAAGTCGCCATAGCGCTTCGTCGTCAGCTCGATCTTGCTGTGACCCATCCAGCGAGAGACACCGTGAATGGGGACGCGCCCCGACAGCTTCTGCTCGGCGAAGTAGTGGCGCAGCGCGTACATCGACACCTTCACCCCCGAACGCTTCGACAAGCGCTTCCACGTCGACGTGCCTCCGCCAGAAGCCTCGCCGTCGCCGAGTCGAATGTAGGGGAGGCCCTTGTCGTTCGGCACCACGAGGTCGTCGGGCTTCGCGTTGGGCTGGGCTGCCTTCAGCTTGAGCAGCACTATGCGCGCGATGCTCGACATAGGAATGAGCCGGCGCTTCCCCTGCTTCGGCGTAAAGCCCCGCTTAGTCTGCTCCTCGACGTGCACTGCGCCTCGCAGTCCCTCGCCCCCTCCCTTGTGGTTGAAGTCGACCGACCCCCACGTCAGGTGGAATAGCTCGCCGGGGCGAAAACCGAACTCGGCGAAGAGCTGCATCACCTCGGGCAGCCAGGGCACCGCCGGGTCGCGCGGGCCGGTGCTGACGCGCATGGTCTCGGCTGCCTTCAGCAGCTTCGCGAACTCCGTCCGACTGGGCCCGTGCACGCGCTTGGCGTCCGTTTGAGGGAGCATCTCGATGTGAGGCTCCCGTTCAATGATCTCCTCTCGGTGCGCAAACCTGAGAACCGACTGCAACAGGACGAGCGACTTGTTGATCGTCGAAGCCGAGGCC